>CACOYI010000029.1 GCA_902631405.1 K189A clade bacterium | reverse complement strand
AGCGAGGATTCCTGAGGGAGGGTTATTATGCGGACCTGGTTCTGATATCGCCCTCAAACAAAGAATCGGACCGGGAAATCCTCAGCAAATGCGGCTGGAGTCCATTTTCTGGCCATCACTTTGCGAACGAAGTTTCAGCGACATTGGTAAACGGGCATCTTCGATATGAAAACGGTAAAATGCTGAGTGGACCTTGTGGAAAGGCTATGGAATATAAACGATAGAGGGCGTGTTTAGATGAAAAAAGTGTTAATCGGTCTGACAGTCTTCATCGGAATAACCGCAATTTTTGCTTTCATATTCAGAGGCCAAATTGGCATGATCGCCATGATGGCTTTTATGGCCCCAAGTCTGACATTTGAGGAAGACGAAAGACCAAAAGCTCCGGATTATGCTGATGCATATTACTGGGCTGCCATGGCCAGTCAGGATGATGCCTCCGACATAACGCCCAATGGTGTAGAAGCTCATATGCAAGGAGAGGCAGCGGTCGATATTTTTTTCGTTCACCCGACCACTTATGTCAGTTCAGAACATTGGAATCAGCCACTGGATAGCGAGGCGACCAACGAACGTACAGATGAATGGGTCATGCGCGACCAAGCTAGTATTTTCAATGGATGCTGCAACGTTTATGCGCCTCGATATCGTCAGGCTACTCTGTTCAGCTTTCAGGATCTCGAGGGAGATGGAGGTCGCGCACTTGACCTTGCCTACCAAGATATCAAGAGTGCTTTTGAGTACTTCCTAGAAGCATTCAACCGGGACAAACCTTTTATTATTGCTGGCCACAGCCAAGGCTCTTTCCACGTTGACCGCCTATTAAGGGAGGAGATCGCAGGCACCCAACTTCAAAAAATGTTAGTGGCAGCATATCCCGTCGGGTTCTCCATAGACGGCTCCAATGGTATACCGATTTGCGAGGCAGCAGAACAAACTAACTGTCAAGTATCCTGGAACGCAAATACCTCCGATGCAGGAATCGTTCTCGGCCAGCCAGGAGATATCTGCGTTAATCCCATAAGCTGGACCACGGACGAGCAAAAAGTGAGCGCTGGCGAAAATAAAGGGAGTATCTCTTTCGCCAACGGCAATACTTTGGACCAATCAATAGTTGGAGCACAGTGCAAAAATGGAACGCTTCTCGTGGAAGAAACCAAGTCTGAAAGATATTCCATCATGCCCTTTGGTCCTGGGAACTATCACTACTATGATTACAGTTTTTATCATATGGATGTTCGCGAAAACGCAATACTTCGAGCGAAAAGCTTCGTAAAAGATCACTCCGAAAATGCTCTTATGGATACACTCCTATTTGAGACTGGCAACTAGATCTATTTGCATTACCAAAGGTTTTGAGAACGTTTGACTCAATAAGAAAGAGAGCCGCAGACAAAACAGGTGGTGACACAGCATTAATGCGTTTGCTCGAACCCCTTTCTAAAACAGACGGGTACAAGAAGCTATCAGACTCTGATTTTTTAGAGGAGATGGCGAAGTGTGTTTTTAGGTCAGGGTTCGTTTGGAAGATTATCGAAAAGAAATGGCCCGGGTTCCGCGTCGCTTTTAACGAATTCGACGTTACTGAATGCGCAATGCTCTCAGAAGAGGAAATCGACAAGTTGGCAGAAGACACTCGAATAGTTAGACACAGAAAGAAAATTGAGAGCGTTAGATCAAACGCTCAGTTAATCTTCTATTTGCGCGACGACTATGGTTCTTTTTCGTCATTTCTAAGCCAATGGCCCGATAATGACTTCGTGTCTTTATGGGAGTATCTAAAGAACAATGGCTCCCGTCTGGGGGGTCAAACAGGAAGATACTTTCTCAGATTTGTGGGATTTGACGCACCGCTACTGACACTAGATGTCTGCAACGCGCTGATGTCTTGCGGCGTTATAGATAAAGCGCCCACCAGCAAATCAGCTTTAGCCTCAGTTCAGGATGCCTTCAATACTTGGCAACGAGAGAGTTCTTTATCTTTTGCCCAAATCTCACGAGCGCTTGCCATCTCTGCGTCATAAAAAAGGACTCTCTAATTTAATTAAGCCTCTCTTAAATCTGGTAATTTGTAGTCCTGGCTCTCCAAATCAGCTCGAACAACTTTCTTATCCATTTTTCCCGTGGAGGTAAGTGGTATCGAGTCTATGTATAGAACTTCATCCGGTAATTGCCATTTTGCGAATACTTCTTCGCAATGCTCCAAGACCGCCTGTTGGGAAACTTCCTTACCAGGCTCAAGAACCACCAAAGCCACTGGTCTCTCGTCCCATTTCGGATGAGGTTGGGCCACGACACAAGCCTGTGCAACACCTTCCAAGCCAACGATGTGGTTCTCGAGGTCGACTGATGAAATCCATTCTCCACCACTCTTCACCAAATCTTTCGATCGATCGGCGATGATCAGATATTCCTCTGGGTCGATTTTCCCCACGTCCCCTGTAATCAACCAACCGTCATGAAACTTATCCGGCTGCGGGTTATTGAAATATTCTGAACAAATCCAAGGTCCACGGATCAATATCTCACCAACGGTTTCCCCATCGTGGGGCAGCCGTTCAAAGTTTTCGTCAAAAATCTCTATTTCCAGGCCGGGCATCAGTTGCCCAGCCTTTGCCACATTTTCGAATTGGGCATCATCACTAATGCTCTGCTGCGAACGCTTCATTACCCGACGAGATAGAGTTGCGAGCGGGGACGTCTCGGTCATTCCCCATCCCTGAATCATCTCCACGCCAAGCGCATCCCAACACCACCGAATTAACGACAGCGGAGGTGAGCTTCCACCGCAAGTTAAACGTGATAGCTTGGATAAATCATATTTAGCTGGCTCTGCCTCATAAATCGCTTTGACTCCTTGCCATATTGTTGGAACGCCAGCAGAAACAGTTACATCTTCAGCAACCATCAAGTCTAATATCCTAGCCGGATCCATAAACCGATGAGGCATGACCTGTTTACATCCCAACATCAGTCCGACCCAAGGTATGCCCCACCCCATCGCGTGGAACATTGGCACGATGCCACAAACAGAATCCGTTGCGGACAAAGCCATGGAATCCGTCATGGAGCATGCCAGGGTATGCAGGTACTGCGAGCGATGTTCGTACTCTACCCCTTTTGGATTACCAGTAGTTCCACTGGTATAGCAAAGCCCAAGAGGCGAATTTTCATCTATATCAGGCCACTCATAGTGGGTCGGCTTATCCTTAATAAAATCCTCATAGTCAACGGCATTAGGAAGCTGAGTAGACCAACCCTCAAATCCTTCTTCAGTTGCAATCACAACTTGACGCACAGTGGGCATCTTCCCTTCTAATTTTTCTAGTAAGGGTAAGATATCTGCATCGACGATTATTATCTGATCCTCAGCGTGATTTATTATGTACTCGAGATCCTTCTCGCTCAGCCTAATATTGAGCGTATGCAAAACCGCGCCCATACCAGCACACGCTTGATAAGCCTCTAAGTGGCGTGAACCATTCCACATAAAGGTTCCCACTCGATCCCCAATTGCTATACCTGCCTCTGCCAAGGCATGAGCCAACTGGTGAGCGCGATCCCGAGTTTCTTTGTAGGTCTGACGCCGCACACCGTTTTCTGTAGCGGTGACGATTTCTTCATAGGGAGCGACCTTCGCACCTCGATCGATTATTTTTGACATCAATAGGGGCGTGTGTTGCATTGCCATCGATTTCTCCTCGCTTTCCTTCATCTCACCAAAACGGATGAGAAGTTTATATCCCTACCCCTAGATCTGTACAGGGAACCCAAGGCAGCTCAACGATTTATTTTCAATTACCCTTGGAGAAGCCTCATAATCTCTGTCATGGAAGAAAGACGATCAGAGCTCGGTGAGAATAGAACTAGCTAAGAGACTTAACGAGAAAATTTTCTATGGATGGTCAATCGTATTCGCCGCCGGGCTATTAACGTTTTTTGGAACCGGTTTTTTCTCCTATACGCGGGGCTTTTTTCTTCCAGAACTCGCAGAGGCACTAGACGGTGGAAACCGTTTTTTCATATCACTTGGCTTTTCTCTCGCCACGATGACCGGAGCTTTGATCTCACCTGCGGTCGGAAGGTATCTAGATCAAGGCTCTCCCAAAAAAATTATCTTCCTAGGAATTGTTGTAAACAGTTTTTTTTATCTAGTGCTATCACAGGCGTCTAGCCTCCTGGCTTTTTATATAGCCGTCTCAATAGGGCTCGGGGTTGGAATGATCTGCATGGGCGGATTCACCCACCACAGAGCTATTCTTAACTGGTTTGATCAATGGAGAGGCAGAGCAGTTTCAGTTGCTGTTTTAGGCGCTTCGCTCGCAGGGGTCGCTATGCCACCGGTCGTAGAGAGCCTCATAACGAATTATGGGTGGCAAACAACCTACCAGGTATTTGCCCTTGTCCTGATTCTAGGACTTTCACCTGTGGTTTGGTTACTTTTTATTGATCAACCGGAAGAGATTAAAGAGGTTAGAGATGGCAGACACTATGCCATTACGAGTTCACAGCCCGAGGAATTGTTTGAGAGAGATAACAGGGTTTGGAGTTTTGGAGAATTAGCGAAAAACCCCGCATTTTGGAGTATCGGTCTCATCTTTGGAACGATGCTGAGCATCTGGAGCGCCGTAATGCTTCACCTTGTGGGGCACCTTAAAGATATAGGACTACAGACCGTTTGGTACATCATATCTGCCCAAGCGGCGTTCGCTGCTCTTGGAAAACCAATCGTTGGAATTGCTTCGGATTTTCTCGGTGCTCGAATTACCATTTGGTCTGCACTTTCCCTTCAAATTCTGGCGCTACTCTTATTTGGAGCAGTATCAGAGGAAAGACTCCTGATTTTGGCGGCCTGTCTATATGGCCTTGGCTACTCAGGAATGTCCCCGCTACGTACTTTTGCCATATCTACTTCTCTGGGAAGCAAAAGTTTTGGGACGGCCTCCGGTGCACTACGTTATGTCGAATTACCGTTCCAGATGCTCGCGGCTCCCGCTGCTGCACTCATATATGATTTTACCGGTTCATATCAAATTGCTTTTAGTTTGCTCGCCGGAATGGCCCTCTTAGCATGTTTAGGACCGTTCTTCATCTCAGTTGGTGGTGCCAGAGAACGAAAGGATAAGAATTTAAACGGTATCGATCACACCAAGTTCTCGTAATTCCTCAATCCGAGCGTCGTCATAGCCGAGGGCATTGAGGATTTCGCCATTGTGCTCTCCTAGCCCTGGGGCGTGTCGCCGGATGAATGCGGGAGTTTTGTCAAAAATAGCAGCTGGCCTGGGCTGTCTTATTCGGCCCGCGATAGGATGTTCATATTCTGAGACAAGCTCATTTATCTTCACTTGGGGATGATCCAAAACTTCCTCTCGAGATAAGACTGGGCCAGAGGGAACTCCTTCCCTATCCAATCTTTCGAGCCAGAATGCGCTTGTATTTGTAGCAATCACCTGTGCTGTCAGACTAAGTCGTTCATTTACGTTTATGCCTCTGTCATTGATGGTAAGAAATCGCTTATCTTTAATCCATTCCTCGTGACCAAGAGCACGACACATTCCATGCCATTCCTTGTCGCTTACCGCACCAGCTGTAATGTAGCCATCCGTCGTTTGAAAAATAAGATCCGGTGACATCTGTGCACGCTGCGCTTTGACTTCTCTCCCGACTAGGGTTAGTCCCGCCATACCTTCTGGCCAGAGGTAGGAAACCATCGTATCGAGCATCGCCAATTTCAGATGTTGGCCTTCTCCCGAGCGTTCTCTTGAAAACAACGCCGCGGTAATAGCTTGGGCCGCGGTGAGCGCTGTCGTCTTGTCAGGAATTATCGTGCGAATCATTTTCGGCCGACCAGTCTCACCGTCTGCTTGAATAGCTGCGAGACCTGACATCGACTGAATGACCGGGTCATATACCCTCTGATGTGCAAAGGGCCCCTCGTCACCAAAACCGCTTATCGAAACATAGACAATATCCCTTCGAATCGACCTAACAAAATCTTCACCAAATCCCATTCGAGCGATTGTTCCAGGTCGAAAGTTCTGCACAAACACATCAGCTTCGGCAATCAATTCGATGAGAACCTTTTTTCCTTCATCTTTTTTTAGATCCAAAGCAAGGCTTCGCTTTGATCTATTCGAAGAAACAAACATCGATGTAATACCCGATCTATTCGGGCCCGCACCACGCACCAAATCACCGGACAGCGGTTCAACTTTAATTACGTCCGCCCCTTGATCAGCAAGCATCATTGTCGCAACGGGGCCCGAGATCATGGACGTCAGGTCTAGAACTCTTACGCCACTGAGAGGCCCCGGCCGACTTTCATTATTCTTTTGATTAATATTATTTTTCTCCAAAAGCCTTCAATGCCTCCGATTTCGCCCACTTATAATCGGCTTTTCCATTTGGCGCTCTACGCACCTGTTCAACCATGAGAACCTGTTTCGGCACTTTATAACCTGCTAGGTTTTCTCTGCAAAAATCGATGAGCAATGTGTCGTCCAGATCACTACCCTCATCTAGAGATGTTACTGCAATCACTCGCTCACCAAATCTTTCGTCAGGAATACCAACTACCAAACAGTCAACGACCTCTTCATTGCGCTTCATAGCCTCTTCCACTTCCTCAGGAAACACTTTCTCACCAGCCGTGTTGATACAAACGCTTCCTCTTCCTAATAACGTGATTGAACCATCTTTTTCAACAGTCGCGTAATCTCCAGGGAAGCTGTACCGAGTCCCATTAATTTCTTTGAAAGTCGCTTTAGACTTTTCTTCATCTTTGTAATACCCCAAAGGGACAAAAGTAGAGGTAGCAATTTTTCCCATTTCTCCCGAGCCAGGCTCTACTATCCGACCATCATCCGTAATAACAGTAACCCCCTCATTAAGCTCAAATTTTGCCGTTTGGCTGATTCCCTCCCGCGTCGTTATGGAGCTTCCCATTCCACCCTCTGTTGAACCCATATGGTCCGATAAAATTAGGTCTTTGTGTCGTAACAAGCCTTGCTTGGTTTCCATACTCCACATAACGCCGCTAGAGACAATGCCCTGGAGAGAAGAAACATCGTAGGGCGTACCACGAGATTGAGCTTCGTCCAACGCCGATAATATTGGTTTTGCGAAAGCATCGCCCACTATGACGAGTGAGCTTACTTTGTACTGTTCCACCATGCTTAGCAAAAGATGGGGATCTAATCCAAGTTTGGATGTGGTAACAACTGTTCCTCCCATCATCATGGGTAAGAAGCTGCCTAACCACATCCCGGTGCCATGCATCAAAGGGCATGCCGGTAGGCTTATAGGGGGTTCCTCAATCTTCTCCAAAAAGTCTGGGTAAGCGCTCATCGATTCCGGCGGATCTAACTCTCGCGCTGCAGCCCCGTTAGAAATCCATAGCTGTGCAAAATCGCAAGCCGGGTACATAACCCCCTTCGGCATGCCTGTTGTTCCGCCTGTGTACAACATATAGACGCTCGATGCATCCCGGTCTATCGGTGGTAAAGGTCGATGGTCTCTAATCGCTTTCTCATAGTCGACAGAATCCTTGAGAAGCATTTCTGTACCGTCGTCGATCTGAACAAAGAGCTTTATTTTCGGTACTCTCTTTTTAATTTCCCAGATGCGCATCGCATAACACGCCTGGTAAAAAACAACCTCCGAATCCGAGTTATCTAAAAGGTAGGCCAGTTCATCTGCTTTGTAGCGATAATTGACATTAATCGGGCAAGCTCCGAGTTTGAAGATTGCGAACTGAGCTTCTTGATATTCATTTGAATTGTGCAAATACAGGGCTGCCTTGGAGTACGCTCCCACACCGCGAGATTCCATTAGCGCAGCAAGAGAGGCGGCTCGCCTCTCAAACTCTTGCCATGTCCTAGACTTGTTATCTGCGATTGTTGCAAGTCGATTAGGATATCTTTGGGCTACTACTTCCCATGCCGTTGCGAAATGAAAGTTCATAATCCTTCCCTCCTGTGCTCCTCCGAAAGATTTACTCATGGTGGCCCAAAACTTCTTCTAATTCCATGGAGGCTTTCTCCAACGAGCTCAGTCTTTGCAGCAATCTTTTAGTCGCTCTCGGCTTGGACGATCAACTCAACGGTCAGGCCAAGCCCCTTCAATTTTGTCTGAATTTTGAGAGGGATGAAGCCCAACTCTTCAATCAGCCAGTAGTTTACGGGAGTATGTACCGATCCTTCGGCGAATTCGTAGGGCGTAGCTACAACGTGGGCAATGGAATACTCGTTAACCCCTAGTCGAGTCCGACTATTTTCAACCACATTGAATTGATATCGACCGATTGAGTCATCAACATAACTTAATTCGAACTGACTCTTACCGCCTTTTATGAGGCATCCCATTGCTGCAAACTGACTGAGCTTGTCAACATATATCGCTCCATCGAGATCATATTCTTTGTCGACTGGCACTCGCTCTCGAGATCCTCTCCTCTTTGTGAACCCTTGGTACCGGATTTTGCTCGACCGATGATCAATGACAATCTTGTCATCGAACTCGTAGCCGAGGCTTTTGCCTGCATTCCAATATCGCAAAAAACGATACTCACAATCATCTAATTCAAAATACGAGTCATGATTGTTGATCGCTAAGAAGTGCCTAACTTCACTTTTTATCCTGACCAGATTACCTCTTTCGTTGCGCAGTACGGTAGCGTTGACGCCGAGAGGAAGGCCCAACAATCTAACTTGATAGCTATATCGATGTTCTGTAGTAATAGGCTCCTCGCCATACACGTAGAAACTGACGAGGAATAAAAAAAGCGAAACAGTCCTTGCGGTAACATTTATGTCAGTCGACGGGCTCATCGTCTCCCAACGCTGATTTTTCGTTTAGCCAACTACTAAAAGCTTCTAATTCACTAGAGACCGCAGAAACCACGTAACCGATAATAGCCGCATCATCGATAAAACCAATTCCGAACAGAAAATCTGGAAGTGAATCAAGCGGCAACAGGAAGTAGAGAATGCCTGCGACGATTGTGATCAGACTCTTAGGTGAGACGTCGCGATACTCTCCTCTCCGATAGCATTGTAATAGATCTAATAGCAAAAGAGCTTTTTCTTTGAATCCATCAACTCTCTCAGAGGCAGTGTTCCTTAACTTTTCTCTTGCATCAGAAATTAACTTTCCTAAGCTATCTTTGGATTCTATGATCCCTCGTGCCTTCCTTAAAAATCGGGAGAGTGAATAAGGCGGTTTATCCGACATTGTTCTCTGGATGATCCTCAGTGAGAAAGTTGAGAATCCAACTTATAACTTCGGAGCGATGAATTGGTTGCTCTAAACTGGCTACACCCTGAGCATGTGAATCAACGCCTAAGATATCTCGCCTGTAATCCATCAAAGCTCTCGCGTAGTCTTTCGAAAATTCGGGATGTCCTTGAAGCGTCATCACACTCGCTCCGATAGTAAAACCTGAAATCGGGCAAAAATCGTTCCTAGCAAAAATACTGGCTCCGTCAGGCAACTCCTCTACCTGATCTTTATGACTGGAAAGAAGATTGAAGGTCTGGCGAGGCTGCTCGGACTTTAGCCAGGTCGGAATCTGCACAAGGTGTGTTTCACGAACACCCACAGCCCAACCAGAAGGACATGGACCAACTCGTCCACCAAAAAAATGCGCTAGCAACTGATGACCAAAACAAATTCCCACAATTTTCTTCTGCGCTTCAAAGGCGCGCTTCAGGAACCCCGCCAGAGCGACTATCCAATCTAGGTCTTCGTAGACGCTGTGTCGACTGCCGGTAACAAGATAACCATCACAATCCAAAAAATCCGGAAGTTCGAAACGCACGTCAAACGTCTGTAAAGAGGCTCTCAGTTTAGACTCATGAGACGCTATTCCCTCATTGATCATATCTTCGAACATTTTTGGATAGTCACCATGCTGCTCTCTAAAATTGTCTAAAACAGAGTCGGCCTGGAGGATTGCCCAGCGATAATGGACCACTAAATCACCTCAAAATATCGGCCTAGCTGCCAATCGTTAACATGACGATGGTATTCGGAAACTTCCCACCTTCGGGTCATCACAAAATGATCCACAAAATCAGATCCAAAGAGGTCTCTGGCCTGATTCGATGATTCGAAAAGATCTGCAGCTTCGGCCAAAGAGGTCGGAAATTTAAGATCTGAGGGTAAGGAATCTTCTTGTTCGTATGCATTTCCGATTATCGGCTTACCTGGACTCAATTTCTCCTTTATACCAAGCAAGGCAGCTCCAAGGATTGCTGCACCAGCCAAGTACGGGTTGCCATCCGCACCACCTGCTCGACATTCAATTCGTTGACTCGTTGCACTACCGGGAATAACTCTTATCGCCGCCGTACGATTTTCCACACCCCAAGTGGAAGAGGTGGGTGCCCAAGCTCCTTTAACCAAACGGGTGTAGCTATTAATTGTGGGAGCCAACATTGGAAGGAAAACGGGCAAGTATTTCGTGAGCCCTCCTAGTGCGTTAAGTTGGAGCTCCGAGATACTGGACTCTTTCGTGCCGTCAAAAAAGACATTTGTTCCCGCGTCGTCAAGCAGACTAAAATGGTAATGTCCGCTTTGTCCTGGGTAATCCATGGACCATTTAGCCATAAACGTTGCTATCTGTTCTTGTCGCTGGAAATAAACTTTAGAAAAAGTTTTGAACAAACTCCCCCTGTCGGCAGCCTCTATTCCCGACGAGGCCTTCAGAGCCGCTTCCCAAACCCCAGGACCTGTCTCACAATGCAATCCTTCAAGCTCGCACCTGATCGCACGACAAAAATCCAATAATCCCGAGAAGTTCTTGGACTCTGATGAGTTTCTCAGGATTGAGTACCCGAAATTCCCTGGCGTAAGTGGTCGCAGATCACGATACCCCTTTTCGCGAACACTCCAACTAGTTTCGGAGAATACAAAAAACTCATATTCAAAACCGGATAACACAGAAAAACCAGCTTCGGATAGCTCTTCCAATATTTTTCTTAATCGGGTTCGCGGACAAATAGGATGATCTCCATCCGCCTCGAATTCAGCCAGAAAGAAGGGGCAATTCTCTTCATCCAGCCATCGTTCAGATTCCACGATCAGTCTGTATTGAGCATCGGGGAAGCCCGTCTGCCATCCCGTGAAACCATTATCAGAACCCTCGTAAAGCTGATCATTAATGTCCCATCCCAACACACAATCACAAAAACCGCCGCCCTTCTTTAGCAGGCTGTAAAATTTTTCTAAATCAACGTATTTTCCGCGAATAACTCCATCTATGTCGGTGAATCCGATTTTGACATGACCTACCCCCTTTTCGCGAAATTCCGAAACCTTGCTCTCTAATTCGTCCATTAAATCCTACCTATTAACGGCCCTAACATATGGCGATCCTTGCCTACGCAGCCTTCTTCAACGTTACACCCCTTTAAACGCGACAGACAAGATCCCGATCTAACGCTCTACTAGGGTAAACACTAATTTCAGGAGTTGGGCAATACGAGATTATCGCTTTCAGGCCACATATTCACCAACTGAAGCCTGTGGATAAGTTTGAGGATAACTTTAGGACTAAATGTGCAGAAAAAACCACGGAATCATTTTGAAATGCTTCAAAAGAGTGCAAAGTGTATATTTTTATTATATTTTTCAGATGCTTATAGAAATTTTTTCAGATTTAGTAAGATTATGGTCTAACCTCTTGAGCCGAGCAAAAGTCCCAAAATCCGTGTGTATAAACAAATGCCATAAGGTTAGTGAATACTAACTTGCTAAGTCAATAAGCGCGGGGAGATTGCCCACTAATCCGCTTATTGCCCAATAAAAATATTGTTAGATTAAGTGCACGACGCTTTTTAAATCGTTGTTTTCTAGTGGAGATGATTAAACATTTTTCGCCGAAATAGACTTACGAGCTGATCTCCTTTCTTTCTCAAATCAAAGATTCTCAACATAGTAGTCCGCCCCAAATCATCCTGGTAACTCCTATCAATTTTGAGCATTTCTAAAGCTTGATTTAGGGCGAGCTCATAATCTCCGCGAAGGGCGTAACGGATGGAGAGTTCGTACTTAACACTCAGATCACTCTCGTTTGTTATCTGCAGTTCTTGAAGATCAGATAAAGTGCGAAGTTCCTGCGCTTCTTCGATCATGCTTAAGCGAGTTTCTGGCCGATTGCGCTCAGGTGCATCAAGCGGAATATCTTTTAACACACTCTTGCCTGCTTCGACTTCATCGGCCATCAACAAGACATCGGCTAAATCAATCCGTAAAATTTGACTTTGAGGCTCCTGTTCGATGGCCTGTTTCAGCATTTCTATCGCCGCCTCATAATTGCCCGACTCCAATATTGACTCTAACTGTTCCTGAACCGCTCCTGATATGGACTGGGTTAGCTTGTCAATAAGAGCTCTCAATTCAGCGTCCTCGATATCGCCATCTAGCTGCTCGGTCACTTGACCTTTTTGAACCGCACGCAAACTAGGAAGACCCCTCACTTGCAACTGCTGAGCCAAGGTTTGGTCTTTCGCAACATCAACGAGACCCAAGGCAAATTTGCCCTGATACTCGGCATGCAATTGTTCTAGCCGGGACCGAAATTCGACCGAGGATGGAGCTTGGTCAGCCCAAAACAAAAGCAGCACGCTCGCATCCTTTGACTTGTCTACGACTTCTGTTTGAAAGCTTTCAAGCTCGACTTCAAAAATCTGATGACTATTCATAACTGTCCTTGTCCCTCAAAAGATCAATAACTCCTGTGATCAACATTTAAACAACCCTGTCAAAAGAGATTTGACGGGCCATGGGCCTTCTACCGACCCACTTGAAGCCTTGTTTTTGATTCGCAAATTCAAGGCTGGCAACTTGTCTGGCAACTTCTCGAAATGTTTCAGTCAAAACCTCCACGCTATTGTTTTGTTCACTGATATGGCCGAGCCTAACCTGCATGTCGCTCGTATGAATCCGTTCAAGAACCTGCAAAGCCTGGGCATTAGAAAGATGTCCAAAATCACCACTAATCCTTCTTTTTAGTTGCCGCGGATAACTTCCATTAGCCAGCATCCGCTCATCATGATTTGCCTCTAATAATAGATGCGTACAACTCGCAAACTCCTGAAGAACGTGACTCGTTGGTTTACCTATATCGGTCAGGACACCTATCTTTTCAATATCATCTTCAAAAATAAATTGGGTGGGCTCTCTAGCATCATGCGGCGTTCTCACGGGGGTAATTTTGACCCCGTCGACTTCAAAAGCCCGGTCTGCATCAAAAATTGAGCAATTTGCTCCAATGAAAGCTTTTTTATGTGTGCCATAACTCGCAAAGGTTTTTATGTTGTATTTGTGAGCAAATCCAGCCAAACCTGAAATATGGTCTGAATGTTCGTGTGTGATAAATATGGCGTCTATATCACCGGGTGATATATCTAACTGGCTTAATCTGCGCTCCATCGTGCGAACTTTGAACCCGCAGTCTACGAGGAAGATCGAGCGACTCAGGGCGACGATTGTGGCGTTACCGCTGCTACCGCTCCCTAACGAGGCAAACCCCATCAGGCAGCATACTCTTTGATAAGCACTAGTATTTGCTGCGACAGCTCGTTGGTGATTGGCATTTCATTGGCACGGGAAACAAACACCTCTTGAATATCAGCTTTATCAGTCAATTCCTTCATCTTGAGGACGTACCTAAAATCAGATTTATTTCCACAAGAAAAAGTGATCCTGCAAAAGAAACCTCTGCCATTCTCACCAACCAAAAGCCCTCGCGGTACGCGAATTACAATCTCTCTGTCAGCAGGATCTTCGCTTAAAGACGTAATACCTGCTAACCCCGCGTTCCTCACCGCTTGGCCTAAAGTCGCCCAAGCGCGATCTTTATCTAACGACATCCGCAAGACCGGCCGACCCTTAACATCTCTTCGGATGTTGATTTTCGCAGAACCACCTATGGTGAGAGCTACTCTGGAGACCGTTAATTCAGCTACTCTAGCCGCAACATATGAGCCTAAATCTGATAACAGCTTCTCCTCGACCCGTTCTGAGTCTGATGGGTTGCCCATTGATGTGCGTTTCGAAATCTTCCCCGCGACATCTTGAGGCAAGTAAAAGTGTCTTAACCTGATTTCACTGGAGTTCGTTTGCAATCCTGATTGGACTTCAAGAATTATTTTATGCAGACCGTCCGGAGACACGGACTCCTCAGCGAGGATCGAGCGAACCACATCCCGGTAATTATCTTGGGTAATCCTTAGACCCTCAGTCTCAAGGCGACCTGAATCAGTGTCCTCGAAAAGCAAATCAACGCCGTTATCGGCGAAAAATTGCTTTATTTTCGGCCAAGCAGTGGTGGGCGATTCTGGCAACGCCAGCCAACGGCGCCCCCCCAGTTTTTGTATTCTGACTTCCTTCCTATTGTCATTTGCATACAAAGCATCAGGAAGCGGTGGACGTTTCGGATAAAAGTCGGGGTTGACTTGTTCCGCCACCTGAGGGACTGGAAACGGGTCTCTAATTCGATCCGCGCTGAGGCCTTCAGGGATTTCCAGGGGCTTTTGAGCCACTACATTTATGTAGCTCTTACTCTTTTCCTGATCAGCAGACATGAACCACCCGCAAGAAGTCAGAAGAAGAGCTTGGGTTGTAATAACTAAGGATCTCAGAGTGATCGCCAAATTAATCTTTACGCAATAAATCATGTCAAAGCTTCCATCGCTTCGTCTACACGCTTTTTTAATTCGCTTCTGTATCTCGAACTCAAAGGTAAAAGTGGCATTCTGATGCCCTCTTGAATTATACCCATCTGATGCAATGCCCACTTCGCTGGTGTTGGATTTGACTCTATGAATAAAATCTCATGAACACTCTGCAATACCTCATCAATATCTGTGGCTCGCTTAATATTGCCGGACAAAAATGAATCACAAAATTCTGCCATCGCCTTTGGGAGAACATTGGCAGTTACCGAGATTGTCCCAACCGCACCATTATTCATCATTTCTAGAGTCAGAGCGTCTTCACCAGATAAGATGAAAAAATCACCTGCCGAGACGCTTTTAATTTCGGAGACCCTTTCAATTTTTCCACTTGCCTCCTTAATCCCTACGACACCCTCTATCGACGACAAGCGACCTATCGTTTCTGGGAGCAAATCACAACCTGTTCTGCTCGGAACGTTGTATAGGACAAGGGGCACAGAGGTGGTTTCTGCGACCTTCTTAAAGTGTGCGTAGAGCCCCTCTTGGGTTGGTCGGTTATAATACGGCGTGACTAACAAGCAGGCATCAGCGCCTAAAGATTCTGCCTCTTTGGTCTGATGCAGAGTCTCTTCCGTCGAATTACTTCCAGTTCCTGCAATAACAGAAATTCTTCCATGGGCGAGTTCGATGGTTCTACTTATCACCTCCAGATGTTCTTGCGTATTGAGGGTCGCGCTCTCTCCAGTAGTGCCCATCGGCACTACACCGGCAGTCCCTGACTCCACGTGCCATTGGAGCAGCCTCTCGTGCGCTTCCCAATCAATACTACCATCTGCACGCATTGGGGTGACTAAAGCGACAATGCTACCTTGTAACAAGTTGGCCCCTCATTTAAAGCTGCAATCTTACGTAGCGTCGCAGATTGCCACAAGCTCCGTTAGACATCCATAGCCAGCGCCTGATCAACCAGAAATCGAAGGTGCTCCCGGTGTGCCTTGGTTTCCGAGTTCAAACGTGGGTGATATCCAACCCTGGACTTTATTGAATTTAATTGAGAAAAAATGGCTGTCCTGGTTATATGCCCGTGATTTTTACTGGCGGGACCAGACCACGCGGAAATCAGCCTCTTCACATAATCAATTTGAAGATTTTGTCTTATCGAGTTCACGTTTAGATTTTCGTCCGATAAGAAAATTGCATCACTTAGGTCACCCATCATTTTTAATAAAGAGTAATCATTGCCATAAAGCCTGCTATCGAGAATCCGTTTTAAAGTAGTCGGATGCAAAAGATGGTCTAGCACACGACCATGGACCTGGAGAAGGGCCTTGTGGACCTTCGGATCCTCAGTTTCTTGATAAAAGTCGAACCCTCTGCGTTGGCGTTGTAGATATGAAATATTATCTACTAGCGAGTCGAGTACGTCTGGGGCAAAAATGTACTTGGCCAGCAGCTGCATCGCTCTTTTTTGCGCGGTCTCCTCGACCGGTTGGTAGGGAGTCTCTTCTGAGGAGCCAGGAGCATGACGGTTAATATACACTCCTCCTACATAGCGTGATACAACGCCGCCAGAGCGAGCAAGTTGGTTTACCAAGACAGAGAAGTTGTCATACGCTTTCTGATAACTTTCCTCTGAGTAATCTTTCAGGAGAGCACTACCTGCCTCTTTGACTAACTCGAGCCTCGTCTCAGCATACCCTAACGCGTCTGAACTAAGATCGTAAATGTTGATTTCAGGATCAATACCCCTCCCCGGCCTGCGCATATCATCCGCGTCATTTCCATAGGCAAGAGCAGGCTCCACAGATCTGCTTAGGATACTCTCTAGTCTAGCTCCCTCCAGCGTCTCGTCTGACAAAGATTCCGAATACCCATATTCAATAACCCAGTCATCATAGGGCCCTGGCCGATTTTGATAGAAAAAAGTTTGCGTCGCCCCTGACGGAGCCACATTGACTGCCTCATAGTCCATCACCGATGCAGACAATCCCCTTTCCGACACTAGCTCTTCATCGAAAGGACGGCTATGAAGCTGACTCGCTCGCATATTGTGGGTGAGGCCTAGGGTGTGACCAAGCTCATGCAAGACCAACATAAAAATGCTGTCCCTAGTCAAATCTCCCATTGCTGACGACCGACCGGGAAGCGCCTCCAAAACTCCTGAAGCGAATAAATAGTCTGATTGCATACCAGAACCGAGGTTGCAGAAGTGGGAGGGCTCAGGATTTTCAGAAGAGCCAGGTCTTAAAGCTCCTTGAGTGCGCAATCGATTGGTCAGAAAAGCAAATTCCAACATGATATCCGCGCCTACTATCTGTCCGGTCCGGGGGTTTGTGAATGAGGGACCATATCCGCCAAACGGAGGATTAGGTGAAGAGGTCCAACGCAGAACATTATACCGAAGATCACCCGCATCCCACTCCGCATCATCGGGCTGAACTCTTATTTCTATCGCATTGGTAAATCCAGCTTTTTCGAAAGATTTATTCCAAAGTAGGCCTGCTTCTTTGATGAGATCCCTATATTCGTATGGAGTTGTATTCTCGATCCACCAAACTATGGGCTGGACTGGATCTGATAGCTTTGCCGATGGATCTTTCTTCTGCAAATGCCAACGGTTAATCACATCACGATACGGCACAACGCTCCGACTCGTTAAATCGGTAATTCGGTCCGTGAAATACCCAATCCGATAATCGGCCTTTCGCGGCGTAAATTCTTCCTCGGGCATTTTAATGAAAGTATGCTGAATCATTACACTCACCGCTCTAGGGTCTGTGACGTCCTCATCGCCACGGACAAAGGGTGCACTATTTTCGTATACCAACTCGGTCAAAAACGTATTGTTTTTTGGATAGCTCTTGACTGCTAAGATTTTCGACCTTTTGTCGTTCAATTTACCTAATACGAAACGCTCACCTGGCTTGGCCCTTGGATTACCAGTGGGTTTAATTTGCGAAAGTTTTTCTTTTTTTAAAACGGTGTCCAGAGAGATCAAGATTTCGCCAGTTTCATCGTCTTCATCAATGATTTTTTCTACCGCTAAAATCGCGGAGGGAATGTTGGCTCCGGAAGCTCTTGCGAGTGGACTCTCTGGATCAAAGTAATATTTAGTATTTTCTTGAACAAACTCAATCTTATTAAAATGCCGTCTTAGTGAGAGAATCTTGTTGTCCCTATATTGCCCTCGATAATGCCCGCCAGCGACAACACCATTCTGAGCAACGACAGTATGAATGAACTCTTCGCCAATCTGATCAGGCCTAATCTTTAGGTAGAGCGATCCTTTTTCTTGTTCTCGAAGGAGTGTAAAAAAACCTTCGAAGATCTCGCTCTTTTGCGAAATGCTTTCTATCGAATTTTTTTTTGAACCTTCTTTGTCAACTTCAGACTTTGTTTCCGAGCTTAACGCTGAAAACGAGTAGCACAATCCAAACAATAGGACTAACACCCGATCACTCATCTTTTTCTCCTGTTCAGGCGTCGCCCCCAAGACCGGATCGCCTAGTCGGCCAAGCCGCAATTATTACTTTCACCAAAAGAGCCATAGGAATCGCAAAAAACACGCCCCAGAAACCCCAAATGGAGCCAAACACTAAAACCGAAACAATAATTATAAGCGGATGTAAATCATTCGCCTCCGAGAAAAGCATAGGAGTAAGGACGTAAGCATCTAATAGCTGAATAATCAGATAACAGATCATGACCAAAGCCAGATGATCAGACCACCCGAACTGAGCGAGTGCAACCCCAAAAACTGGGAAAGTTACAGCGACAAAGCCGACGATCGGGACAACAACTGACAGCCCTACGGCCGCGGCCAACAGAGCCGAATAGTTCAAATCAAGCAAAAAATAAAAGACCGAGAAACTAACTGTTCCGACGATCAAAAT
>CACOYI010000028.1 GCA_902631405.1 K189A clade bacterium | reverse complement strand
AATGATGTTTTGCGTGAATGACTCGCCCGATGCCGGAAATGACGGAAAATATCTCACGAGTAGACAGATTAGGGAGCGTCTTTTCACGGAGTCGCTTCACAATGTCGCGCTAAGCGTCGTGGAGACAGAAGATCCAGATCGCTTTGAGGTCTCCGGGCGAGGCGAGCTGCATCTGTCCGTTCTAATTGAAACAATGCGACGAGAAGGATACGAACTACTCGTTTCTCGACCGAGGGTAATAGAAAGAGTGGTGGACGGCGTCAGGCAGGAACCATTTGAAACCGTCGTCCTGGATATAGGCATCGAGCAGCAAGGCAAGGTAATAGAGTCATTAACAGAACGTCGCGGCGAGTTGCTGGAGATAGAAGTCGGGCAAGGCGATCGGGTGAAGTTGACCTTTAAGGTGTCCAGTAGAGGGCTCATGGGTTTCAGAAGTTCTTTTCTTTCCATCACATCTGGAGAGGGTCTAATGTCTTTTGCTGGTGCTGGCTTCGGCCCGAGAATCAGTGGCGATCTGGGCTCAAGACAAAATGGAGTGCTTATATCTAATACAAATGGGAAGGCAGTTGGTTATGCCTTATTCAACCTCCAAGCTCGGGGTAGATTGTTTGTGGACCCTGGGGATCTTATTTACGAGGGGATGGTCGTGGGGCTTCACAGTCGATCAAACGATTTGACCGTTAATCCGGCGAAAGAGAAAAAATTAACAAATGTAAGGGCCTCAGGGTCCGATGATGCCATAGATCTCAACGCGCCTGTAAAAATGTCATTAGAGCAATCCCTTGAATTTATTGACGAAGATGAATTTGTTGAGGTAACTCCCTCAGCAATTAGGATTCGTAAAAAACTGTTAAAAGAATATGAGAGAAAAAGAGTTAACTGACCTTTTAGCTTTGTCTTTTTTCGATCAATTTGGCAACTGCGACGCCGATTTCAAATAATACCCAAGCTGGAATGGCCAAGAGAAGTTGGGAGATAATATCGGGAGGCGTCAACATCATCCCAAGTATAAAGCAGCCGATTATAAAATATGGACGCTTTCGTGCTAACGCTGTGGAAGTTGTTATTCCAGAGGATACTAATAACGAAGTAGCTATTGGGATCTCGAAAGCAAATCCAAATGCCAAGGACATTTTCATCATGAAATCCAGGTATTGATTGATATCGGTCATCATCGTCACGCCCTCGGGGCTTACATGAATGAAGAAAGCGAAAATCAATGGGAAGACGAGGAAATAGCAAAAAGCGATACCGCAGTAAAACAAGATAGAGCTTGTAGCTAAAAGTGGCAACGCGAATTTGCGTTCGTGTCGATATAGGCCTGGAGAAACGAACGCCCAGATCTGATGGAGAAGATATGGTACTCCCGCGAAAATAGCGGCATAGATGGCGAGTTTGAAAGGCGCAAGAAAGGGTGAGGCGACTTGGGTTGCGATCATTTGAGAACCGTCGGGCATGAGATTCATTAATGGTGCAGACGCAGCAACAAACAGGTCATTGGAAAAATAGTAAATCGGCAAAAAAATCAGGAAGATGAAACTGATAGACTTTATGAGTCGACTCCTCAGTTCTACGACGTGATCTAGGAAAGGTTGTTCTGCAAGGTTCTCAGGGTCTTCAGATTTCATAGAGATTTTTAGAACCTATGTTTTCGGTGGTTTTTCGTTTTTGGGTTCTCTCTCGGTGGCGCTGCTTTCCTCTGTGGGTTCATACGAAGATACTTGTTTATTTCCAAATTTGTCGATCTCCGAGACCTCTGCTTCAATCCTGCCGATCTCTCTCATCACCTGCTCATTGTGAAGCTCTCTTCGAATGTCTTCCATTCCAATCTCTGTTTCGACGTCGGTTTTTATTCTGTTAAAAGTAAGACGCCACTTTGCGAGAAATTTTGCTAGTGATCTTGCCGCCTCTGGAAGTTTCTCTGGGCCAAGAACTAAAAGAGAAACAACCAAAATGAGAAGCAACTCCAATCCACCAAAGTCAGGGAACATCGCTTTTTATCAAATCGTCGCTGCTGGAGTTAGGTGTTCTCTGTCTTCTGGGTTTCGCTTTTAGACTCTACCTCTGAACCATCAATTACCTTTTCATCCAGAACGTTATTAAAGCTGGAAGCATCAGATTCTTTCTTATCATCGGTCACCGCTTTCCTAAATCCCTTTATCGCATCGCCTAATCCAGATGCGATATTTTTCAATCTCTTAGGGCCAAATATGAAAAGCACTATGACGAGAATAATTAGCAGTTCTGGTATGCCCGGCATCATTCGTCCTCTCCTTCTTGGATAGATTTCTTCTCCAAGATCGTAACTCGTATTTATAAGGGTTGGTAGTTAATCACTTTGGTCCTCGTTCACTCTTCTCCTGGAGACCACTTTTGCCGGCGCGCGCTTCCAGCTCATCAAGCACGTCTGAGGCCGATAGATCAAATTGATCTAGTAGGACTAGACAATGAAACCAGAGGTCCGCCGTTTCCTTCACTACCTCTTTCTTATTTTCGGGTTGATCGCCCTGTTTAGCTGCAATAATAAGCTCTATCGCCTCTTCGCCAACTTTTTCAAGGATTTTGTTCAGGCCAGCTTTATTTAGAGACGCAACGTATGAGTCATCCGACTCTCTCTCTTTGTGGGTTCTAATCTTGCTACTTAGTTTTTCTAGAAAGGTCATCTGTTGACTCGCACCCCGCTAAATTTTAAGAATGGCGATCGCCACAATCATAACTAGCAAAGCGTAAAACATCATACGTTTCTGTTTGATGCTGCTTCTTCTCGTTTCGCGTTTCAAATCTGATAGCTCTTTTGCTTGGAGTGAAGCCTTAAGTCGTTGCTGTTGATTTTGGTGAATGAAGTTTCTTAACCTGAAGGGATCTGAAAAAAATTCCT
This sequence comes from K189A clade bacterium, assembly GCA_902631405.1. GTDB lineage: Bacteria > Pseudomonadota > Gammaproteobacteria > Pseudomonadales > Azotimanducaceae > UBA4421. The sequence continues at coordinate 16,703 of CACOYI010000028.1, read as the reverse complement.
CCGCCAATTTGAAATAGTCTCCGAATACCGCCGCCGGACCCAGATTGCGTTCCGTCCAAGCAGTCATAAATGGCATAGCAGTTTCCCAGAGGTTGAGTTGAGGATAAAGCCTTCTTCCGAGACCTTCGACGTATAGCAGAGTCTTCTGGAGTAAGACTAACTGAGGCTGAATTTCGATGGAAAAGGCATTTGCCGCGCTAAACAAGTCCGTTAGAAAGTTAGCAAAAGAAATTTCTTCGAGAGGTTTCTGATAGATCGGTTCGCAAAGTTCTTCTATAACTTTGGTTAACGCGTCAACGTCTGTTTGAGGGGGAATCCAACCTGAGTCAAGGTGAAGCTCGGCTATTCGCCTGTAATCCCTTTTAAAGAACGCCAAGATATTCTGTGCTAAATACCTGCGATCATCATCTCTCAAGCTGCCCATGATGGCGCAATCCAGTGCTATGTACCGGGGGTCTTTTGGATCAGCTATGTCGACGAGGATGTTCCCGGAGTGCATGTCTGCGTGAAAAAAATTATCTTCAAAAACCTGCTTGAAAAAAGTGTTAACTCCTTTCTCAGCAAGAACCTTGAAGTCTACTCCCCGTTCCCGCAGTTTCTCTATATCGCCAATTGGTATGCCGTCTGCGTAGCCCATAACAATAAGATTGGGTCGAGTGAATTTTGTATAGACCCGAGGCACTTTTAGTAGGTTCGAGTTGGGGAAATTCGCCCGCAGGTTAATTTGGTTTTGCGACTCACTTAACATGTCCGTTTCTTGGAGCATAATCAGCTCCTGATCATGAACGATCTGAGAGAGTTTTAGGCGCTCGGCTAGCGGGTGCCGCTCGCAGAGATATCTCGTTATTTCCCTGAGGTCTTTCATTTCTCTTCTGATTTTCTTAACGACGTTGGGTCGCACGAGTTTTATGATTACTTCAGTCCCATCTAATAATGTCGCTTTGTAAATTTGTGCGATGGAGGCGGTTGCCAGAGGCTGGTCGTCGATGGAACAGAAATTCTCATCGAGTGGTTGTCCTATGCTCCGTTCGATCTCCAATTTTGCGTTTAAGCCAGCCATTGGAGTGACTTTATCTTGTAAGAAAGATAGTTCACTGAGGATATCAGCTGGTAACAAATCCCCTCTGGTCGATAAAAATTGCCCGAGCTTGATATAAGTTGTGCCCAGATTCTCCAGCTGTTGCCGCAGGCGTTTTCCACGACCAGGATTTTTACCACCCCATATCCTTCTAAGAACTTTCAAACGGAATTTGGCGCGAGCTGTCTCTAATTTTTGGCTGTCTATCTGATGGTGTAGGCCAGCTCTGAGTGCGACCGAACCGAGCCTCGCAAGCAGCCACCACTGCCGAGAGTTCATTAATCACTCCCGTGGTTGGTCAGCAAATTTTCCAACCTACTTGCTATGTCATCGATTCGATCTCTAAGGAGAGACAGCTCGCTATAGAAGTAATCTGAATCCTGGTTGCTTGAAAAAACGCTATGCGCTTCAGGCATACACCCTTCGATTAAAAGATCTTTAAATTTAAGACTGAAACGTGACAACTCCTCTCTCGCAGAGAGGAGGCTCCCAAAACGCTCTCCCGTTAAAACGAAAGGCAGGCTCTCGATTAGTTCCGCCGGCAAAAGGCTCACGAGATTTAAAACTGACAGTAAGGCAGACTCATTCCCATCAATCGTTACAGACCCGGTGGTTTTGCCAGTTAAGAGTGTTTCGAGGATGTCTAAACTTTTGCCGCTCAAAATAACGTTTGGCTTTTCAGATGAGCTTTCTGTTGTGTGCACGCTCAAGCCCTGGAAATGAAGTTGAAAGGGCCTTTTCGTCTCATGAATGAGAATCTCAATACGCTGCCCTTCAAGTTTCTCTAAATATTCTTGAGCTTCAGGAATTGTGGCGAGAAGATAATTGATAGGATCTTCGATAAAAAGTTTGAAACCAGTCATCTGAAAATTAACGATTATTAATCACTTATTGGTTTGGTGCCTTTATGAATGGCGGCGACTCCGCCAAGCAAATCTGTATAAAAACAACTCACGTAGCCAGCATCTCGAAACATTTCTACTAGAGCTTCTTGACTCTGGTGCACCTCAATAGATTCGTTTAGATACGTATATGAAGCCTTGTCCCCGGTTATAAACTCCCCAAGTCTTGGCCATAAACTGCGGTATTGAGCATACAAATTCTTGAGAGTTTGAGCTTTGGGTTTCGTAAATTCTAGAATAGTCACTGAGCCGCCAGGTTTGAGAGTTCGTCTCATTTCAGTTAAAGCTTGATATTGATCCGTGAAATTTCTGAACCCGAAGGATAAAGTTATTTTATCGAATGTGTCTGCACGGAAAGGCAACTCCTCCGCGGTGCAGACGCACGCAGAGACATTACAAGCGCCTGCGTCTAATAATCGGTTTCTACCTATCTCAATCATTTGCAGATTAGGGTCCGCGAGTGTTATGTGACCCGTATTTCCAACTGTTCGATAAATTAAATCCGCGACGTCACCAGTTCCTCCCGCAAGGTCGAGAATTTGATCGCCAGAATTGATGCCCGATACCTCTACTAACATGCGCTTAAATAATCGGTGCGTTCCCAAGGACATTAGGTCGTTCATCAGGTCGTACTCATTAGCGACACTGGTAAATACTGTGTTCACCCGTTTTCGCTTTGTGCTAGCACTTACCTTTTCAAAACCGAAGCTAAACTCTTCTGGACAGTCTTCTTCCTGACTTTCTTTGCTGTTGGGCCTGGCGCTCGAGTTAGGGCTTAAGTCGTTTTTCATGGTTTTTTAGGGTTCCAGTGTTTCGCCTCAAGCTTTGGCAACCTTGAGTCGTTTTTCTCTTCGAGTCCTTTTAGGTATTCTCGCCAATATCTCGCTTGGTTTTTAGCGAGGTCGTGAAGGTATTCCCACACGAATATCCCGGTATCGTGTCCATCATCAAAATTAAGACGAATGCCATAATTTCCCGTACGGTTTATATCTTTGATTCGCACATCTTTTTTTCCTGATTGCGTTTTTCTTTTCCGGCCATGGCGACCTCCAGCATCCGCGGAAGGAGAGCGGACCCGGAGAAGCTCGATTGGCAAGGAATAAACTTCATCTACCCACTCAATCTCAAGTGCGTTTTCAAGTTTCTTATATGAGATTTTGGTAGGTGCTTTAGCCACTTAAAGAATAAAGCGTGAAAGATCGTCTTTTTTAGAAATATCTTCAAGTTGCTCGTCTACATAGAGCGAGTCAATTTCCAATACGTTCCCGTCCTTCCCATCGCAATCGAACGAGATTGATTCGAGAAGCTTCTCCATTATTGTGTGCAGGCGCCTAGCGCCTATATTCTCGATCTGACTGTTGAACTCTTGCGCGAGGGCCGCGATTCGTTTGACCGCGCAAGGTTTGAATTCGACCTTTATCCCTTCAACGGCGAGCAATTGTTCATATTGCCGACACAAACTATTTTTTGGTTCGATGAGTATTCGCTCAAATTCTTGTTTTCCGAGAGGGCTTAGTTCAACTCGGACTGGAAGCCTGCCCTGCAATTCGGGTGCGAGGTCAGATGGCTTTGCTAAATGAAAAGCTCCTGATGCAATAAATAAAATATGGTCTGTTCGGACCACTCCATACTTGGTTGACACAGAGCAACCTTCGATCAGTGGAAGGAGATCTCTCTGAACACCTTCTCGAGAAATTCCGGCAGTTTGCGCTTCATTGGTCTGAGCAACTTTATCTAATTCGTCGATGAAAACGATGCCAGTTTGTTCCGTAATTCTTAGAGCCTGTTGTTTCGTCTGCTCTTCGTCTAAAAGTTTTGTTGCCTCTTCGTCTTTAATTTTTTCAAAAGCTCGGGCAACGGTCATTTTCGCCTTCCTCGGTTTACCGAAGTTGGTGGAGCTGAACATTTGTTGTAGTTGGCTGGTCATTTCCTCCAGTCCGGGTGGCGCCATAATTTCAACCCCTAAACTGGTGTTGCTCAATTCGACCTCAACTTCTTTCTCGTCGAGAGTGCCCTCTCGGAGCTTTTTCCTAAAAACTTGCCTGCTTGATGATTCTTCTCCTCCGCTTTGCTCTATAGCCTGTGAGCCTGGTATAAGAGCATCCAGAATTCTTTCCTCCGCGAGCTCAATGATTAAGGTCTCTGCCTCACGCACTTTTTCTGCGCGAACTAGTCTGAAAGCTGCCTCCACTAGATCACGCACAATTGACTCAACGTCTCTTCCCACATAACCCACTTCGGTGAATTTGGTTGCGTCTACTTTAACGAAGGGGGCCTTCGCTAGTTTCGCCAGTTTTCGGGCAAGTTCGGTTTTACCTACACCCGTCGGACCGATCATTAGTATATTTTTAGGTTGAATCTCTGTCTGCATCTCTTCCGGCAGTTGCATTCTTCGCCAACGGTTTCTGAGAGCAATGGCAAGCGCTACCTTGGCCGATCTTTGCCCGATAATGTGTTTGTCTAATTCCTCAACGATTTGTTGCGGTTTTTGGACTTCTATAAAGCCATTGGTTTCAAGTGTCCGAATCATTTGTTGCTCTGCTTATGCAAGAGTTTTGATTGTGAAATTTTCATTGGTATAGATGCAGATGCTAGCAGCGATTTTCATTGATTTTTCCACAATTTCGACCGCACTAAGTTGGGTTTCATTAATAAGAGCGTTGGCAGCCGATCGGGCGTAGCCAGCGCCGGAACCTATAGCGATTGCATTTTCGCCGGGCTCGATGACATCTCCACTGCCACTCAGGAGCAGTGTTTCGTTTTTATCTGCCACTATCATCATTGCCTCTAGTCGCCGTAAAGCTCGGTCCGACCTCCATTCTTTTGCTAACTCGACCGCTGCCCGAGCTAATTTGCCATCATTCTTATCAAGGAAATTTTCAAATTTCTCAAAAAGTGTGAAGGCGTCCGCCGTACTCCCTGCGAAGCCAGCTAGTACTTTTTTATCAAATAGTGTCCGAACTTTAACCGTATTTGCTTTCATGATCTCATCGCCCAGAGTAACTTGTCCATCTCCGCCCATTGCAAGTCCTGTCTCGGTTCTAACACTGAGGATTGTTGTTCCGTGAAAAGAATTCATTTTTCTTATTCTCAAATAACTTTTTTGTTGGCTTAGTTTGTTTTTGTTTCTTTTAACAGGATGGCTGCGAGGTTTTTCTCTCTTAGTTTTGTCATAGCCCTATCAGCTTCAACTTTCCGGTCGAAGGGCCCAATAACGACCCGATACCAGTTTTCTCCGTTTATATTAGAGCGCTTTGTGGTTGCCTCCAGACCATCGAGTAAGAGCTCAGCTCTGAGTTGATCTGCTTTTCCCTTCTCTGACAACGAGGCAGCTTGAATTCTGTATGTCTGAGGGAGCTCTGTTTCTGCCTTGGGCGTCCTGTAAAGACCAGCGTCCCCCTCTATCCTGTTTGATTTCAGTTTTTTTTCGAAATCGAAACTATCATTCTCGTAAATGATCTCAGGGACGGATGTGCCTTTTTGAGCTACGAGATCAATTAAATCCTCAGAAGCAGTTTTTCCGATAAAATGGAAGCCAAGAACAGATAAGAAAATTCCGAAACAACTTCCCCATAAAAAACCGCTCAGCGTTCTAGTCGCTGTACGGGAGCTATTCTTCCTTTTGAATGCTGGTTTTTGCTTTATGCTTTTCGTCCCAGCCTGCTTGGCGAAGTCTCGTGGCATCCTTAGCTTCCTAGTTTTTCAACATAATAACACTGCATCAAGTTGTTGATCACACAGCATCTTGAGGATCTATGTCGATTGTCCACTTAATGTTCTTTTGAGATGTGGATGGTACCCATTGCCAAAGGGAATCACGCAAATCTTTAGCGTTGTCTGCAAGAACAATTAACTGAAATCGATATCGATTGTCTATCCTGCCAAGAGGTGCCTTTAGCGGCCCAAAAATCTCTAGGCTTTTCTTTTCCAAAGGGATAGTCGAGAGGATTTTGTCTCGGTAGAGCTCGAGAAATCTTTGGGCCGCTTCAGGGTCTGAAGATTCCGATCGAATGATAGCCAATCTCCTGAAGGGTGGGAGCTTTGATTGCGACCGGGTAACCAATTCTTGTTCAGCAAAATTCGAATAACCTTTCTCGACTAGGAGGCGCAGGTTCGGGTTGTTCGGTTGATAACTTTGTATGAGAACCTTGCCTGGGGCATTCCCCCTCCCCGCTCGGCCAGCGACCTGCACTAGTGTTTGTGCCGTCCGTTCAGGAGCTTTAAAGTCTGGACTCAACATTCCTGCATCAGCATTAATCACACCTACTAACGTAACTGAGGGAAAGTGATGCCCCTTTGCTAACATTTGTGTACCGACCAATACGAGTGGCTTGTCATCTTCGATCGCCCCTAACAAAGTTGACAAAGACTTAAGTGATTTCGAGGAATCTCGATCGATTCTGAGAACACCAGTGTCGGAGAACAATCTCTCTATCGCAAGTTCTATTCTCTGTGTTCCGACTCCTAAAGGAATCAGCTCGTTGGAACTACACTTCATGCATTCTGTCGGAGCTGGGTGAGTCCTCTCACAGGAGTGACATGCGAGTTGTTTTGGCGAATGATGGAGTATTAGCTTGGTATCACAATCCGCGCACAGAAATTGATATCCGCATTTCTTGCAAATCAAGGAAGGTGAAAAACCCCTGCGATTTATGTAAAGCAAAGCTTGCTGTCTTTTCTTGATACAGCCTCGTATCGCCTTGATCAGAGAATGTGATAGACCGTCTATTTGATTCTCTTTGCGCATATCCAATACCTCGATTTTGGGCAAGTTAGCTGGCCCAAATCGACTCCTCATCGATAGCAGGTTGTAGCGACCAAGTTTCTGATTCTGAATAGATTCAAGGGAAGGCGTCGCTGAACCCAACACTAGCGGTATGCCAAGATCCTTAGAGCGTTTTACGGCAAGGTCTCTAGCCGAATACTTGAGGCCTTCACTTTGTTTATAGGAGGTATCATGTTCCTCGTCGACAATGATGAGTCTTAAATTTGAGAACGGAGTAAGTATTGATGACCGCGTTCCTAGTACAACTCGCGAAACACCGTTTTTGCACTTGATCCACTCATCCAGTTTTTGCTTTGGGGGTAGCGAAGAATGCAAGATTCCGCAGTCGCCAAACCTATCTTTGAATCTTTGCAGGTTTTGAGGAGTAAGATTGATCTCTGGGACCAAGATCAGAGCTTGACCACTATTTTTTGCGATTGCGCGCTCTATTGTCTGTAAATAGACCTCTGTCTTTCCGCTACCAGTAATTCCCTCAAGTAAAAATGTCTGATGAGTACCTAAGGAACAGGAGATAGTATCTATAGCTAATTGTTGTTCTAGCGACGGTTTTGGCCGAACTATTTGACTCAAGTAATCCGCCTCAGTCGCTGCTTGGCAGATTATTTCTTTCCGCTCTAGAGTTTTGATTGTCTCTCTAAGAAAACCCTCTTGCAGCAGCGTCTCAGTTGATGCGCGAGGATTCTCTTTAATATAGTGGAATAATTTAGTCTGCGAGTGCGCTCTTTTATTTTCGAAGCTAGGATCTTTCAGCTCCCAGCGATTTGAATCGGACATTCGAAGTGGCTTCCCTTTCCGCAAAAATGAGGGAAGCATCGAAAACAGCACCTCGCCCAGCGGATAAATATAATACTGGCTGATCCAATGGGCGAAACTCATCATTTTGGGAGATATGACTGGCTCAGTATCTATAATTTTAATAATGCTTTTCAGGTCGGTTCGTTCTGAGACTATTTGCGCCTGAATACAAATCCCGATTTCCTCACGAGACTTTCCAAACGGAACAGCGACTCTTCCTCCAATGCATGGAGTCCCTTGTGTGGGATTAATCGAATATTCGTATGTCGAGTAAATCGGTCTCGGCACGGCTACTTTTATTACTGGAGTTACAGTCATGTTTTTATTCTAGGCCTTGCGGAGTGGCGTTAATAGTTACTCTCACGATTTTTCAAAAATCTTCCCTCAGGACCCTTTTTTGTTATGCTTTCGCCCCCCAAAATGCTCCTGATAGAAGTTTAGGATGAAGCAAGATATGCACCCGGAATACACTGAGATAAGCGCAAAATGCAGCTGTGGCAGCTTTTTGACGTTTAACTCTGTCCTAAAAGAGGGCATAAGCATCGACGTTTGCTCTCGTTGTCACCCCTTTTATACGGGGAAACAGAAAACTATCGATGCCGGTGGCAGGGTTAAACGTTACAGAAAACGATTCGGCTCAACGGCAAAAACTATGGTAGTGGGAGGTAGTTAAAAATTGCGGCTAGCGTGTCCACTTTCCAGATTTTCTCTCATTCCCAGACGCAAAAGTATTTGGAAGTTAATAAGACTTTTAGCGGTTCTAATATTGATGAGCTTTCTGCCGTTGTCCCTGCAGGCGGGACCAGGAGCTGAAATTTACAATGAACTCCTTGAGAAAGACTTAATTTACCCAGACGCAGAATGGCAGACCTATGTTTCAGAACTAGGGGAGCGACTGCTAAATTCAATTGAAGGGGTCGAACAAACTTATACCTTTACCGTTGTAGATCAGTCATTGGTTAATGCGTGGGCAACTCCTGACGCTTATATTTTTGTGACGAGAGGCATCCTATCTTTCTTATCAACCGAAGATGAGTTGGCTGCTGTTCTTGGCCACGAAATCGGTCATGTTGAAGGAAAGCATTCAAAGCGATCAGTTAGCAACAAAAGATTAGGGACCGCATTAGGTCTTCTCGGTGCTTTGGCAACCGGTTCAGGTTCGACAATTACGCTTGCGAATTCGCTTACCAGCGCATCGATTGCTAGCTACGGTCGTCAATACGAACTCGAAGCGGATCAATTCGGGGCGAGTCTGTTAAATAAGGCCGGGTATGACCCGATGGCCGCCCTAAACGCAATCATGGTTCTCCAAGACCATGATGCATTTCAGAAGAAGGTAATGAACAGGCCAACGATTTACCATGGTCTTCTTGGAAGCCACCCTGCCCACAGAAAACGTTTACACTCATTAGGCAACAAAGAGCGCGAATCTCAAGAGAATGGTGAGGAATACTTGCGAGACTATTTGTCTATGCTTGACGGGCTTGTCTTTGGTGAGGGTAGCTCGACAGGTATTTTGAAAGAAGGGACTTACTATCACGCTAATTTGAGGTTAAAGATTTCATTGCCGGACGACTGGACAGTTCGGTCGGGTTCGAGGCAGATAATGCTTGAGGATACCCAGGGGGCTAGGACCGTGACAATCGGCAAAAGCGCGTTGCCGACAGAGGATCAAACTCCAGAGAATTATATAAAAGAAACCTTAGGTCGAGATGATATTGTTTCTGGCGAAATGCTTGATATTGGCGCCTATCGGGGTTACCTGGGAGAGATTGAAAACAGTGACCCCAACCTGTCTGCTCGTCTTATGGCCGTTATTTTCAAAGATCGGGATGTTTTTGTCTTTGATGCAAAACAGCGGGGTAAAGGAGACCCAGAAGATTTTAAACAGGTCTTCCTCTCCATTTTACTGTCTATTGAAAGCATGAGCGGTGAAGATAGCCGCTTTATCAACCAGCAGCGATTGGAGCTCGCTTTCGCTCAACCTGGGGATACCTTTGAGCAACTAGCAAAATATTCTCCTTTGACGAGTAACGCCGCTGAAACGTTGCGTGTCATTAACGGATTTTTTCCAAACGGGCAACCGCGCGCCGGTGACATTTTAAAAATAGTAAAGTAGTTCGGTTAGAAAACGTCTATAGCCTTGATAACCGATTCGGATCCTGAGCCTTTAGATTTATTTGAAAGGTTTGGTGCATTTTCTGAAAGGAAATACTCGAAAGCTCCTCTAGGGCTATTCGGTAGAATGGGCTGCCCTGTCTTAGAATCTATATAAATTCTTTTGATGCCTGCTGGTATAGGCCGCGTTTTTTCCGGTATATCCTTTAACGCCTCTTCCATAAAGTCGATCCAGATTGGCAGGGGTATGTTCGAGCCATACGCATTTTTGCCGAGAGGGGCTTGATCGCTGAACCCAACCCAGACGCTTGCGACTATCGCCGAGTTATATCCGTTAAACCATGTGTCTTGAGCATCGTCAGTAGTTCCGGTTTTCCCAGCGATGTCGCTTCTTTTTAGTGATCGAGCTCTACGCCCAGTGCCCTTTTGTATCACATCCCGCAGCATTGAATCGACGATGAAACTGTTTCTTTTATCAATCACCTGGGGAGCAGGTCTGCTAGCGGGGAAAAGAGGGTTGAACTCGTCTTTTTCTCGCGGATTGGTGCTATTTTCCAGCAGCGAGTTTGAGAAGACGTCTGACCGTTCTGGTGAAAATATGATGTCTCCGTCCTGGTCAGTCACTTGATTAATGATTCGCGCTTGAACTAGGAAACCGCCGTTTGCAATAACCGCATAAGCTTGAGCCATATCAATTGGAGCAACGCCCATCGTGCCTCCACCTATGGCAAGCTGAGTGTTCCTCGGGAATTTCTCACTATTGAACCCAAATTTATCGACGTGTTTTAGAACTTTTCCAGCACCCACTTCTAAAAGGACGCGAATTGAAACAAGGTTTATTGACTTGAACAATGCTTCTCTCAACCTAGTCGGACCGTTATATCGGTTGTTGTCATTTTCTGGCCGATAATCTGATTCGAGTAGACGATCCTCGAACACCAACGGCGCGTCCATGAAGATTTGAGATGCATTGATATCGTTTTCGATAGCGGCGGAGTAGATAAATGGTTTAAATCCTGACCCTGGCTGCCTTGCCAACTGCACCGCATGGTTGAATTGGTTTTGATTAAAATCGAAGCCACCGACCAAAGCCTTTATCTCACCGTTAGATGGATCTAAAGCCACTATTGCGCCCTGAATCTCAGGTTCCTGACTCAATAGCCATTGGTCGCTGGTGCCTTTTTTAAGCCTGATAAAATCACCGGCCGATAAGATTTCAGAAAATCTTTTTGGAACTGGGCCTTTGGTGTCAACATTAATATATTGTCTGGCCCACTTAGAGTCTTTCAGTTCAAGGAAATATAGCTGGTTGTCCTGCATTAGGATTAACGCCGACTCAATGCTACTCCAAATTACTATACCGGGGTGGAGGCCTCCTACTAGGCTTTTGCCCGATAGCGCTTTTTCACCGAGTCCCTCAGGTACTGTCAATGATACCGGCGCTATTGACTTGGTTTGACTAAACAAACGACTGAAAGAGTCTAATTCCTCAAATACAGTTCCAGTAAGTTGTCCCTCTCTTCCTCGGTAGCCATGATTTTCGTCGTATTTGATCAGCCCTCTGCGAAGTGCACGGATTGCTTCACCTTGTAAGGCGCTATCAATCGTAGTCTCTATTCGATAACCGCCTGTATAGAGGTCTTCAACTATTCCAGAGGCCTTCTGGCGTGCCCATTCAGCAACGTAAGGACTGGGCAAGTCTAATGGTCGGGCGTATACCCCGGCAGTGATAGGTTGAGATTTTGCTGCTACATATTCCTCTTGTGTTATTGAGTTTTGGGACAACATTCTGGAAAGAACAACATTTCTTCTGTTAAGAGCCCAAGTCGGCCCATTTATTGGATTCCCGGCCTCTGGTCTCTGCGGTATTCCCGCGAGCATCGCTAGTTGCGCCAGGTTTAATTCGTTCAGATTCTTTCCATAGTAAGTTAGAGCTGCCGCTTGAGCCCCATATGCACGCTTGCCGAAAGGGACTAGATTGATATATAGCTCTAGGATTTCCTGCTTAGTGAGCTCCTCTTCGATTTTGAGGGCCAGCAGCATTTCTTTGAATTTTCTCAAAAAGCGTCTTTCTAGCGTGAAGGATACGTTCCTAGCGAGCTGCATCGTAATAGTGCTCGCCCCGCTTATCGTATCATTTAGACCCAACATACTGAGAACCAAACCGAAGCTGTCATTGGCGAGTGAAATAAAATCTATCCCGCGGTGTTCATAGAATCGTTTATCTTCCGTATTCAGGATGGCAGCTATAAAATCTTTCGGGACCTCATCGAGTTGAACGGGTATCAGCCGCCTCTCGCCAAATTCGGCCAATAGCTTTTCGTCGGACGAGTAGATTTGCAGTGGCTTTTGCAGCTTGACATTTCTGTATGTTTCCGCGGCAGGGGTTTGAGGATCCAAATAAAGCCCTATTCCAATAACAGAAATCGATACAGCCGAGGTGCCTGCCACAAAGCACAATAAACAAATAAAAAAAATCGGTATTTTTTTCATAGAATAGGGCGAACTCGTCTTAATCAAACAGAGTTAAACGTCGACCAGTTTACTGATTGATGGTGGTAAGAAAAGTGGCAAACCTTTGATTTATGAATTTTATTTTTTGGGGGGGGAATGTTTTTTTGAGCTCGGAAAAGAACGTGGTTCTAATTGGTATGATGGGAGTTGGGAAGTCGACGGTGGGCAGACATCTTGCAGTAGCTTTAAGGAAAGATTTTTTTGACTCTGATAAGGAAATCGAACGTAACAGTGGCGCCTCTATATCTTGGATTTTCGATGTCGAGGGCGAGGCCGGTTTTCGTAAAAGAGAATCGGAGGCCATAGCCAACATATGTTCAGGAGAAAATATTGTCCTAGCGACAGGAGGAGGAGCCGTTGTTCGCGAAGAAAATAGACGCGTTCTGTCTAATTTCGGTTACGTGGTCTTCCTCAGCGGTTCAATCGAGCTCATTTTGTCACGAACTGAACATGACAAAAGCAGACCGCTTTTGCAGGGTTCTGATCGAGCAGAGACTATCTCTCGCCTTTTTTTTGAGCGGATGCCCTATTATTCAGAATTGGCGGATCTGACCTTAGATGTTGCTCATCTAGGCATAGAAAAAACCGTGAATAGCATTATTGACTTTACGGAGCGGTAATAATGGGAATGGGCAAGTGACGACTAGTATTAATCTTGTGAGATAAGATGGAGACGGTAGAGGTAGATATACCGGGTAGTAGTTACCCGATTTTAATAAGACACGGAGCGTTGGGGGACTCCGACTGGTTGAGATCCCACCTATCTCCGTGTCTGGAAAGCAATCAAGTCGCTCTGATCTCTAACGAGGTGGTTGCGCCGCTTTACGCTGACAAGATCATCAATGCCTTGGCAGATTATGACGTCGATATGTTTATTTTGCCCGATGGAGAAAAGCACAAAAATATAGCGAGTTACGAAAAAATCATGAATTTTCTCATTGAAAAGCGGAAAAACAGGACATGCTCGCTTATAGCTCTTGGCGGGGGTGTTGTAGGAGATTTAGTCGGCTTCGCTGCAGCAACATATCAGCGCGGTGTCCCATTTGTGCAGGTGCCAACCACACTCCTAGCTCAAGTCGATTCGTCGGTTGGAGGTAAAACAGGGATCAATCATTCAGATGGAAAGAATATGGTTGGCTCTTTCTATCAACCGAAAATTGTTATTGCCGACAGCAAAGCGTTGAGCACCCTTCCGGATCGAGAGTTCGCAGCGGGCCTCGCTGAAGTCGTAAAGTATGCTGTTATAGAGGGCGATTCGTTTTTTAGTTACTTGGAATCAAACGCTGCTTCAATAATGTCAAGAACCCCACGAGTTTTGGAAACGATCATCAAAAGATGTTGTGAGATAAAGGCGGATATAGTGGTTAGGGATGAAAAAGAAACCGGTCTGCGAGCGGTTTTGAACTTCGGCCATACGTTTGGCCACGCGTTAGAATTGCTGGGTGGTTACAGTAAGTGGTTACATGGAGAAGCCATTTCCTTGGGTATGTTGATAGCAGCGCGTCTTTCAAAAAAGGAACTGGGTTTCCCCAAGGAGCAAGAGCAGCGGCTATTTGATCTTCTAAGAGTGTTCAATCTGCCGGTAGCGGTAAAAGGAGACCCGAGCTTGAACGTCAGTGCTAAAGCGATGATACAGGCGATGGGCATGGATAAGAAAACGATCGAAGGTGAGATGAACTATGTCTTGACGAAGGGTTTCGGAGACGTCTGCATAAAGCAGAAAGTGGAAAATGATCGCGTTGCGGAAGAGATAGAGTCTTTTCTCTAGACGCTATGGGAGCTCCGAATTTCCCATTAGAAAAATGTCCATTTCTCTGGCCGCCTGCCTACCTTCGTTTATCGCCCTAACCACTAGTGATTGACCTCTCCGGCAATCACCGGCCGCGAAGACTCCGTTGATGTTGGTTTTATAGCAGCCATACTCGGCCCGATAGTTGGATCTCTCATCGTAGTCAAGTTCCAGTCTATCGCTTACAACGTGTTCAGGTCCGAGAAAACCCATAGCTAGAAAAACGAGATCTGCTGGCCATTCTTTTTCTGATCCAGGGACTTCCTCTATTTTGCCGGATTGCATTACGACATCGATCGTTCGAACCGCGCGCAAATTTCCGTCGCATGTCCCTTCGAAGTTCAGTGAGGATATCGAAAATCGACGAGGATCCTGTCCGTCTCTGTGGTTCGCTTCTTCGTGACCATAATCGGTGCGGAAAATCTTCGGCCACGTCGGCCAAGGATTATTTTCGGCTCTTTCGCTGGGAGGTTGAGGAAATAATTCAAAATTTACTAACGAGCGGCAGCCGTGGCGTAAGGAGGTGCCAATGCAATCTGTACCGGTGTCCCCACCACCAATGACAATTACATCTTTGTCTTTTGCGGATATAAAATTTTTATCTTCGTGTCCAGAATCTAGGAGGCTTTTGGTGTTTTGTGAGAGAAAATCCATCGCGAAATGGATCCCTTTTAAATCTCGACCGGGTATTGGCAGGTCTCGAGGCACTGTAGCGCCGGTGGCAAGCAGCACCGCATCGAAGTCTGTTTTTAGAAGCTCTACGTCTTGAGAGCCATTTTTTCCATCACCAATCTGGGCATTTGTTTTAAAGGAGATGCCAGCTTGTTTCATAAGGTCTAGTCGACGACCCACTACCTCTTCCTTAGCTAGCTTCATGTTAGGGATGCCATACATGAGCAGCCCCCCGATGCGATCGGAGCGTTCAAACACAGTAATCGAATGTCCCGCCCTATTCAGTTGTTCTGCCGCTGCTAGTCCCGCAGGGCCTGATCCTACGATAGCAATTGTTTTTCCGGTCCTCGAATTCGGAGTTTTTGGTTGCACCCAACCTTCCTCGAAGCCACGATCAATAATAGCCATCTCGATATTCTTGATCGTAACCGCGGGGTCAGTAATGCCAAGCACGCACGCTCCTTCACAAGGTGCCGGACAGACCCTGCCCGTGAACTCTGGAAAATTATTGGTCTCTTCTAGTCTTACTAAAGCATCGTGCCACTGATCGTTGTAAATCAAATCGTTCCACTCAGGGATCAGATTGTGTATTGGGCAGCCTTCCTCTGACTGACAGAATGGGACCCCACAATTCATGCACCTTGCTCCTTGGGTGGAAAGTCTCTGTGTATCATGACCGACATAAATCTCGTTGAAGTCGAGAAGTCTCTCGCCTGCTGGGCGATACGGAGCTGCCTCGCGAGGGAATTCGATGAATCCAGTTGCTTTACCCAATTCTATATTTCCAATAGCTGATCTTCATCGTCCTCCAGTCCTAGGCTGCGCTTTTCCGTTGGGCCGTTTTGCCTTCCAGAGCCTTTTTGTAGTCTCTGGGCATAACTTTGACGAACTTTTCTTTTTCATGTTCCCAGTTACTCAGGATTTTGCTCGCTCTGGTGGACCCTGTCTTTGAAGCGTGCATTTCAATAAGAAATCTGAGTTCTGACTCACTTTCTTCAGAGTCAATACTTTCTAGATCGACCATCTCCAAATTACAATTTACCTCAAAATTATTTTTATCGTCCCAGATGTAAGCGATGCCACCGCTCATTCCAGCTCCGAAGTTTCTTCCGGCTTCTCCCAATACGACCACTCGTCCGCCGGTCATATACTCGCAACCGTGATCGCCGACGCCCTCAACTACAGCGCTGGCGCCACTATTTCTTACGCAGAAGCGCTCCGCAGCTATGCCTCTGAAAAAAGCTCTTCCCGAAGTGGCACCATAGAGTGCGACGTTACCTATCACGACGTTTTCTTCAGCCAGGAAGGAGCTTTCTTTGGGCGGGAAGACGATAATACTTCCTCCCGATAACCCCTTGCCAATATAGTCGTTAGCGTCCCCTTCAACAGATAATTCAATGCCTTTTGCTAGCCAGCACCCAAAGCTCTGTCCTGCACTTCCATGAAATTTGAATTTAATTGTTTCGTCCGGAAGCATCTCAGGTCCTACCTGCTTGATGACTTCGTTGGAAAGCATGGCGCCAACAACTCTGTTGGTGTTGACTATTGCAAGTTCGGCACTCACTCGTTCTTTATTCATCAAAGCCGGCTTGGCAAGTCGTATGAGCTCGTTATCAAGTGCCTTCTCGAGCTCGTGATCTTGTTCGTGTATTTGATATGCGCCCAGGAACCCTTCTGGTTGTCTGGCCGGTGCGAGAATCGGCGAAAGGTCTAACCCTTTCGCTTTCCAATGGTTAATAGCGGGAGCGACGTTTAAAAGATCAACCTTTCCTATCATTTCGTTTATGGATCGGACGCCTAGCCGCGACATTATCTCTCTTAACTCGGATGCGACCATAAAGAGATAATTTACGACGTGCTCCGGGCTTCCAGTGAATTTTTTACGTAATTCGGGGTCTTGTGTCGCAATGCCCACTGGGCAGGTGTTTAGGTGGCATTTGCGCATCATGATGCATCCCATTGCAATGAGCGGCGCGGTCGCAAAGCCGAACTCCTCTGCGCCAAGTATTGCTGCAATGGCGACGTCTCTGCCCGTTTTTATCTGTCCGT
>CACOYI010000027.1 GCA_902631405.1 K189A clade bacterium | reverse complement strand
GGCTTTGGTTATGCGAACGCCGCATCGCTGATATCAGATCTAGACCAAGTAGAGTTGGTTGAAAAATCGAGGATTTTTACTGGTTTTTCTGAGTTTGATAGGGTGCTAGGAGGCGGTTTTATAGAGGGCTCTGTTGTACTTTTAGGGGGGGACCCGGGGGCAGGAAAAAGTACGCTTCTCTTGCAAGCATTAGCAAAAATAAAAGAAACAAAGAAGGTATTGTACGTTACTGGTGAAGAATCTATCGAGCAGCTGGCTATTCGAGCCCGGAGATTGGGGCTCCCAGTAGAAGGCCTCAGTGTGGCTACCGAGACTAGAGCTACAGCTATAGCGAACCAGATCTCAGAAAATTCGCCTGATGTGGTAATTATTGATTCTATTCAGGTTATGCAAATTGAAAGCTTAGATTCGACGCCTGGAAGTCTGAGTCAAGTCCGTGAGACCGCTGCTTACTTTACTCGTCTAGCTAAGACGACAGGAGTTGTGATTGTACTTGTTGGTCACATAACTAAAGAAGGCGGTTTGGCTGGCCCCAAAGTTTTAGAGCATATGATTGATTGTTTCATGATGCTTGAGTCGCCAGCGGCGTCACGGTTTCGGACGCTAAGGTCGCTCAAGAATCGTTTTGGTGCAGTGAACGAGCTGGGTGTTTTTGCCATGACTGAGCACGGCATGAAAGAGGTCTCTAACCCATCTGCGATTTTCCTTGAAAAAGGTGAAACCTCTGCTCCCGGAAGCGCTATTACAGTGATCTGGGAAGGCACCCGACCTATGCTCATTGAGATACAGGCGCTCGTGGACAGAAGTTTCTCGCAGCCAAAGCGGGTTTGCTTGGGTTTAGACCATCATCGTTTATCAATGCATCTGGCAGCACTGAATCGTCATACCGGGGTGAGCCTGATAGATTGGGACGTTTTTGCCAACGTGGTGGGTGGAGTCAAAATTAGCGAGACTGCGCCAGATTTGGCTCTTCTAATATCCATAATCAGCTCCTACCAGAATAAGTTGATCCCCGATGATTTCGTCATTTTTGGGGAGATTGGATTGACTGGGGAATTGCGCCCCGTCGCTAACGGGCAGGAAAGGCTTCGTGAGGCACAAAAACACGGTTTTAAAAAAGCTTTGATTCCATTGGCAAATGCCCCAAAACAAGATCAAGTCGGGATGGAGATTTTTGCGGCTAAAAATTTGTCTGAGGCGATTAAGAGTCTGGGTCTTGGCTAGTGCACTAACGACTGACTGGCTTGTACTTAACCCTGGTTGGTTCCAGATCACCAAGGCGTTTTTTTCGATCTGACTCATAGTCAGAATAAGAACCTTCGATCATTTCTAAATGGCTATCACCCTCGAAGGCGATTATGTGGGTTGCAACTCTATCCAAGAACCAGCGATCGTGAGACACGATCAATGCAGTGCCAGCAAAAGATAAAATTGCCTCCTCCAACGCTCTGAGTGTCTCGACGTCCAGGTCATTAGTCGGTTCGTCCAGTAGCAAAACATTGGCCCCTTCACGAAGAGTCTTTGCAAGGTGGACACGATTTCTTTCTCCACCGGATAGAGAGCCAATTTGCTTTTGCTGATCAGTTCCTTTGAAATTGAAACGTCCTACGTAAGCTCTAGTGGCTATCTCATGCCTGCCTATCCTAATGATGTCTTGACTGTCTGAGATCTCTTCCCAAACAGTTTTTTTGCCATCGAGAGAGGCTCTGCTTTGATCCGTGTAGGCAATTGTTACTGTAGGCCCTAATTCGATAGACCCTTCGTCTGGCTCCTCGTTTCCGGTAATCATCTTAAACAAGGTTGATTTACCCGCTCCATTTCCTCCGATTATTCCCACGATGGCGCCGCGAGGAATAAGCGCACTAAAATTCTCAATAAGACACTTTTCATCGAAGCTCTTTGTGATCCCGTTGATTTCAATTACCTTGTCTCCAAGACGCTCGCCGGTTGGAATAAAGAGCTCAGTGGTCTCCTGTCTTTGTTCCTCCTCTCTCTGCACCAACTCGTCGAATCTAGCAAGGCGACCCTTATTTTTCGCCTGCCTAGCCTTCGGATTAGCTCGAACCCATTCGAGCTCAGATGCAATCGTTTTCTGTCTTGCCTTTTCTTGTGCGGCTTCCTGTTTCAGTCGCTTTTCCTTTGTTTCGAGCCAGTCGGTATAATTACCCTCGTAAGGCAAACCACGCCCTCTATCCAATTCAAGGATCCATCCGGCTACATTGTCGAGAAAATAGCGATCGTGGGTTACTGCGACTACCGTACCCTTGTAATCGTCGAGGAATCTCTCAAGCCAGGCAACGCTAATGGCATCCAGATGGTTTGTCGGCTCATCAAGCAAGAGCATATCTGGTTCTGATAGCAAGAGAGAGCAAAGCGCTACCCTTCGTCTTTCTCCACCAGATAAATTTTCTACTCGCGTTTCCCATTTGGGGAGTCTAAGGGCATCAGCGGCGATATCTAATCTGCGTTCTATCTCCCAGCCCCCCAGAGCATCTATTTTCTCTGAAAGTTTTCCTTGATCCTCGATGAGTGCATTCATCTCTTCGTCATCCATTGGTTCTGCGAAGCGATCAGATATCTGGTTGTACGCTTTTAGGGTATCAATAACCTCTTGAACCCCTTTCTCTACATTCGCTCGCACATCGGTCGAATCATCAAGTTCAGGTTCTTGCGCAAGATATCCGATCTTGATGTCTGGCTGAGGTCGCGCTTCTCCCTCAATCTCTTTATCAATCCCTGCCATAATTCTGAGAAGCGATGACTTTCCAGAGCCATTGAGGCCAAGCACTCCTATTTTGGCTCCGGGAAAGAACGAAAGATTGATATTGTCCAAAATTTTTCTTTTTGGCGGAATAACTTTTCCCACCCCTTGCATAGTGAAAACGTACTGTGCCAATCCAGTGTCCTTAATTTCCTTTTGGGTATTGCTTCCGCAACGCGTCTCTGCAAATTTACCCGCAGTCTTTGACTCTGTTAGTTACAAAAACAGTAGTAGTTT
The DNA here is from genome assembly GCA_902631405.1 of K189A clade bacterium. Lineage (GTDB taxonomy): Bacteria > Pseudomonadota > Gammaproteobacteria > Pseudomonadales > Azotimanducaceae > UBA4421. The sequence goes on along the minus strand of CACOYI010000027.1, from coordinate 17,038 downwards.
AGAAGTTCCCAAGAGTTAACTCTATCCTTTTTGAGATTTTAAGAGGTTTTGCCATACAAAATTGTAAAGGAAAATTTATGTTCATTAACTTCTTATAATTTTCGATCTCTGTGTGGCTCTCTTTGGGATAGAATGCGGGCAGCAAAGTAAGGAAATAAAATGTTTGCAAACTCCGAATACCCGCTAGAGCTAGATTCTGAAATTTTTGATGTGATCGCCGCGGAATCCGTCCGACAAGAGGAGCATATAGAGCTAATTGCATCTGAAAACTATGCCAGCCCGCTTGTAATGGCCGCTCAGGGAGGAGTCCTCACAAACAAGTATGCGGAAGGTTATCCCTCAAAGAGATACTACGGGGGCTGTGAATATGTAGATCAAATCGAAGTTATGGCAATTGAAAGAGCGAAGACACTCTTCTCCGCTGATTATGCAAATGTTCAACCACACTCTGGTTCTCAAGCAAATGCGGCGGTCTGTTTAGCTCTTTTAAGCGGTGGAGACACTATCCTGGGGATGAGTCTGGCTGATGGAGGTCATTTGACTCACGGAGCTTCGGTAAATTTCTCAGGGAAGTTATACGAGTCAGTTCAGTATGGGGTGAACTCTGAGACCGGGCTTATAGATTATGAAGAGGTTGCTCGGTTAGCTCATGACCACCAGCCAAAGTTGATTATTGCCGGCTTCTCAGCTTATTCGAGGGTAATCGACTGGTCACGATTTCGGGAGATTGCTGACTCCATTGGAGCATATCTTCTTGTAGATATGGCGCATGTATCGGGTCTGGTCGCTTCGGGTCACTATCCTAATCCAGTACCCTATGCTGATGTGGTGACCTCAACCACGCATAAGACATTGCGTGGTCCGAGAGGTGGAATAATTCTTGCGCGGTCGAATGAGGAGATAGAGAAGAAACTTAATTCTGCATTGTTTCCTGGTAGTCAAGGTGGTCCCATGATGCACATAATTGCCGCTAAAGCTGTCTGTTTTAAAGAGGCTATGGATGACAGTTTTGTTGCGTATCAAGAGAAAACGATCCAGAACGCTAAAATGATAGCGGAGGGGCTCATCGCTAGCGGATATGACGTCGTATCTGGAGGAACCGACAACCACTTGTTTTTGCTCAACCTGGTGTCTAAAGGACTCACCGGGAAGGCAGCGGATTATGCTTTGGGTAGCGCAAATATAACAGTAAACAAAAATGCAGTGCCTAATGACCCAAAGTCACCTTTTGTCACGAGTGGCATCAGAATTGGAGCTCCCGCAATCACGACGCGAGGCTTTGGAACCCCTGAGTGCAACTGGTTGGTGGACAGGATGACTAGCGTACTTAGTGATATAGAAAACCAAAAAAATATAGACAAAGTGAGACGCGAAGTAATCGAGCTTTGTAATAGGTTTCCGGTTTATAAAGAGGCTTAGCTGGTGCATTGTCCATTTTGCCGTGAGCAGGACACTAAAGTGGTTGATTCGCGGTTAGTGAATGAAGGGGATGCGGTGCGTCGGAGGAGGGCTTGCTCTGGCTGTGGCGAGAGGTTCAATACGTTTGAATATCCTGAGTTGAGTATGCCGAAGCTAATAAAGCGAGACGGAAGTAGAGAGGTCTTTGACGAGAAGAAGTTGCGCGCTGGATTTGTTAAGGCCCTGGAAAAGCGACCTGTAGGGGAAGAGGAGATAGAAATTTCCATATCACACATTAAGTATGCTTTGCGCTCCCAAGGCGACCGTGAAATCCCAGCATTGTCTCTCGGAGAGCTCGTTATGGACGAGCTAAAATCGTTGGATCCGGTCGCCTACGTGCGCTTTGCGTCCGTTTACCGCGATTTTCAGGATGTAAAGGATTTCGCTGACGTGGTTGAGAAACTAGAGTAACAAGGTGAATGAATCCGATCGGCTGTTTCTGTTAGCGGCGATTGAGTTGGCCAAGAAAGGTCAGATGACCGTCGCGCCTAATCCGCCAGTGGGCTGTCTTATCCTGAAAAACGGTTACATAATCGGGCGCGGCTTTCATCAACAAGCTGGAAAAGAACATGCTGAAATAAATGCTTTGTCTTCTGTTACAGAAAGCCCAGAAGGCGCCACCGTTTATGTAAGCCTTGAGCCCTGTGTTCATCAGGGCAAAACGCCTCCATGTGTTGGAGCATTGATTGATGCAAGGGTCGGGCGAGTCGTTGTTGGTCATTTGGATCCAAATCCTCTTGTATCAGGGAAGGGAGTAACCTTGCTAAGAGATGCAGGTATTGAAGTTGAAATAGAAAACATCCCGGAAGCTCTCAAATTGGTTGAGTCTTTTCAGACTAGGATGATTAAAAAAAGACCATTTGTAAGAATAAAAACAGCAAGCAGTTTAGATGGTGCGATTTCAATGGCGTCGGGGGAGAGCAAATGGATTACGGGAGAAGAGGCGAGGTCGGATGTTCAGTATTGGCGGGCTAGAAGTGATGCCATCATTTCGGGAGTCGGATCGGTTTTGCATGATAATCCTCGACTCACTCTGAGAAAGGCCGATTATGAGGGTGTTAAGCAACCCATAAGAGTAATTCTGGATTCACGGTCTCGTACGCCAAGAGATGCAAACGTTTTGACCGATGGTGCTCCAACTTTAGTCGTATCTGATAGCGGTCTCGAATGTTTCGGTTCTTTATCGTCTGTCGAAATAGAGAAAGCTGAAGAGGTTGAACTCGATGGGCCGAGAGATTTAGAAAACCTTTTAAAGCTTTTAGCATTACTCGGTTGCAATGATGTCTTGGTTGAGGCGGGTGCGAAAGTTGTATCGAGCTTCCTAAAAGGTGGATATTGGGATGAATGGATAAGCTACGTAGCGCCAATATTACTGGGTAAAGACTCCAGGCGTTTGGCTGACCTGGATGTTGTTTCAATTCAGGACGGCTTATCTGCTCAAGTCATTGAGTGGAAAATGTTCGGTTCGGATTTACGTCTCGTCTTGCGCCCCGCGTGATGTTGGATCAGCAACCAAAATCGGGGATATGGCGGAGAAGAAGGGCTAGAAGAGCTTTAGTGCAAGCCGCTTACCAATCACAAGTGTCTGGCCTGCCTCTGGCACAGATAGAGAAGGATTTCCTAGAGCATAGTTTACGTAAAGGTGATAAGGCTTTTTTTTCCGATGTTTTTAGAAAAATGTCAGCACAGGAATCTGAGCTCGATGAGATGATCAAACCCTTTTTAGATATTCCGGTGGATAAATTGGATTTTCTTGAGAGAGGGGTCTTACGACTCGCTGCGACTGAAATTCAGTTTAGGCATGACGTACCATTCAAGGTCGTCATTGATGAATATGTGGAGCTGACGAAAATTTTCGGAGCTGAAGAGGCTTACAAATTTGTAAATGGGGTTCTTGACGGCCTCGGCAAGCGATACAGAGATATTGAACTAAACGACAGAGATCCTTGATTGAAAGAATTTCAGGTTATTGAATTGATAAAGGAAGCTTTGGGAGAAAGTGCCGAGGCCGATTGGATTAGGCGGGGTATTGGTGACGATGCAGCTGTGGTCGCTTGGTCCCCCGGTATGGACATCGTCTCGTCTATCGACAGTTTTCTGCCAGATAGGCATTTTCCGGCTGATGCCCCTGCTGATTTAGTCGGATATCGTGCGATTATGGCTAGTTTTTCTGATTTGGCGGCGATGGGAGCTCGTCCAAAATACGGTCTGATATCGCTAAGTATTGATAAAACCAATGGATCAGGGATTGACTGGATTCTGGATTTTGCTCGAGGCTGTGCGTGCGCCGCGAATAAAATCGGAGTTGCGCTGTGTGGAGGGAATATGTCGAATGGTCCCTTGTCCATCTCCGTCAGCGTGCACGGGGAAGTCAAAACGAACAGAGCGTGCCTGCGGGCCGGGGGTCGCCCCGGTGATTTTATTTATGTATCCGGTCCTTTGGGCTCAGCTGCTGCTTGCGTTAGGCTAAATGATTTAGTTCCTGCCGATTCTCATAATCTGTCACCTCCTCAGGAGGCCTTCTATAGACCATCTGCAAGATTCGATATGAGCAAATATCTGGAATCAGCTTCATCCGCAATTGATATTTCGGATGGGCTTGTTCAAGACTTAAATCATATCTTACATGGCAGTCGTTGCGGAGCCTCGTTAGAATCGAAACTCATCCCTCTCGGTGATTCGGCCGAGCTTGAGGATGGACTTTTCGGAGGAGACGACTATGAGTTGATTTTCACATCATCGGAAGATCTAGGGTCCATTAATAAAATAGGTCAGCTCACGGAAGAGCTTGGTATCAGAATTGACGGCGAAGCAATTACGCCCAGAGGCTTCGATCATTTTTTGAACCAGCCCGAGCCCTAACGTTGTTAGCTCGGTTTTGGCTTAGTCTCTTTGGAGTAGGTTACTTAAAACCTGGGCCAGGGACGTGGGGTTCGATCGCAGCAACTCTACTTTGGTGGCACAGTCTAAGCAGCTTTGGAATGTGGCCGCAGCTTTTGTTTTTTTTTATTTTCACCATCGTAAGCACCTGGATTTGCCAGAATTTTTTATATGACTCGGGACTGGGGGATGAATCTTGGATTGTAGTCGATGAGTTTTCTGCAATGCTTTTCATAATGGCTTTCTTACCCAGGGATGTTTTCCTCGTCTTGTTAGCTTTGTTAATGTTTCGGCTCTTCGATATCCGGAAACCTTGGTTGGTTGGGTTTGTTGATCGAAAAATTCATGGTGGTGTCGGCGTGATGCTAGACGATATGATGGCTGCACTTTTTGTCCTGGCGATAATCTTGCCGCTGGTCCAAGTTATCCCTGAAGACTTAGTTCTTTCGGTGTACGGTTTGTTGCAACAAGCTGGCTAATGTAGAGTTTTCGATTCCGCTATCACAAAGCAGTTGTAGGGAAGAAGTAAGCAACTCATTCGCTTCTTCTTGAGATTTCTCAATCCCCATCAATTTGGGAAACGTATTTTTCTCTGCCTCGTTATCGGATTGAGAGGGCTTCCCAAGGGTCTCCGAATCTGAAGTCACATCTAAGATGTCGTCCACGATTTGGAAGGCGAGGCCTATATTGCCGCCTACTTCGGTAAGTACTTGAAAATTCCTCGAGTCTTCGTCCTCGCCAGCGCACAGGGCGCCAATTTGAAAAGAAGTGCGGATGAGAGCACCAGTTTTTGCGACATGGAGTGAGCGCAACTGATCAATAGAGAGCCTCCTTCCCTCAGAGTTTATATCTAGACACTGGCCCCCTGACATCCCCCGCCAACCTGCGGCTTCTGCGAGAGCAGAGATTGCTTTAACCTTTGTGTCCTCAGAGATATCTGGTGCGCGTACAATTGATTGAAAAGCCAGCGAATGAAGGCTATCACCTGCAAGAATAGCGATTGCCTCGCCAAATTTTTTGTGCGTACTTGGCCGACCGTGACGAAGGTCGTCATCGTCCATTGCAGGAAGGTCATCATGTATAAGTGAGTAAGCGTGGATGAATTCTATCGCACACCCAGGTAGCAGCGCATTTTCAAATCCGCCCTCTAGCGCCGAACATACGGTGCAAGTTAAAAGCGGACGTATTCTCTTTCCACCGCCCAGAACAGCATATCTCATAGCCTCGAGCATAGGTTCAGCAATCGGCGATTCCTTTGGAAGAATGGACGCCAGTTTTTCATCAATTGATTGTCGTAATTGCCTTAGATAACTATCTGGGTTCATTTTCTTGGTCTATTTCAATGATTTCACCCTTGGAGTTGAGTTCCTGAACCTTTAGCTCTGCCTTTTGCAATTGATCTTGACAAAAACGAGTAAGGTTAACGCCTTGTTCAAATGCTTTTAAAGACTCTTCTAGTGAGAGATCCCCGCTTTCCATTCTTGAGACCAAAGTTTCGAGTTGCTCCATCGCACTCTCAAAACTTTCTGGGCTCGACTCATCTAACGCCTCTTTCCTTTTCAACTAATCAACCTCCAGTGAATAAAAGTATAGTCGTGAACAGAACAATTCTACGGAGTAAGTTGTCCTCGACTTCGAGCACGACAGGCTTGTCGCAAATTACGAGAGTCCCAATCGTTTTTCTGCTTCGTCTCGGAGTTCCCGTTTCAGAATTTTCCCCGAGGCTGTCCTAGGAAGAGGTTTATCCTCTTGGTGAAGGAATCTTGGAATCTTGAATTTTGCGATCCTTTCGGATAAGAATTGGTTTAACTCCGACTGCTGTATTATTTCAGCGGCAAATATGGTCGCACCGATCTCCTCGCCAAGGCGGTCATCGGGAACAGCATAGACGGAAACCTCCTGTATGGAGGGGTGTTCGAGGAGCGCGGCTTCTACTTCACCACAGCCTATGTTTTCACCTCCACGAATCACAAGATCTTTTATCCTGTCCACGATGAACAGATAACCTTCATCATCGAGATAGGCGACATCACCCGTTCGCATCCAATCGCCGTTAACAAAAGTTTCCTGGTTCGCGTCCGGCCTGTTCCAATATTCCTTAAATATTGTGGTGCCTCGGATTAGTAACTCACCCCGTTCTCCGGTAGCTACTTCATCACCATTTTCATTTATTACCTTTAATTCTAGCAGAGCGCTGCACCTTCCTGAGCTAGCAGGTCTTAGGACGTAGTCGTCACCACCGATAGAGGTTCCAATCGCGTTTGTTTCAGTCATTCCCCAGCCAGTGCCGGGCTTAGCGTTGGAGAAGGATTCATCTATGCTTTTGACTTGTTCCGGAGCGCGGGGTGCTCCACCGCCACCCACAGATAGTAGGGATGATAGATCCCGATTCGTTTTTCTCGCCTCTACAACTAAATCACCAGTCATGGCCGCCGGTGCTATGAAAGATGTTATTTTCTCGTTTTCGATTAGTTCTGCAGCCTCTCTGACATCCCATTTGTACATCGAGACTATTCTTCTTTGATGCCTGTAACTTGCGAGATACACTGCATGGGACCCCGTCGCGTGAAATAAGGGTACAGCGAGTAGCGTGGCTGGCGAGTCTGGCGGGTCAGGAGGGGGTTCATCTAAAAGCGCAAGAGCACAATGTTGTTCTAGTTCCCAACCCAGCAGAGCATGGATAATGTTCACGTGACAGGAGACGACCCCCTTTGGATGACCTGTCGATCCTGAGGTGTACAAGATGGTTGCGTCGCTTTCCGGAAGAGGTCTTTGCTCTGGCATGTCTGTTTCTGTCGCCTTTTCTAACAATGCCTCTAATGAGTCATATGGATGCTCCTTAACTGCTCTAACGGAAATGATGGCAATATCCAATTTTTCTTCTATTTGGTTGAACCTATCTATTCTTTCCTCATCAGCGATTAAGAGTTTTGCTCCACTGTCGGTGAGCCCGTACGACATCTCATCAGGTTTCCACAAAGAGTTCATTGCGACCGCGACACCGCCAATGGAAGTTACGGCCATGAAAGTGAGTATCCACTCCGGATAGTTGCGCATTGAGATCGCGACACGATCCCCGACTTGGATGCCGTAACGCTCAACGAGAATGTGGGCAATCTTTGATGCTTCAATATGAGCGCCTTCAAAGGTCAGACGCGTATCCTCATAAACGAGAAATTCAACCTCGCTTTTTGCCTCCAGATAAAGTTCTCGTAGAGTGGGCGGCGCGTTTTTGAACTTCAGACATTTCCGGCCGAGTACGTTCCCCTCGTAGAGTTCATAGGTTTCCCCAGGAGCGGTCAACTCTGCTATTGCCTCTTGTCGTGTTTCTGCCATCTTGTCCTCCCTACTGATGGTCAACTTGATTATAGCAACCGAAAGCATCATGTGAATCGAAGGCAGGATATTTCGCCGGGGGAATAGCTCTTAATCAAACCCTAGTCGTTGGTTTAGATAATGTTATTCATGTTTTGGAGACATACTTTCTGCGATCTTCTCGTCAGAAAGAAGGCGGGCGGGTAAATATTGTTACTTTAGGTAACATTTGATAATCTTAGACAAAGATTGTCCGGCGCTAACTGAGAGGGCCATAGCGCGTTAGGTAATATGAAAAAAATTCTTCCAGTTGCGATATTAGTTCTAGCTGTTGGAGCGTCTTGGGCTTTGTATAAATCAAGGCCAGACGTAGTCACCGAGGTGGCAGAACCGCCAGCGTTGCTGGTAGATATTGCTGTGGCGCAGAGAGAGCCGGTGACCTTTACGGTAGAGTCTCAAGGCTCCGTTGCGCCGAGAACGCAGACTACGATGGTAGCGGAAGCGTCTGGTGTGATCGTCGAAGTATCACCAAATTTCGTTAGCGGTGGTTTTTTTAGAAAGGGCGACGTTCTAGTACGCATCGATCCAAGAAATTATTCAGCGATTGTAAAGAGAGCTTCAGCGGCAGTCGCACAAGCTGAGACACAGTTGGCCACCGAGTCGGCTATGGCAGGATATGCGAAAGAAGATTATGAGAGACTGCGAGCGTTGAACCCTGGCACTGGCCCGGCGTCTCCGCTTACCCTTAGAAAACCTCAATTGGCGGCCGCTATAGCGCAGTTACAGTCGGCGAAAGCGGATTTTGAGAAGGCAAAAGGGGATCTTGAAAGGACGGTTTTGCGAGCTCCCTATGATGGTCTAGTTAGGCAAAAGATTGCGGACGTTGGACAGTACGTCAACACCGGGACTCAGCTGGCGGTAACTTTTGCCATCGACAAGGTTGAGGTTAGACTTCCTGTCACTCAGAGTGACCTTCGTTACTTAGACACGGATCGACTTCGATCGGGGCAGTCATTGGATGTCTTGCTCCGAGCAGAACTCGGCGGTCAAGAGCTCACTTGGCCCGCCAAGGTTACGCGCTCTGAGGGCGTTTTTGACGCGGCGAGTCGAGTTCTCTACTTGGTGGCGGAAATAGCAGACCCATATGGATTAATCTCTGGCCAAGTTGGTACCACCCCTTTATTGGTCGGAACGTTTGTCTCAGCAGAGATCGCGGGGAGGCCCGGCGGAAGTTTATTCGTCGTTCCAAGACACTCTGTGTACAGAGGCGAAACAGTATGGCTGGTTGATGAGGATATGAGAATTCGTCCCAGCGTCGTTACTGTTGAGAGGGCGGACGATAAATATTTTTATATATCCGATGGGCTCTCAGAGGGCGATGAATATTGTGCTACTGCTGTTGACCAGCCCCTCCCTGGTATGCGGATTAGAGTTGGCGTTTAAAAGCTTCCGTGTCAGAAAATAGCGAACAAATTTCATCTGAAGTGAACGTCCAAACTCGAGAGGGTATAATTGGTTGGTTCGCAAGGAATCATGTGGCAGCCAATCTCTTGATGTTTTTTGTCTGTGCCTTGGGGCTCCTGGCTATTTTTAGTTTGAAGAAAGAGAGTATGCCAGCGTTCACTCCAGAGGAGATTGAAATATCCGTCCCCTATCCCGGTGCAGGGCCGGAAGAAGTCGAACTCGGCATAGTTATAAAGATTGAGGAGGCTTTGAACTCAATACAGGGTATCAAAGAGATCCGCAGTTATTCTAGGGAAGGCTCTGGGCAGGTCAGAGTCGAGGTAGAGACAGGCTATGAACTGGCCGATATGACCGACTTGATTAAACTCGCAGTCGATAGCATCTCGACATTTCCAGTCGACTCTGAGAGACCGATGATTACCCGTCAAGAACGGAAAATGCAGGCCTTAACTGTGCAGATTTCTGGAGACCTAGATCAAATAGCGATGGCCAATCTGGCTGACCAGATCAAAGACGAAATAACAGCTCTCCCCCAGGTTACTTATGCTGAGATATGGGGGAAGCTTCCTTTTGAGATAGCTGTTGAAATATCTGAGCTGAAACTCAGAGAATTCGGACTGACGCTTGGGCAGGTAGCCGAGGTGATTCGGCGCTGGTCGATCGACCTACCAGGTGGTTCGATCCGGACAGAGGGAGGGAACATCCGCCTCAGAGCAAGCGGCCAGGCTTATACTGGTTCGGAGTTCGCGGATATAGTCCTTCTCACAAACCCCGATGGCTCGCGAATAATGCTCGATGATGTTGCGGTCATTAAAGATGGTTTCGTCGAGGCTCAGTTTTTCAACCGGTTTAATGGCGTGCCTGGCATCGGGATTAACGTCCAGTCCACTGACAAAGAGAATGAACTCGAGATTAGCGAAGTGGTCCATAGATACGTGGAATCAAGAAGGAACAGCCTCCCTGATGGGGTCAAACTAGATATCTGGAATGACGCCACATTTTTCTTGAACAGTCAGATGAATATGCTCCTGAAAAATATGGCACTGGGATTTTTACTTGTTTTCGCGGTGTTATCTCTTTTCTTAAGGCTGAGGTTAGCAACTTGGGTCGTAATCGGTTTGCCGGTAGCATTTTTGGGCGCATTTATGATGCTTCCCTACGTAGGTGTGACGATTAACATACTCAGTCTGTTCGCGTTCATCCTTGTCCTGGGTATAGTTGTGGATGACGCCATTATTGTTGGCGAGAGTGCTCACAGTGAAACCGAGAGAGCAGGTTATACGGTAGAAAGTATTATTGCAGGAACTCGAAAAGTGGCTGTGCCGGCAACTTTCGGCGTTCTTACGACTGTCATGGCATTTTTGCCTATGCTTTTTATTACTGGCGAACCCAGCACTATTACCAAGGCTATCGGTTTCGTCGTAATTTTTTGTCTGCTGTTTTCTCTTGTTGAAAGTAAGCTCATCCTGCCATCTCACCTTGCACTAGCTGGGCCACCTAAACGGTCGAAGAGTGGACTGACGAAAATTGTCGATACAAAGCTTAAGCAATTTATAGAGAAGATATACAAGCCGTTTTTAGAAAAGGCGATAGAATACCGCTACACAACGTTGTCCACTTTTGTTGGATTGATAATACTTGTTGTTGGATTCTCGGCTGGGGGCTTTGTCAAATATGGATTTTTCCCTGACATTGATACGCCCCGAATTGGGGTATCGGTTGAGATTACTGAAGGAAGCCCCGAAGAACTATCTACCCAGATTCTTAACGAGCTTTTAAGCACTCTAGAGATCCTGAGAGGGGAAGCGATTGAAGAGTTTGGAGAGGACGGTGATTTTGCAAATAATGTATTCGGATGGGTCAACAATAATCGGTTTGGACAAGTGCAAGTTGATCTTAAACCAAATGAAGACCTTCTGATTAAGCCCGCAGAGATTGAAAAGCGTTGGCGTGAGAAAGTCGGCGAAATAGCTGGTGTGAAAGAACTTCGCTTCCAGAGCAAGCAAAAGTTTGGTGGCGAAGCAGACGTAGGGTTCCGGCTGGTGGGAAAAGACGCGGATGTATTATTCTCCGCCTCGGAGGAGCTAGTCGACTATCTTAGAGGCACTGAGGGCGTCTATGAAGTGAGAAACTCTTACTCCCTAGGTCCTCAAGAGCTAGATTTAAACGTGAAGCCATCGGCAGAAGCACTCGGCGTTACCTTAGCTGATCTAGCTCGGCAGGTAAGGGAAGCATTTTTTGGTGCTGAGGCGCAACGAGTTCAGCGGGGTAATAATGAGGTGCGAGTCATGGTTCGCTATCCCGAGGAAGAACGCAGATCTGTTGGTGATTTAGAGAGTATGTGGATTCAGTTGCCAGATCGGACGGAAGTGCCGTTCGACTCCGTGGCTGAATACAGTATGGGATATGGTCGAAATGCTATCCAAAGAATAGACAAACAACGGGCGATCAGTGTCAGGGCAAATATCAATAAAGATGAAGTCGAGGCTAGGGAAATCTCGTTTAAGACCCGTAAAGAATTTATACCCAGACTGCTGAGCCGTTACCCTGGGGTTTCGATGGAATTGGGAGATAGTTCTCGCGCAGAAAATGAAGCTACCTATCAGCTTGCTGTGACCGCCCTCTTGGTTTTGATGGGCATATATGCATTGCTGGCGATTCCACTTCGCTCCTATGTTCAGCCTCTGATAATTATGTCTGTTGTCCCGTTTGGTTTGATTGGGGCCATTCTAGGTCATGCACTCTTAGGAAAAACAGTCAGCATGGTCTCGATCATGGGCTTTATTGCTTTGACCGGCGTTGTGGTCAACGACAGTCTCATAATGGTCGACTTTGTAAACCGTAAATTGAAAGAGGGCATTGATCACGCGCGTGCCTCCATGGAAGCTGGCGCGGAACGTTTTAGAGCAATCGTGCTCACCTCGTTGACCACCTTTTTCGGATTGATCCCGATTCTGTTTGAGACTTCGACTCAGGCTCAAATGATAACCCCGATGGCTATATCTCTCGCTTTCGGTATTTTGTTCTCAACGCTCATTACACTTATTCTCGTTCCAGCGCTCTACAATATTTTAAGGGACTTCGTTGGTGTAATAAGAGGGCCTAAGGTGCCCCTTGCCTCAACAAGCGTCGGAGGCTAACAACGTCTTATCATAGTGGCCTTCTTGGTGGCCAGCGAATAGGATTGAATGATCTGGAAAGAGGAATCGTTCATGTCGGAAGAGAAAACCGTCCTCACAGAGGATTTGGTCAAAGAATTGCAAACCATGGATACCCCTACGGTATGCAATGCCCTGGAGATAGTTGTACCCAAGAGGAGAGGATATGGTTACACCACCAAGCCGTTGGTTTGTACGCGACCAGAATTACCGCCTTTGGTAGGGGTTGCTCGCACGGCTACTATAAGGGCGGCGCACCCTAGTGACCTAAACGGTGATGAGGCGCGAAAAATGTCCGACGCCTATTATGCTTACGTGGACCAAGGTCCAAAGCCGAGTGTTATGGTGATCCAGGACCTAGACGGAGATCAGGGTTATGGAAGCTTTTGGGGAGAGGTCAACTCAAATATACACAAAGGCTTTGGCTGCGAAGGGCTTGTAACGGATGGATGCGTTCGGGATCTGCCGGATATAGCAGCCGGATTTCAGATGTTGGCAGCGTCAGTATTGCCTTCTCATGCTTTTGTCCATGTTGTAGATTTTTCTCGACCGGTAGATGTCTGTGGTATGAGAGTGGTTGATGGCGACATCATTCACGCGGACCAACATGGCGCGGTTGTTATTCCGTCTGAGGCGCTTAACGATCTAAAGAGCGTTGCGGAAAAAATTATCGAACGAGAGCAAGTTATTATTCGAGCATCTCAAAAGCCAGGATTTAACATCGACGAGTTGAGAGCGGCTCAGGGTGCGGCGGCCGAGATACACTAAGAAGAAGCATTTTTTGATCTCATTACTTTTGGTGTAGCGCCTAAGTTTCTGCGATATCCTGTCTCGATTGTTTCGCTGGAATCGCAGACGATGTATCTTGCGAGCTTTCTGCCGAAGTCTGACAGGTTGTTATAGATTTCCCTAGGCATACTTATTGGCATAGGTTCCCTATACCAAGGAGCGAAAAACTCGGCGTTCGGGATCGCTCGAACTTCCCTCGACAGATTGGGCGTTCCGCCGTGCCAAGCCCTTACATCGCGAATAAGAACGCTTCCAGCCGGCGCAGGACATACGGTACTTAATTTCATCCATTCTGGCTCTTCAGACCGGCGAGGCAGATCTCTGGGACTATTTTGAGTAGCAGGTATTTGTCTGGTTGGTCCATTTATGGCTGTGAAATCAACCATAAGGAAATTGCAGCACACGTAAGGGCATGGCAAATCGCGTATTGTGAGCTTGTTCCTCTCATCTCTAAACGATCCGAAAGTGGCGCCGTTGAATTCTCTTCTGTCCCCAGAATCTGAGTGCAGGGGTTGATATTCGGTTGCGCCTGGGAGACAAAAATCTCCACCGCCGCCTCGAGCTATGTAGTCTGAGGAGCCAAAAATGGCGGTGAGAATCGGAGTGATGGTAGGCAAATCCAATAACATTGCCCACTCTGGACGATGCATTAGGTGGCCGGTTTTACTAGATGAACCAAAGGAGTAGCGATGAGATCCCCTGTTTCCGTCTCTATTTTTGTCTACAGCTAGGATTTCTCGGATGACTTCTTCACAACCTGCTCTGAGGAAGTCCAGTTGTGCATGATCAAGAGCGTCTTTAACGACAACAAACCCGTCTCGTTCAAACAGAACTTTTGCTCTCTCTACTTCTCCAGGCGCGAGCACCTCTAAACCTCTTATTCCGTTGTTCTTCGTAAGGTAGTCCCTTTGTTGCTCAAAGTCTTCGTATCTTGAATCTCTCCAGCCCAATTCATTCAGCGGCACAGAAGACGTGTCTTCATCAGCTATCAATTCAGGTGACTTTTTCATATTCCGTTCAGGCTCCCTCCCTCAACGTATTAATACTATTTATAAATCTATTGAAGGTATACTCGATTCAGACGGTTAGGAGGGGAAATGAACGATAAACACCCGTTGTTCGGTTTAAAGGTTCTAGATTTCTCAAGAGTATTAGCGGGGCCTTTTGCGGGTCGGATGTTGTCCGATTTAGGCGCAGAGGTAGTCAAGATCGAGCCGCCTGACGGTGATATCACCCGAATGTGGGGAAAGGATATTGGTGGACTACCTGGCTATTACTTTCAGCAAAATGCCGGTAAACAAAATATATCGATCAATTTGAGGTCTGAAGGTGCAAAGGAACTCGTTCTCGAGTTGGCGTGTGAAGCGGACATCATTATTGAAAATTATCGCCCCGACGTGATGCCAAGGTTAGGGCTGGGCTATGAGCAAATTTGCGAAGTTAATCCCAAGATTGTGATGTTATCAATTTCAGGATTTGGAAAGGAGGGACCTGAATCTCATCGCCCCGCCTATGCGCCGATCATTCACGCTGAGGCGGGTCTGATGCATCGACAGGCCGAAAGAGCTGATCTGCCGCATAGCGACCTGCCACTTTCTGTGGCTGATACGAACGCTTCATTACATGGTCTAGTAGGGCTGTTGTCGGCGATCATTATGCGGGAGCGGACGGGAGTAGGACAGCATATTGATATAGCGATGATCGATGCCACATTGGCTACTGATGATCAGGTTCACTATGCACTCGACGACTCGGAGGATACGGCCCCACTTAAAAACGATGTTTGGGAGACTGGAGCTGGTCCGATTTTTTTGTCTGCTGATTTTCGTTATGTGTGGAAACTGTTGACTGAAGCCTCCGATGTAGTGGATCCCACTACTAAAGATACCCCTTTGGAGGAGAAGATTAGCGTGCGTAGAAATATTCTAAAAGAATATCTCATGACAAAGGGAACCTGGGATGAGGTCGAGGCTGCCATGGAAAGCATGAACTTGGCTTGGGGTAAGGTTCGAGCGCCCGAGATGCTCAGAGAACAGCCCACGATCGCAGCAAGAGGTTCGATTGTAGAACTTGATGATCGAGCTGGCGGTACTCGACCGATCACTCAATCACCTTACAGGTTTTCCAATGCCTCAAGCGGAGTGCGCGGGCCAGCGCCACGCAGAGGTGAGCATAATCATGAGGTACTAAGGGATTGGTTAGGTAAAACTGAGGCGCAGGTTAACGATCTCATTGAGAAGAAGGTGTTAGGTTCGGATGTCTAGGATGTTTATAGATAAAAAAAGCCCCTCCAGGAGGGGCTTTTTTATTCGAGCGGTTTTAAGTGTTAGATATCCCCGAACCGCTTGGTTACGTCGATTCCAAAGTTACGGTCTCTGATCATCGAACCGGTGAGTCGATAGTTGTTGCCCATACCACCAGATCCGAGAGCCCTGAAGTTGCGATTGTCGAACAGGTTGTCGACAAATGCTCTCACCGTTAGAGAACCATCAACATTAGTCCAGATCGCGCTGACATCAGTCTGGTGCCGTGCAGGTAGCGTATCGAACGCCCTATCGATTGAGTCGGTGTTGTACTCACCCGTAAAAGAATAGTATGCCGCGAGATTCATCCGGCTATCATTGGGTAACGAGATGGAGTAGTTCGCCCAGACAACCGCCTTATGCTCAGGGATACCTTTGAGGTTTTGCCCAGTCAGATCATAGTTGTATACACCGTACAGTGAGGATGGCGCTCTGAAGTCGTCATCGATCAGGAGGAAAACTTCGTCTTGATACTCGGTTTGAGTTAGGCTGTAGTTCGCATTGATCGTAAGATTATCCGTAGCAAGCCACGTACCTTCGATTTCCCAGCCCTGATTGACCGCATCACCCGTATTGGTTGGGATATCTCGGTAAGTATTCTGAACCGAGTCAAATACCGTCACTTGATCCTGATAGGCGGAGTAATCATAGATATAGATCGAGCTGAATACTTGCAGCGTATTGTCAAAGAACTCGCCCTTATATCCGAGCTCGGTATGTCTAATTTCCTCTAAATCGTAGGACAGCGGTGTAATCTTGGTTGGTGTGGCGGTTCTTGCATCAGCAATACCGAGACCAAATCCACCTGATCGATAACCAGTCGTATAAGACAGATAAACCAACGTTTGATCGTTCGGCGTCCAGTCGACATTGAATCGACCTGTTAACTTGCTCCAAGTCTTAGAGTCTCTCGCCAGGCTAACGCCACCAAGGGGAATACCTTGCAATCGCATTGGCGTATCGCAGTCTACTGAATCATAGGCGCACGTTGGCGAGATAGGATTCGTCGGATTCAGCAGTGGAAGCGATGGATCATATGCCAATGGGCTTTGTACGAAGTTCGTTGTTGCATTCCCCATTAAGATATTCACCCAAGCAAGGTCGGTGATACCGTTTGCTTGCGCAGTCGCTGCATCAACCAATCCGTATGCCGCATAGAGCGCATCAGACTTGATAAATGAACCCACGTATAAGAAAGGGAACATGTCTTCGAAGTAATAGCCCCGACGTTCTAACACATCCTTATTGTCTTCTGCATATCGTAAGCCGAACTTGACAGCCCAGGACTCGTTTAGAGTCCACTCAGCTTGGGTGTAAATAGCGGTCTGCTCAATGTAGTTGGTGTTGATGTGGTGATAAAGATCACCCTCTGCATCACCACCCCACAGACCATAATAGGTATAGTTCTCGACCGCGTTAGGTAAGGTCCTGTGACCGGTCTGGTAGTCAGGCCCCAAGAAGCCAAGGAATGTTCCGAGCATGCCGTAGTTCGCAGCTTTATTGACTCGACCCTGGGAGTTGAACGCGTTGATAGTGAAGTCCTGCTTTCGGTCACTGGCAAAGAAATAAATCCCAGTCGTGAGGAAAATATCATCAGTCACGTCCCAGAATAACTGTAGCTCATGGGACAAATTCCAGACGTCCTCCAAGACTGTGTTTCCAGTATTCGTG
>CACOYI010000026.1 GCA_902631405.1 K189A clade bacterium | reverse complement strand
AGGGGGGATACAGTCTCTGACTCGGTTTCAACTGACCTCACAGGTGTGCTCCCGGAGTATAGACGCTGCGGCATTTGCTCAGCGCTTAAAGTGCATGCATTGAAAAAAATGAAGGAGGAGGGCGCTAAACGAATCTTCACATCGAATGAAGCAAATAATCCAATGTTTGAGATTAACTTAGCGCTCGGATTCAAGAAAATTGGGACGGAATCTGCTTGCAAGCTAGAGCTACAGGGCTAGAAACCAGCACCATTAAGAAGCGAAATCGATTTTGACTCGTAATGATAAAGCCCTAGATCATCTCCAGCTCGAGGTAAGAATCGATTGTCGCCTTAACTGTCTCTTCTATTGAGTGAGTATTCAGATCCAATTCCTCAATAGCGAGCGTGCAGTAGGAGCGCGGTGAATCGTAAGTCGTTTTTAAAGGCTTCCCGTCCACCATTTCCTCGCCACCAATTGATGTGATTTCCGGAAATAGTCTCGACATGAGGCTTTGCAATTCCCAGGTGAAGAGTTCTCCTGATCGGTCTGTGGCGGAGAGAATGTATCGACTGCCATTTGTTGCCTTAAGGGATTCCGCACACAGTCTGTGCGCCTTGCCCACATCACGGACGTCTACATTGTTCCACAACATTCGGCCGCCTTTTGATTTCTTGTAAGGCTTCCCCTGGGCCATTTGTTTCATACAATTTTGCCAGCTCCACCCTTGATCGTGATTGGCGCACATTAGAGGTCCAATAACATGGAGAGGAAGAATTGCCATGGCGTCAAAAGAGCCGGATTCTTCCGCGACTTTGTAGATCAATTTTTCTGTATTTGCCTTGGCCATAGCGTACGCAATGTCGCGATTCTCAGAGATGCTATCTTTCGTCCATTTGCCTTTATAGCCGTCAGAATTGTCGCCGCACCAGTCGGCTTCCGTGAAGATATAACCAGGCGGTCTGGGGTGGCCAACTGCGGCAAAAGAGCTGGTGAAAACAAATCGCTTAATGTTTTTAGACTTCTTGACGGAATCAATAACATGATCGTTTTCCGTAAAACATCCATCGTAAACCTCTTGCGGAGTCTCTTTGTTGTATCCAACCGTCGCTCCGGCGTGTATCACCGCACAACATCCATCGAATGCATCATCGTAGCTCCCTCTCTTAAATAAGTCGGCCTCAAACAGTACGAGTTCACCGGCCTCCTCTTGACCAAGCTTTTGGAGATGATCAATTTTCTCGGCCTTGTTTTTATCTCTAACACAGGCATGGACGGTGTAACCTTGTTCAAGGCAGTCTTTAACAATCCAAGAGCCGATATAGCCACTCGCCCCGGTCACAGCGATAGGGCCATCTGATGGTGAAATGCGTTTCTCTCTGTTTGGTTCCATACTCTAACCCCCCAAAATATTCTGCTTTCGAATCTAGCAAGACAGCTGGGTTTAAGAAAGCATTCCTGCTTCTTGATTTGCTTTTTCGGGTATGGACCTTCAATGCGTGTGTTAGTGTGTTGCGAAGGGCCAAACGAGAGGGTGATGTCAATGAGTAAAAGAATACTGCTTTTTCTGTTTTTTTATGGTTCAGGTCAGAATCTATTATTTGCACAGGCATCCTCTGAAGAAGCTCTCGCGGTAATAGTGCCGGGAAGTGGGACTTACAGCCGTAAAATCTCGACAGACAATCAAGTGTCGCAAGATTTTTTTGATCAAGGTTTAAGGCTGGCTTGGGGATTTTATTTCCCAGAATCGATCGCGTCTTATCAGGAGGCGGCTCGCCTTGATCCCGATAGTCCTATGCCGCATTGGGGCATGGCTCATGCGATGGGACCAAATCCAAATTCGCGGTACTCGCGTATGCCGGATGATCCCAAGGGTGAGGGCTTAAAAGCAATAAGGCGTGCGTTAGCGAGAATCGACCGGGCGACTGAGGTAGAGCGTGAGCTCATTGGAGCACTGTACATCCTTTACGATGAAGAGAGTATTCCCAATGATCATGACCGTGACCTTGCGTACTTAAAGGAGGTGCGCGGTCTAAACAAAAAGTATCCTAACGATCCTGATATCGCTGCTCTCTATGCTGGTGCTTATATGTCAATAGGCCGTTGGGATTATTGGCACAGAGATGGGCGCCCTAAGTCTGAAACTCTCGATGTCGCTATGGCACTTGAAAATATTATGGAGAGCGACTTAACCCATCCCGGTGTTCTCCACTTGCATATTCATCTGATTGAGGCGTCTATGGAGCCAGAGCGGGCGCTTATTTCTGCCGATGCGCTGGAGGCGACGGTCCCTATTGCTGGTCATGTGGTTCACATGCCGTCTCATATTTACGTGCGTGTCGGTCAGTACGCTAAAGCGATAGATAGCAACGTGCGCTCTCAGCGTGTCGATCAGGAATTTGCGAGGCTTTGGGGAAATAAACCTTTACCAAATCTTGGCACCTATCCCTTGTCTCATAAGATACATGCCGGTCATGCCCTAGACTTTGTCCGTTATGCGGCAACGGTTCAGGGCAATTTTAAGACTGCCATTGAGGCTGCATGGACGATGTCGAATCGTATTCAAGGGGATGCTTCTAGAGCCAGAGGTGGACAAAAGAGAGTTGCCGCCCCGTGGTTGGTATTAAAAATCTTTGGGAAGTGGGATGAGTTGATTGAACTGGATCGCAAGCACAAGGGAACGCCCTACTTGGACGGTATTTGGTCTTATTCCCTGGGTAGCGCCTATCTCGGAAAAGGAGAGATGAAATCAGCATTGGGTGAGTTGGCCAAGCTGCAAGCCATTGCTAACCACCCAGATGCCGATCAATACAGAGTTGGAGCAACACCCGCTTCTTCTGTGCTAAAGCTAGCAGCGTTGGGATTGGAAGGCGAGGTTGCTCTGGCCCGTGGTGATTTGGAATCTGCGATTGAGGCTTTCCAATCTGGCATAACAATAGAGGACCAGAACAATTACACTGAACCTCCCGATTGGGCTCAGCCTATGAGGCACTATCTCGGCGCTACGCTACTAAAAGCTGGATTGGCGAAGAGGGCTGAGGCTGTTTATCGAAAAGATCTACATTGGAATCAGAATAATGGTTGGTCATTGTTCGGTCTTTATCAGGCCCTAGAGGCTCAAGGCAAGAAAGCGGAGGCTAGGAAGGTTTACCAAGCTTGGGAATCGGCGTGGCAGGCTGCTGATATAAAACTCACCGCCTCTCACCTCTGAGGTAGAGCCTAGCGTATCTCTATTTCAACTTGCTTGGCGGCCGCTGAGGCAGTTGATCTGGCTTCTTCGATAGATTCTCCTAGCGCTAGGGCTACACCTAATCTGCGCTCTCCACGCACCTCGGGTTTGCCGAACAAGCGTATCTGCGTATCCTCGATTTTTAGTGCCTCGCTGAGACCACTGAATGTTATGTCGTCGCCATGTCCATGCCCGAGAATAACCGCTGAAGCCGCTGGGCCGCGTTGCCGGATGCCCGTAATCGGTAAGCCAAGAATAGCTCTGGCGTGAAGCGCAAACTCACTTTGGTCCTGGCTGATCATGGTAACCATCCCAGTATCGTGAGGTCGGGGGCTCACCTCTGAGAAAAGTACCTTGTCACCTTGAATCAAAAATTCCACTCCAAACAGACCCCATCCACCTAGTGCCTCTGTCACCTTGTTCGCCATCATCTGACATTCCTCGAGGATCTCGGGTCGCATCAGATGTGGCTGCCAAGATTCTTGATAGTCGCCATGTTCTTGTCGGTGGCCTATCGGCTGACAGAACGCTACGCCAGAACTGTGTTGCACGGTTAGTAACGTTATCTCGTAGTCAAAGTCGACGAATCCTTCGATAATAACTGAGTGAGCCTCTCCACGACTCCCCTCGAGGGCGACGGTCCAGGCCTTATCTATTTCAGTTGCATCTTTAACAGTTGATTGGCCCTTGCCTGAGCTGGACATCGTCGGTTTGACGACACAAGGTAAGCCTATTTCCCTAATAGCTTGTTTGAACTCGGATTCAGAGTAGGCAAAGCGGTAAGGGGATGTGGTCAGATTAAGATCTTCTGCTGCTAATCTTCGTATCCCCTCGCGATTCATTGTCAGATTGGCGGCCTTAGCGCTCGGTAAGACATTGAACCCATCTCGCTCAAGAGCGAGTAACTCGTTTGTCGCTATCGCTTCAATTTCTGGGATTATCAGGTCAGGTTTCTCTGTTTCAACGAGCGCCCTGACGGTTGCCGGATCCAGCATATCTATCACGTGCGCTCTGTGGGCAACGTGCATCGCAGGGGCGCCTGGGTACCTGTCAACAGCTATCGTTTCGACGCCGAGCCTCTGCAGCTCTATCGCAACTTCTTTGCCTAATTCTCCGCTGCCTAGGAGCATGGCCTTCGTCGCTGAAGAGGAGAGCGCTGTGCCGAGATGTGTAAACTTTCTAAGTGACATCCCAGTATTCTACCATGTCACCGGTCATCGGCGATTCAGGTGATCAGACTGGGATTCCTGGGCATCAGCAGACGTGCGTGAAATCCGGGTTGAGTGGTAAGGAGAGAATTCGGTCAAAGGTTTTTTTAACATGCTTCATTGACGTCACCTAGCAAACGAAAAAAGGTGGCAGGGGTAAAAACTTCTTAAGGTGTTTCACGGTCTAGTTTTCCCAAAAAAAAAAGAGAATCAGATCCGATGTGTGAAATTAAAGTGTGTTGAAAGTTGAAAGCAGATCCATTTCTCTGCTGGAGATCAACAAAGGTTAGACACGCCTATGCTTCTCGTGTTGATGCTGTTTATAAAGGCAAGGTTTGCTCTCCTTGCCAATCGCGGAACGCGGTTGGAACCACATAGAAACCGGAGCCGAGCAGAACACTCGGCTCCGAGTTAGTCATTCGTTGATCGTAGCGCTTACCCGTTCTACTGCACTGAGGTAGTCTTCGATGAACTCTCTGACTACTGTTCGCGTGTCCTGGATAGAATCTATTAGGCCGACGCCCTGGCCGACGAACGAGGTCGCCAATTGGCGCGCACCTTGGTGGCCGCCCTCAGCTAATTTGGTTACCTTCGCGAGTGGTGCTTCACTCACCAGTGATTGGAGCGGCATGGGTAAGGGCTCTGGCCCCTCACCAGACTCCCAAGCATCGGTCCAAGGCGACCTGAGTTGTCGAGAATACTTACCCGTTCGAGCCTTTGATCGAACGGTTTGTCTAGAGTTTGCTTGCACGTATTTTTCTTTGATGACTTGAGAGGTTTCTGCCTCCGAAGTGGCCAACCACATAGAGCCGGTCCATGCGCCATGTGCACCCATAGCCATAGCAGCGGCCATTTGCCGGCCTTTGATGATGCCTCCCGCTGCTAAAACAGGGACATTAGAGTCTGCGACCGCTTGGCAGACCTCGGGGACGAGAACCATGGTAGACACCTCCCCGCAGTGACCGCCTGCTTCTGTCCCCGATACGATCAACACGTCAACGCCGGCCTCAACCTGCTTGACGGCGTGTTCTTTGGCGCCGACCAGTGCTCCAACAACGACACCTCGGGCTTTGCCCATCTCCAACATGTATTTCGGAGGAACTCCTAGTGCGTTGACGATCAGCTTGATCGGATGGGAGAAAGCGACATCGATGATGTTAGCGGCTTTACCCGATGTTAGAAATCCGCCTGCAGATCCAGTTTGCTTCGCGTACACATCAGCGGTATCAATGTCATGCTGGGCCAATATACCGGTCGCGAAATTTCTATGTTCGTCTGGAACCATATCCAGTATTTCTTCGGGGGAGTTGTTGTCGTCAGTCACAGCCATGCTGGTAGGTGCGATTAAATCAACTCCATAAGGCATGCCGTCGATGTGCTCATCGATCCAATTTAACTCGATTTCAAGTGTCTCGGCATCATAGCCTGCGGCACCTAAGACTCCGAACCCGCCTGCTTTGCTCACTTGAACGACAACGTCGCGACAGTGAGTGAACGCTACAAGTGGAAACTCCACCCCCAAAAGATCACATATCGGTGATTTCATTTTTCCCTCCATTGGCAATATCGGCCTATACCGCCCTTATTCGTATTATTTCTGCTCTGGAATGTACGCTATCTCCAGTTCACTGCTCCAAAGCAACCAAACGTGTGTTCAAAGAGATTTACCAGACTTGCTACAAGAAAGGAAGTTGAAGATTTTCCCGGTCGGGGTCGAAATCAGTTTGGCGAGATGAAAATCCTTTCCTGGGACGCAATTAGAAATAATCGAGCATTGAAAATCGGGACTATTACGCAAAGGTCAGCGCTTTGGTAGCAACTGATCTGAGCAGAAGATCACCCTTGCTGAAGCTCAACGCTTTTCGATTTGGTATAAGATGTTGTGGGGATTAATTGGATGAAGATATGTTTGAGGGCAAATATGTCATGTGGGGTGCGGAACACAGTATGTTCTCGCGGAAGCTTCAGGCCATGCTTAATTACGTGGGCGTAGACTTCGATTTCTGTTTGAAATCTGAAGAAAAAGGAGCGGAGATTGAAGCGCGGGTGGGCACTCACTTTATTCCCGCATTACAGACTCCCGAGGGTTGGTTCATCCATGACTCTACTCCTATCGGACTTCTACTCAATGCGAAGTATCCGGATCGGCCGATTATCCCTTCTTCTCCAGTTCAAAAAATCGCGTCTCATTTGTTAGAGGATTGGGCAGATGAGTGGTTCGGTCGATACGCGATCTGCAGTCGTTGGTGCTACCCCGATAATGTGGCTGCGATTGCTGATGCGTTTTATGCCACTCGCATCGGCAAGTTTGCTGATGAAGTCTTGACAGAAGAGGAGAGTCTTCAGGCATCTGAAATGATTAACATGGTTCGAGATCAGTTTGGTTTGAGGGCCTGTGCAAACAGGGGTTGTGGTGTTGACCAGGCCGAGGCAGTGAAGACTGATTTTAAAGTGTTGATGGCCGCGGCACAGGAACACTTTGCCTCCCATACGTTTTTGCTGGGAGACAGGGCGTGTCTTGGCGATTTTTCCTTCGTAGGATTATTTAAGGCGCATATTGAACCCGACCCCGAGCCGAGGGGATGGATAGAGGAATGCGCTCCTAGGATGCTCGGTTTCATGAACAACAATTTTATGGCTTCGTCGGGGAGCGAAAATTATCTTGCTGATGATGCCCTTCCTGATTCTCTAGAGCCGCTTTTTGCCCATATGAGGGATTCCTACCACAAGTTCTTGATCGTTTCTAAAAAAGCCCTGGATGCGGGAGATAAATGGTGCGAGGTTGACTTAGGAAAGGGGCCAGTGGCCATGAGATCATTAAAATACAGTGAGATTTCAAGATTACATATCAAGCGTGAGATCGAAAGTCTGTCGGCTGGCGACAGGGCTTTGGTTGATAAATCACTGGGTTCGCTAGGCGTTTTAGATGCTTATCTTATTTAAGAAATTGGATTAATGGCTAATAAGGGGAGAAAAAGATGCGGATAATTTTAGCGGCGATGCTTTGCTGTCTCAGTCTGGGGGCGCAAGCGAAAGAGCGAGTGATAACAAAAGAGCAACTTGTTGATAAGGTTGAGGGCTTCTGGATGGGACAGATGCTTGGAAATTACATTGGATTCCCTTTTGAAAATCTATACATAGATGAGGCGATTCCGCTCCTCGTCGATAGGGTTTTTACGGCAGACTACGATGGCTCTCCTGAATTAATGATCAACAGGACTGATCATAGGGGACATATACCTTTTGTTACTGCGACGGTGAGAGGAGCGTTTAGTGATGACGATACCGATATCGAGTTTGTCACACTTCATGCGGTGGAGAGATATGGTCTTGATATCACCTATCCCGAGATCACGGAAGCTTGGATGACTCACATAAATGACTTCATTTGGGTGGCGAATCGGGAAGCACGAAACCTAATGAACAAGGGTTTTGTCGCACCGGATACCGGTAGAAAAGAAAACAACAAACACTGGTTTCAGATAGACCCTCAGCTGGTGAATGAGATCTGGAGTGCGTTCTATCCTGGGATGATAGAGCAGGCGACGGAAAAAGCAATGTGGGGCGCAAGAATTACCAACGATGATTGGGGAACGCATCCAACAATTGCTTATGGCGCGATGATCAGTGCGGCGTTTTTCGAAAGCGATGTGAACAAACTGATGAAAATAGCTGTCAAATCGGTCCCAAGAAAAGGCCCGTTTGCCGAAGGTATGCGAGATGTTATCCGATGGCACAAGAAGCACGACGATTGGCGCACCACGAGACAACTGATCCACGATAAATATTATGCTTACAAGCGTGGTAGCGTTGAGGCGCCGGTGAGCGTCGTTTCATCTTTGGTTAATGGTCTAACGGGCATGATGGCCATCCTGTATGGGGAGGGTGATTATTTAAAGACGGTTGGCATAGCAACTTCAGCTGGATACGACTGCGACAATCAGGCGGCGACAACTGGGGGGCTGATAGGGGTGTTGCGCGGTATGTCGGGAATTGGCGAAGAAGCAGTCGAGCTCATGACGACAATGCCGAAATGGTATGACTGGGATAAGCCTTTCAATGACATGTACGTGAACATGACCCGCGACGAGATAGCGCTTCGAACACCCATTTCGGAAATGGTGCGCAGGACTGTGGCGGTGGCAGAAGAGGCGATACGATCAAATGGTGGAAGAATGGAATTAAGAGATGGAGAGATTGTTTACGTAATCGCTTCTGATGTTCCTTAATGACACTCAGTCTTAAAGATTGAGACTGAGCGGCTAGAAGAAGTAAAATTTAAACAAGCTCAACAGGCGAAGGCCCCAAGGATTTTTCTTAACCAATCCGTGTGGATGAGACCTATCTTGTTGCTAGCTCAGAAGACCGGGCGTGGGGCGAAGTTTCATGCGGCCTCTGACCCTAGTATGAAGACTATGATGTTTGAGGTTTCTCCCATCAGTTGGACCGCGGAGTTATGGGCAGAAATTGATGCTCCATGGGTCTAGAAACGATATGAACAGGAAAGGACAGTGACACAAAGTAATTTAGTCTTGGTGCGACACGGGCAGAGCGAGTGGAATGAGAAAAACTTGTTCACCGGCTGGAAGGATCCAGAGCTTACGAAAAAAGGTGCTCAAGAAGCGCGAAATGCAGGTAGGGAGCTGCTCGGTCAAGAATATGTATTTGATGCTATGTATACCTCTGCACTGAGACGCGCTCAGGAGACAGGAAGGATTATTCTCGAAGAGATGGGGCTTACGAACATAGTCACAGTCAGAGACCAGCGTTTGAACGAGCGGGATTATGGTGATCTATCCGGTTTGAATAAAGATGATGCGCGTGAGAGGTGGGGAGATGATCAGGTTCATGTTTGGAGGAGGTCTTACGATACACCGCCTCCTGGAGGCGAAAGCCTTAAGGACACTGCAAACAGGGTGCTTCCATATTTTGAGCAGGTTATCTTGCCAAATCTTGTGGCGGGGAAGAATATCCTCGTCGCGGCTCACGGCAACTCACTGAGAGCATTGATCATGAAAATCGAATCTATATCACCAGTGGATATTGTGAAACTTGAGATTGCTACCGGGAAGCCCATTTACTTTTCATGCGAGGACGGAAAGGTAACTCGCGACTAATTGTTATTTTGCCTTCGGTTTAAGGCACCCCATAGGCGAGTTGCTATGTTAAGCCCGAGAAAAGGGCGGGCGAAACGATATACACGCCCGGGTATTATCGAAGATTTCTTTGCTAAGGAGGCTTTTTCAGTCTCTCTTACAGCTTGTTGTGCCGTGATCCACATCCAAGAGGGGATCTGACGTTCAAGATGATCTAGCCCGGCCCGTTTGTGAGCCGCAGTCCGAACGTATCCCGGCAAGCTGACCGTAACGTCGATGTTGTCCTTTTTTAGTTCCTGGTGAATGGAACGTCCGTAAGCAAAGATTCCCGCTTTGGCGCTCGAATAGATCGACGATTTTGGCATTGGAGTCAGAGCTCCAATGCTCGAAATAATGACTATTCTACCGGACCGTCTTTCCCTCATCTTCGGAAGGTAGGACTCAATAAGGTCTATGACGCCTCCACAGAGCAGGTAATAAAGGTTGGCTTTTTCATCGACATCGAAAGATCCGGCCCTACCGTGCAAAGTTACTCCAGCATTCGCAACAATCACATCGGGAGCCGGGACTTCTTTAGAGATCTCCAGCACGACACTGGGATTCCTGAGGTCTTTGGATAAGAATTGCGTGTGTTCTTTGTCGAACAGGTGTTGTTGATCAAGCAAGCGAGTTTCATCGAGAGACAGCAAGCTAAGCCTGAAGTTTTTCTTGGCGAGCTCAAGCGCGTAAGCTAATCCGATGCCAGATGAGGCGCCGGTAATTAGAGCTGTTTTTTGAATCTTAGTGGTCAATGTGTCTGCCAAATTTATGCCGAGAGAAGGAGACACCGAGTCTTACAGCCAAGCTATTATTTCTTGGTAAGCAGACTTGTCTTGGACTAAAAACATATGTCCTCCTTCGTAGAATCTCAATTCGCTCCGCGGAATCATCTCATTCATTGATACGAGGTTTTTGGGTGGCGCGATTCCGTCATATCGTCCTCCGACGACTAGTGTCTCGCATTTTATGTTGGCGAGCCTTTTGTATGTGTCGTGATTCTTTCTTGCCAACAACTGCTTCATTGCTCCAACTTCATCCCGATCGCTGCGTCTTGCCCCTAGAGATCGTTGTACGTAACTCTCCCATTTCTCGGGATTTTCTTTTCGCCACTGATCATTAAGCCGAACGTCTGAAAGTGTTAAGTGTTTCTCTGCGCGCTCTCGAGGACTTAGGCGCTCAAGCTCATGAAGTGGGTACGATGATCCAGCTCTTCCACCAGCCGAAGTGCATGCAAGGATCAGTTTTTCGACTCTATCAGGGTGCCGAATGGCAAACTCCTGGGCTACCATGCCACCGAATGAGACGCCCATTACCTTAAGTCGTTGAATGTCGAGGTGATCGATTAAGGTTAGAACGTCATTAGCGTATTGGCGCATCGAGTAGTCGCCGTCGGGCTTTGAGGTTCTTCCCAATCCTCTTTGGTCCAAAGAAACGACCCTGTAAACACTCGCCAGAGGCGAATCGAATTGGTTGGGTTTGTTCCTCAAATCTGCACCTGTGCCGCTGATGAAGAGCAGGGGTGGACTAGAACGGACAGCTCCGCCACCTATCTCAAAATAAATTTCTACTTCACCGTTATGAAAAAAAGGCATTTATTTTTATTTACCTCGGAGAAAACTGTTCCGCACCTTTTCGATAAGTGAAAAAGTTGGTCTCAGGATTCCTATTGACCAGAGGGCGCCTATACATCTGATGGCTGAGTGCACGTACCTCATGCTCTAGTTCGAAAAGCAGCTCATTGGTATCAGGCTCAACGATTTTTTGAAAACGATATTGATATTGATCTGACTCTTCGGATATCAATGCTCTCTCCTTCAGCCAAGCATGCGGTCCTGAGAAATCGGATACGTAGATTGCAATATGATGCCCGTCATAAGGAGCAAGTTCTTTGTTCGTTTCGGTAAAAATCACCTCTTGGTTGTGGGCCATCAAAACTCGTGCTCGCTGCGACTCAATTTTCGTCGAGCAACCGATGATTTTTTCGTAAAATTTGGCGATCCCGGCACTGGTGCCCACCGGAACGTCAAATTCGAGGTAGGGCATCCCGATGTCCATTTTCGAGAAAGCACCAGGGTTGAAGGCGCGGATTCGGTTTCCGAAAGGACAAACAAGCTCTGTGAAGTCATCCTTTCTGGTGTAATCAAAACAGGTCCCCGATAGCCCCTTGGCGGCGAACTTCAATCTCTTATCTAAAGCCTCCAGGTCTTGAACGATAACGCCAATTTCACCTCTAAGGACCTGTGCTGAGCTAGTTGGCAAATGAAACTGCTGGTCTCCTAAGTTGACCCACATATTCAAATTACCGAAGTCGATATAAGGGTCGCGGGTAAATCCCAATCCCGTGACATAGAAAAGTGCTGCCAAAGATTGGTCGGGAACCGTGACGTTCACGTGTTCGAGAAGTTGAACGTTCCCCACATCCTCTTTTTCCCTGTCAAAGTTCATCGTTAGTGTTCGCTCTCATTGTCGAAAAATAACTATACAATTAAATTGGGGGGGCTCTAAGCTGCTTTTAGTGCGTCGTGGATCTGACTATGAGTTTAATAGTGCAAAGGGTGCAGCTTCGTGAATTGTCTTTCCCGAGTAGACCTCAATGTAGGAGAGATTGATTTTGGTCGGAGAGATCGAGCACTTGTTACCTGAGATATCGCAGCGGGTAAGAGAAATACAGAAAACAAGAGCAATCCCCGAGGACTTAGTTGGCAAGTTGAAGCGGGCGGGTGCTTTTCGCGCGTTAATACCAGGGGATTTGGGTGGGGTTGGACTGGATTTCGAGTCCTATACAGCATTAATCCAAAGAATAGCGACTATTGATGCCAGCGTGGCTTGGTGTATCAATCAGGCCTCAGTTATTGGTTTGACATCTCTGTGGCTACCCGAGAGAAGTATTCGTCATATTTGGGGCCAGCCTGATACTAGTGTTTCTAATGGTCCTCCTCACGATTCTCAAATAGTAGCTCACGGGGAAAACTATCTGTTAAGTGGTCACTGGGGATTTTCTAGCGGATGTCAGCATGCAACTTGGATGGCTGGCCTGGCAAAGCACGAATCCGGAGGATACAGGTTGGCCTATTTTCGGCCCGATGATGTTGAATTTGTTGATAATTGGGAAGTCGCAGGCCTTCAAGGGACAGGTAGTTTCGAATTTAAAGTCAAAAATTTAGCTGTTCCCCAGGATATGGTTGCGGATATGAGCAGGCCCGCGAGCGTTTGTATTGACCTGACACTGATGCCTAACACGCTGCTGTTTGCTGCGAGTTTTGCTTGCGTTGCTCTCGGATTGGCCAGAGCGTCCTTAAACGATATTGTTGATCTTGCTCAGGGAAAAATTCCGCGATGGACGTCTCTGAAGTTAAAAGACGATCCAGACGTGCAAAGATTCATTGGTAAGGCCACGGCTCGTTGGAAAGCCGCGGATGCCTATTTACACCGCACCATTGAAACTCTCTTTCCGATGATCAGACAGAGCAATACTGTCACTCTTCAACAGCGCGCTGAGATGCGTATGGTTGGCACTCACGTGATACAGGAGTGTGCCGAAGTAGTTGGTGTTGCTTATCGAATCTCTGGTTCAAGTGGTATCTATCAGGATCTGAACTTACAGAGACGGTTTCAAGACATGAATGTCATTACCCAACACGTTCAGGGTAGAGAGGCTTATTTCGGGATACTAGGGCGGCATGAACTGACGGGTAATTATGAGATTGGACCTATGACATAAAAGGAGTCAAAGATGACGATCACGGTTAGGTTTGCAGAATTTAGGGATAGGGATCGATGCGAAGAGCTTTTGAACCTCTTGGTCGGAAGCACGGCTGCTTCGGAGAATATTTTTTCGGGGCAAGTTTTTGAAACAATCGTCGCAGGTCGGTATGGGCGCATTCTATTGGCATGCGAAGATGAATTGGCGGTAGGTATGGCCTCAATCTCTTTTAATTATGCGTTACGTTATGATGGAAGATATGCGCAGCTGGAGGAACTCATAGTTGATCCAGTCGCGAGAGGGAAAAATGTTGGTGGGCTCTTGGTAGAAGAGGCTTTAAAGACGGCTCGAGATGAGGGTTGTAAGGAGTTTGGTCTTTATTTGCTGGAGAGTACTAAACATAATCAACCCTTCTATGAGAAATATGGGTTCGGTGTAATAGGTCACGAAATGAGGCAGTCTTTGTAGCCCTTTTTCTTGTTGTTTTCCTCGGGCGTCGAATTTCGTAAGCTAAATGAATCCTAGGTTGGTTGTTGTGTAGGGTGATTAGGGGAGGGAGATATGTATCCAGGTAAATACGCCGAGCAGAACCCAGACAGGTCGGCATTTGTAATGGCGGCTACCGGGGAGAGGGTCAGCTATCAAGAATTCGAAGCTAGGTCCAATCGGGTGGCTCATTACCTTGCCGATAAAGGGCTAGGCTTTCAGGATCACTATTCCATATTCATGGAGAATAATAATCGATACTTAGAGTCCTGCGCGGCC
Organism: K189A clade bacterium; assembly: GCA_902631405.1. Lineage (GTDB taxonomy): Bacteria > Pseudomonadota > Gammaproteobacteria > Pseudomonadales > Azotimanducaceae > UBA4421. Next base: position 6,680 of record CACOYI010000026.1, on the reverse strand, counting down.
GGTGAGAGGAGTGGGCTTTACTACACCTGCATCAACTCTTTTCTAACGTCTGACGAGTTAGCGTATATCATCAATAATTCAGAATCCCAGATTCTTATAACTTCCATGTCGAAGTTAGAGGCGGCGCAAGAGGCTCTAGCTCAATGCACAGCTATCAAGGAGGTCCTCGTAGTTGGGGCGGGTGATGGCGATTTGCCCGAAGGGATGAGCGACTTTGAGTCTACGTTGTCCAAATATCCTGAGACCCCTCTGGAAAGAGAGTTGCTGGGCGCAGCAATGCTCTATTCCTCCGGCACCACTGGAAGACCGAAGGGGATTGTGAGGCCGCTACCGGAACAATCTCCGGACGAGCCATTGCCGGTAATTGGTTTTTTGTCAGGATTATGGAGATATAGAGAGGATATGATTTATCTCTCGCCAGCGCCGCTCTACCACTCTGCCCCTCAAGCCGCGGTCGGATTAACTCTAAGAATGGGTGGAACCGTCGTCATTATGGAGCGCTTTGATCCGGCAGATTACCTTAGGTTCGTTGAGGACTATCAGGTTTCTCATTCTCAGTTGGTTCCAACTATGTTCAGCCGAATGCTGAAAATGCCCGAAGAGGATAGGACAAAGCACGATCTTTCCTCTTTAGAGGTAGCCGTACACGCAGCAGCGCCGTGCCCAGTATTAGTGAAACAGCAGATGATTGATTGGTGGGGGCCGATTATTCATGAATACTATGGGGCAACCGAGGGGCTTGGTTTTGCAGCCTGCGATTCGGCAGAATGGCTGGCTCATCCTGGAACAGTGGGGAAGATAGTTCTCGGGGAGCTATCGGTGCTAGACGACGATATGCAGCCAATGCCAAAGGGGGAACCAGGCACATTGTGGTTCAAGTCGGCCTCTGAATTCAGTTATCACAATGATCCTGAAAAGACGGCCGAATCCACATCCTCTGATGGGAGCATGACAACGGTCGGCGACGTTGGTTACACAGACGACGATGGATTCTTGTACCTGACCGATCGAAAGACTTTTATGATCATTTCGGGAGGAGTCAATATTTATCCGCAAGAGACAGAGGATTTACTTATCGCGCATCCCAAAGTCGCCGACGCAGCTGTCTTTGGTGTGCCGAATATTGATCTAGGCGAGGAAGTTAAAGCCGTCATTCAGACTGTTGATGGAGTCGCTGGGGATGATGCTTTATCTGATGAGCTATTAAGTTACCTAGGAGAACATTTATCTCGGCAAAAAATTCCCAGGTCGATTGATTACGAGGATGAACTTCCAAGATTACCGACTGGTAAGCTTTATAAGCGTTTATTGAGGGATCGGTATTGGGGTGAAGGAAAAAATCGCATCGTCCAATAAGATCAAGAGCGTACCAATCAGATTTCACTAAAAAGGCATAGAAATAGTTTGCTAGGGTTTTCCTCTGCTACGTTACTCTCATATGTTTATTTAGCACTGTCAGTGCTCTCAGTACTGGCTTATTTTTTAAAATGGCATTTCATAGGTCCGTTTCTTGAGAGAGATAATCGCCTGTATTATAGTGGGTTTGAGGGGATATTTGCGTTTGCTACAGGACTAATTGTTATCACGACTGGCTCGTTACTTACGTTCGTGGTCTGTCTGCTGCACGCGGCGGGCAGCCTTATTGTCTTGATCTATCCAGACAAGTTCTATGAGTTGATAGAGCAGGGAATAAATGAGGGAGGCTTAAATTTTCTGTACCAGCAGTCTGCGATTATTTATTTCATATATTTTCTGATTCTTCTCAACGCTTGATCAGCGCAATTTTAGCTAGGATTGATTTTGCGGAATCAGATTATCAATAGGTCAATCGATCTCCTTATCCCAAGTTGATATGATTCAGCGTCAATGTTTTTCAAAGGACAGACTAAGTGGCCGCTTCAGAACAACCAAGGGTCTTCTCCGGGGTCCAGCCGACGGGATCCCTTCATTTAGGGAATTACCTTGGTGCGATACGAAACTTCGTAGACATACAAGACGACTACGATGCGGTGTACTGTATCGTTGACCTTCACGCCATAACGGTATGGCAGGACCCAGCAGAACTAAAACAAAATATTTTGGATGTTGCAGCAGCCTATTTAGCTTGTGGTATTGATCCCAAGCTTTCCACCGTTTTCGTCCAATCAGAAATTTCTGGTCATGCCGAGTTGGCGTGGATATTGAATTGCGTTGCAAGAATTGGTTGGCTTAATCGAATGACCCAGTTCAAGGAAAAGGCAGGAAAAAATAGAGAGAACGCGTCAGTCGGCCTCTATGTTTACCCTAATCTCATGGCGTCTGACATACTCCTCTATCACGCCAATTTTGTTCCGGTGGGGGACGATCAAAAGCAGCATTTGGAAATCACAAGAGATATTGCTCAACGGTTCAACAATGATTTCAGTGCAGAAGGAGAGGAATTTTTCCCTCTTCCAGAGCCGTTGATTTTACCAGTCGCTTCGAGGGTGATGTCGCTTCGGGATGGTCAGAAGAAAATGTCTAAATCCGACCCTTCGGATATGAGTCGAATTGACTTGATTGATGATGCTGATTTGATCAGAAAGAAGATTGGAAAAGCAAAAACTGACCCGCTTCCTTTGCCCGATAGTAGAGAGGAGCTTGAGACTCGACCAGAGGCTCTCAATTTAATGAGCATTTACTCTGGAGTCTCGCGGCAAAGTGTGGAGCAGACCATGGCAGAGCATGCGGGTAGGCAGTTCTCAGATTTCAAATCGAGGCTGTCCGACCTTTTGATCTCTGAGCTCGAGCCCATCCGCAAAGAGTTCATAAGGCTAAAAACAGATCACGCATTTCTAGATCAGTGTTTGAGAGAAGGGAGGGATAAAGCTGCAGAAAGAGCTGCTCCAGTATTAGGACGGGCGAAGGAGCTTGTCGGGCTTCGTTGAAAGCATGAACCTGCAGGTTAAAAAATTTTTATACAAGCCAATTATGAAGCTCTTATTTCTGGCTTCGGCTTGTCTTGCGTCGTTCTCTATCGGGGCTCACGACTTTAAAGTCGGTGATATCGAAATCCAACATCCATGGGTGGCGCCTACTATTGCCTCGAGCAGAGTGACGGGTGTTTACTTCACCGTGAAAAATCTGGGTAAGACATCAGATAAATTGATTCGGATAGAGGTCAGTGATGAGGTTGCGGATTCAGCCTCTCTGCATGAATTGAGAGAGGTCGATGGTCTGCTTAGGATGAGGCCGCTCTCAAACGGGAAACAAATACACCCAGGGAAAAGCGTCCAATTCAAGCAGGGCGGTGACCATGGCATGTTAATGGGACTAAAAGCTCCTTTGTTAATCGGAGATAAGTTTGAGGCTTCGCTGGTTTTTGAGAACGCCGGAATAGTAAATGTTGAATTCTGGGCTGAAAGTGGGCCTGATTCTTCAGACAGTCATGCCAATCACTTGTGAACAGATATCTTAACTTCCCTGAGAGAAAGCATTTTGTTTCTCGAAACTGAAACCGCTCGAATCAATGTGGAAGTTGCTGGTCCGAATTCTGCTCCATCGATCCTCTTTTGGAACGGAGCATTTTGCAATTTGCGACAATGGGATTATTTATGTGAGGAGCTCAAAGACGATTTTCGGCTGATACGGTTCGATATCAGAGGCACTGGGAAGAGCTACGCGTATGTTGATGAGGCGTTCGAGTTTTCTCTAGAACAATATGCCGAAGACGCAGTCTTAATCTTAGATACACTTGGTGTGGAGAAATGTCATGTCTGGTCAATGGCATGGGGGTCGCGAGCTGCAATTGCGTTTTGTTCAATTCACCCTGATCGAGTTCTATCAGCTGCCCTATTCGACGCGTCTGTAGTTGCGGCTGATGTGGAGCGTCAGAAGAATGGAGCGAGAGAGGCTTTGGTAAAGCAAATCGCTCAAGGTGTTCCCAAATTTTCGAAACCTCTGGGCTACACGGATCACGATCAGCCTGACCTAGTTCCCTCTGCTATGGCTGCGGCGCGTCGATTTGATCTCGAGGGAAGCCTCGATTTTATAAATGCTCCAGTGCTATTGGCTACTGGAGACCACGATCCCAATTTGGACTCAACAAAAAAAATTTCGGAGAGAATTATCAATACTCGCTTAGAGATTCTAGCAAACGTCGGCCATGGATCCGTTCTGCAGAGACCTGATTTGTGTCTAACTACCTGGCTAACTTTCTTTGAATCATATCAGTCTCGTTCTCCTCGATAGTCCACAAATGATTCCCAGTCTGATTCAGACATGTGCTTCGCGATCTTCGAATAACGCCAATCGAAATCTTGTCTGAATTCTTCCGGGCGACTCATTGAGAGTTCCCCAATTTGAATCTTCGGTTTTGTCGGATCCAGCGAATTGCCCTCGACCATGCCCAATCCGTAATGGCTTTTAAATCCGATAAGTCCTTTGAGTTTGTTCGAAAGCGAATTCAGCATTTCCTCAGTCATGCCCGCTAATTGGTTTTCTTGTTGGCGCATAAAGCCTCTGAGATACAGTATTCGCGAGGCCAGTCGCGTGCCGGGCGCCGATCTCTTTCCGCCGGAATGTAAGAGTCTGCTGTCGGTCAGAATAGCGCAACCAGCTGGGGCGTTCAGTGCCAACAGATTGTTTTTTGCAAGTTCTTCGTAAGGACTGGTTGGAGTAACCAAATTGTTGCCGCTGGCATCTCGATGTGAGCCTGGCACAACATAAGTCGCTCCCTCTTCAAGACTAAAGTTAGTGTAGGTGTAGATGATCAAACAGGCGACTGGATAGGTTGGGTGAGGTAGCGGGACAAATCCTTGATCCTGATGAAGTTCCTGTCTCCCTCCATGTTGATGGACGATTGAGCCGTGAGCTGTTCCCAAGTAAAAGCTCTGACCCAGAATTTTCTCAAGGAGACTCTCTATCGTTGGTGCCTTGGAGAGAGCATTCGCTTCAAGGCTGATTAAGTCCCTGAACATTGCCCCCTTTGGAAGTAGATTGAAAACCGTTTGAGCTGCGCCCCGATGGCTCATTTTGGCCACCCCTGCTGCCCTCTCTGCCGCCGCTTGATCTAGCAATCGCTCTGATTGACTCTCAATTTGTTTTGTCGTCAAAGCCTTGCTGAGGATGCAATAGCCCCAACGATTGAAATCGTACTCGAGAGTTCCCAGATCCTCTGTTGGTTTGGGTAGGTATTCAAAATCAGCTGTGGAGCGGATGCTCTCCCGATTCTTAGTAATTCCAGTTAAACGAGCCCCTGCATAGGGTTGTTGGTGGTATTCGATAGATTGTGGCCAATCAGCGCGATCCTGCATTTCTCTATTTTTGTGCAAGAGTGCCCTCAGCCTTTGCACTTCGTTTCGCAATTCGCGGATTTCCTCCTCGGCTGTTAGGGTCGGCGCTGTCGTGACCCCGGAATCTGATACCGATGGCGTAATAGAATGATCGTCCCGTTGCATTGTCTCTGCCTTACCTATGTCCCTCTACGAACTATATAAATTAATTTACTTTAATTTGATACAAGCAAGGTAGTGCCCTCATTATTGAAACACTTCGGTTAAGTAATAGTATTGTGCAGCATAGATTCGGGGGTATCAGTTGAGTCGATTTGATATAGCGGTACTTGGTCTGGGTGTTATGGGTGGAAATCTTGCGCTTAATCTGATCAGCAAGGGTTTTAATGTCGTTGGATGGGATTCGAGCTCAAACTGGCATGAGGCTAAGCCGGAATTGTTACACAACGCCAACTTTCAAGCCCCAGAAAAATTAGAAGACGTTATTGATCTTCTCGAAGTGCCTAGAAAGATTTTCTTGTTCGTCCCTGCTGGAGACCCAGTTAGTGAAACAGTTGCGAGGCTTTCGGAAATACTGGATCCCAACGATATTCTCGTAGATTGCGGGAATTCCCACTATTTGGATTCAATCGATAGAGAGCGAGCAGCAAGGTTGGATCAAGTTCATTTCGTTGGTCTTGGTGTGTCAGGCGGGGCTTCGGGTGCTTTGAATGGTTCAAGCATGATGTACGGAGGTAATGAAAATGCATGGAAAGAGTTATCCCCCATATTAATGACGATAGCAGCGGAGGGACAATCTGGACCCTGTGTGCATAGATTTGGAGATGCCGGAGCAGGGCACTTTGTGAAAATGGTACACAATGGCATCGAATACGCCGATATGCAGATTATTGCAGAGGCGCACGATCTCATGTCGAGAGGATTGAACCTCTCCCAGGCTGATCAGTCCGAATTCTTTAGGAATGCGAACAAGGGCAGCCTCTCGAGTTTTCTCATTGAGTTAGCTGGCTGTGTTCTAGATTCGGAAACGACGGACCTTGACAACATCATCGATGCCGCTGAACAAAAAGGGACAGGGTCTTGGTCAGTCAAGGCAGCACTTGAACTCGGCGTATCAACACCATGTATTGACGCTGCAGTCGGCGCGCGTCTGGTTTCCAGCTTCTGGGCTGAGAGGCAGCAACTCGCTTCCGTCTTGAGCATTAGTGCTAATGAAAGACCTCCTCTTTCTTTTGAATTGTATCAATTAGAGCAGGCGATCTGGTTTGCGAAGATTTGTGCATACATTCAAGGGTTCGATCTGATCAAACAGGGAAGTCAGGTCTATGGTTGGAATATTCAAATAGCTGACTTAGTCAGAGTTTGGAGTCATGGGTGTATTATCCGGGGAAGCATCCTAAATCTGTTATTCAGTCATTCGGATGGTTC
>CACOYI010000025.1 GCA_902631405.1 K189A clade bacterium | reverse complement strand
CGAGGAGGTTATGGGCGTGGATTTGGTCAAAAGTCAGATTCAGATTGCGATGGGTTCCAGCATCTCCGATCTAAAATTGGATGATCCGAGCCTGAGGGAACCATCGGGTTTCGCGATACAAAGCCGGGTCTGTCTAGAGACCATCCAAAAAGATGGGTCCATTCTTCCCTCATCGGGAACGTTAACAGCTTATGAAGCGCCGAATGGTCCGGGAGTGAGGACAGATGGCTTTGGATATATGGGTTATCAAACGAGCACAGCGTTTGATTCACTTCTAGCTAAAGTAATAGTGCACTCTAAATCACCTTCATTCGGAGAGGCGGCTCGAAAAGCAGAGAGAGCTTTGTCTGAGTTTAAGATCGCAGGTGTAAAGAATAATGTCTCCTTCCTCCAAAATATTCTGTCTCATGGAGATTTCGTAGGTGCAAAGATACACACAAGATGGATAGATGAGCAGTCGGAAATATTGGCTGACCAGTGGAGTGGGCCCGAACGCTTTGTTGCTGCGAGTGGCGACGTCGAAGTGGGCGATGGGTTTGCCGGAGCGAGAGTCGATACAAGTGATCCGTTGGCCTTGTTCAACTATGATGCTGAAGTTAAGGCGGCGAAACCCTCTAGTGGTTCTGAGCCCTCTGCCGCTGCAATTGCGGGACCGGATGGCTCAGTCGGTGTGAGTTCACCTATTCAAGGCACCATCGTCGTGATAGACGTCGAGGTCGATCAAGAGATACGAGCGGGTCAACAACTCGCTGTGGTTGAAGCAATGAAGATGGAGCATGTCATTGCATCGCAGTTCGATGGCATCGTTCGGCAAGTAACAATGACAGCGGGTGACATTGTTAGAGAGGGCTACCCCATAGTCTTTGTAGAGGAGGCTGAGGTGTCAGGAGGAGAGGTCTCTTCCAATGAGCAAGTCGACCTTGATCACATCAGAGGTGATCTTCAGGAGAATATTGATAGGCACGCTTTTACGTTAGACGAAAACCGCCCAGAAGCGGTGGAAAAGAGGCACGCCCGTGGAGGCAGGATGCCGCGAGAAAATATCGCTGAGCTGATGGACGAGGGCTCGTTTAAAGAATACTGGCCTTTAATCGTTGCCAGGCAACACAAGCGATATGATATTGAAACACTTCGAAAACGAACACCCGGAGACGGGGTTGTTGCTGGCACCGGCACTATAAATGCAGATCTCTTCGGAGATGAAGCTGCACGAGCTATGGTTGTGCACTATGACTATACGGTTCTGGCCGGAACTCAAGGCGGACGCAATCACTACAAGCAGGATCGAATGTTTGAGCTTGCGCTAAGGTTCCGCTTGCCCATTGTTCTTTTCGGTGAGGGAGGCGGAGGTCGTCCTGGAGATGATTCAACCGGACCGGGAGTTGCATTCGATACCCATACCTTCACGCAGTTTTCCAAATTGTCCGGAGCCGTTCCGATGATAGGGGTCAATCACGGACGTTGTTTTGCAGGAAATACAGCTTTATTGGCGTGTTGTGATGTCATTATTGCTACTAAGGCCTCGACCATTGCGATGGGAGGTCCTGCGATGATCGAAGGTGGTGGTTTGGGAATATACACCCCAGAAGAAGTTGGACCGATGTCCTTTCAGGTGCCAAATGGAGTTGTTGATATTTTGGTGGAGGACGAGGCCGAGGCGGTTCAGGTGGCCAAGAAATATCTTTCCTATTTCCAAGGACGTGTCGAGCAATGGGAGTCTCCCGACCAGCGAAAATTGCGTCATATTGTTCCGGAGAATCGGCTGCGTTTATATGACATGAGGGAGATAATCGAGACGATAGCAGATGTTGATTCAGTGCTTGAAATAAGAAAGGACTTCGGAATCGGTGTTATTACCGCGTTTATCAGAGTTGAAGGTAAGCCGATGGGAGTAATCGCAAATAACCCACATCATATCGCCGGGGCCATAGATTCCGATGGTGCTGACAAAGGAACCCGATTCATTCAACTTTGCGATGCTTTCGATATTCCAGTGCTCAGTCTCATGGATTGTCCCGGAATGATGGTTGGCCCGGATGTCGAGAGGACAGCTTTGGTAAGGCACTGCGTGCGGATGTTTAACGCGGGGGCGAATTTGACCACACCACTCTTTGGCGTTGTTGTTCGAAAAGCATATGGCTTGGGTGTTCAAGCGATGTGTGGTGCAAGCGCATTGGTTGGCTTTTTTACAGTAGCTTGGCCTACGGCTGAATTCGCTGGCATGAATATCGAGGGTGCGGTGAAACTTGGTTACCGCAACGAATTGAGTGCCATTGAAGATCCCGAGGAACGTGCCCGAGAATTCAATGAGCGTGTGGAGCGATCTTACGAAGCGGCCAAGGCTGTCAATGCGGTCGCAGGAGGCGGGTTAGACGATGTGATTGATCCGGCCGAGACGCGCTCATGGATAGCTGAAAGTTTAAAACGGGTTCCGGAGCCGCCTGTCCGAACAGAAAAGAAATATCCATACATCGATACCTGGTAGGGCAAGGGGTTATGCGTGTGGCGAATTGATAATCATTCGCATATGATCAAACGGGAGAAGTAAAAAGTTAACTGGGGATAGAGATGAGTAAATATCAGCTTTTAATTAATGGGGAGATGGTAGACGGGGATCTGACGATGGATGTTTTAAATCCAGCGACAGAAGAAAAAGTGGCTGACTGCCCTAGAGCTTCGGTCGAGCAGCTAAATTCAGCTGTAGAGGCAGCAAAAGATGCGTTCCCTAGTTGGAGCCAGACCAGTATCGATGAGCGGAAGGGTGTTATCCTCAAGATAGCCGATGTGATCGAAGCGAATGCAACCGAACTGGCCCAATTGCTTACCGAGGAGCAAGGGAAGCCGCTCGAAGCCGCGACAACTGAGGTTTACGGTATGGCGGCTTTCTGTCGCTACTTTACCAGTCTTGATCTACCCGTAGAGGTAATCGAAGATAGTGAAGCTCGGAAGGTTGAAATTCATCACAAGCCCTTAGGGGTAATTGGCGCGATCGTCCCCTGGAATTTTCCGCTTATTCTGATGGCATTCAAACTGCCGCCGGCGCTGATAACGGGAAATACCATGGTTATAAAACCAGCGCCTACCACGCCCTTAACGAGTCTTCGGTTTGCGGAACTGATAAAAGATTTGTTGCCAGCTGGCGTTGTTAATTTCATTACTGACGCAAATGACCTTGGCGAGCCGCTGACTGCACATCCTGATGTGCGGAAAATTTCATTTACAGGCTCCACTGCGACTGGTGCGAAAGTTATGGCTGGAGCGGCTGGGTTGCTTAAGAGAATCACGCTGGAGCTAGGCGGTAATGATGCAGGAATCGTACTCGATGATGTTGATCCGAAAGAGGCTGCACCAAAGTTGTTCGAGAGTGCTTTTCAAAATAGTGGTCAAGTTTGTATAGCCATGAAGAGATTGTATGTTCATGAAACTATTTACGATGAAATGTGTACAGAATTGGCGTCTATCGCCGATGACACCGTCATTGGGAACGGCCTGGAGCAGGGCACAAAGTTAGGCCCCCTAAATAACAAAATGCAGTACGATAAAGTCAAAGGATTGATCGAAGATGCGAAAAAAGATGGTAACGTGATCGCAGGTGGTGAAATTCCAGATCAGCCGGGATACTTCATTAGGCCAACTATCGTAAAAGACATTAAAGAAGGTTCTCGATTAGTCGACGAAGAACAGTTTGGGCCAGTGCTACCTGTCATGAGTTTTTCAAGTGAAGAGGAGGCAGTAGCTCGTGCAAATGCAACCAGCTGGGGTCTCGGTGGGTCTATTTGGTCCTCTGAGCCGGAACGGGCCTATGCGCTGGCGGAGCAAATGGATGCAGGGACAGTTTGGATCAACAAACACGCGGAGCTCGATCCAACGATTCCATTTGGCGGAGCCAAACAATCCGGGTTAGGGAGTGAATTGGGTCAAGATGGTTTGGAGGAATTCACCCAAAGAAAGATCATTAATATGGCGAAATCAGCCTAATGTGCAGACAATTCGTTCACACGGAGAAAGTAAGCTAGTAAAAAAAAGAGGCGAGAGAGATGCGGGAAGAATTTGAAGTTGAGTTGAAAGAGTATCAACACGAGTATCTGACAAAGATGGTTGAAAACTTTGATCTTCCTGACTTGGGAAAGGCGGTTCGTTGTTTGATTGACTACGCGATCGACGAGGCGGAATTGGAGGCTGATATTTTTGATTTCCAACGCTGCTACTCCTGCGTCGCAGGCATCAGAGAGGAACATCCGTTTGAGCTAAAAGAATTTCAGGTCGAGTACCTCAATGGAATAGTGGACAGTTATGGTCTCGCAGAGTTCGGAAAATCAGTCCGCTGTCTAATTGACTACGCCTATGAAGAGGGCGATAAAGAAGAAGAGATCTTTCAATTAGAAAGATGTCATTCGTGCGACTGATGACCAAGTTGTCCACCTGGAAAAGACTAGATGGAGCAACGGCTTAAGAAATTGCTTCCCCATACAAATTAACCTTGTCATACCTCAACCAGCCTTTTGAATAGTCGTCTTTGCGATCAAATCCAGCGCTCTGAGACCAAGCTGGTGGAAGATCGGAAGAGAAGTCGCTTGGGAGTTCACCTGACGTCCTCTTAGAGAGTTCGTCATGTAGTGGTGCAAAGATCCGTGATAGCTCTTTTGGCATCGGGACCTTTCCAGAGGGAGAGCTTTGTTGGATCACTGGACGCTCGCTCTCTTTGTCGTATTGGAAGGCGGACTTGGAATATGCGGCCTGGGATTTCTGATCATCCTCTGACATCGCAGCATTAACGGTCCGACCAACTGGAAGAGTAGGTCGATAGTCTCCGAAAGTCAGCTGATCCGGTTCTCCCAGTGCTCGCGGGAGAGGACCAGAGCCGACAACTAGATTTCCTCTGGAGACTTTTACCCAGAAACCTAAGTTCTCATCAGGAGAAGAAGCGTATCTGGGGACGCTGTGGAATTCCTCGGCGAAGGTATAGTCGACCTCCGAGAGAGATTCTCTATATTTCTCGGAAGTCGCTCGAGTGGTCAATATGTGCCTGGCGATGGCAACCCACTCGGGGCTCATCCAAACGAATCTTGGTAATGTGACTTCCGCCATCCGATCATGAAAACTCTGCAGTAAGCCCCTCAAGCCAGAATGCTCCGGCAAAGATCCAATCACTTTCCAGCGGCTGAGTTTTTGAAGTGCGGTTTGCGCTTCAGAAACAATATCGGGGTCTCTGCCGGTATGCTGAACTCTTGCGAGATTGGAGAGAACTGAGTGATCTCCTTCGATGATCAAGTCTGCGCGATCAAGAAAACCACTCGCCACACTCACGCGTCCATTTTCGAATATGACGTGCCAACTCACTTTATTTCCGCAGTCGAGGTATCTCGGAGGATTGTGAGCTACCTCGCAAAGCGAAAAAGTTACATCGCCCAAAGCAGCCCTGTGAAGACTGTGACAAATATCCATTTCCGTTTTTGCCCTGGCTACCCACTCTTCTCCAGCAAAACTTAGTTCGCCAATACCATCAGCCATGCTGGCAATGATTGACCTGTGACTTAAATTCATTTTTTTCTCCTGATCCCTCTCGGATAATCTTAGCACCTGACAAATGGGTAATGTTAATTCAGACATTTTGAGTTATGTTTTCTGTACAGGAGTAAACCGATATGTCAGAAACCGAGAAAGTCCAAGAAGCCATTGAGCTTTATTTCGACAGTATGTACGAGTCTAGTGAGGAGAAGGTTAGGAAGGTATTCCATCCTAGTGCCAAAATAACCGGCTTCATGCGAGGAAAACTGTTGGAGCAGAGCGTTGATCAATTCGCCGCGTTTGTTGTGGCTCAGGAACCCTCACCGAAAGAAAAAGGGGACGAGATCCTATTGGAAACTCTCTCTATGGATATTATGGGCCAGACTGCTGTAGCAAGGGTGAGAGATGGATATATCGGAATGGTCTTCGTCGATACGCTTTCTTTTCTCAAGGTGGATGATCAATGGGTAATCTATAACAAACTCTTTCACGTTGAGAGTTGAGTTCGAACCCCACATTCAGGTGACTCCAACCGTTTAGAATTCAATAACCCAACGGCCTCTGCTGCCTCCAGCCTCAAGTCTCTCATGCGCAAGATGTGCTTCTTCAGGTCGGACGGTTCCAGCCACTCGAGGAGTAATTTTCCCTGCATTGACCTGTTGTCTGATCTGGTCAAGCTTGTTGAAATCCTCGTTGTACTTGGTGACCCACGTGGCGGTAAAGCTGATATCGCGCTGTGGCTCGCCTTTAAAGCCTCGGATTGAGGTAAATGATCCGCCATTCTTAACCGCTGGGATTGCGAGCTCATTTAAGAGGGCGCCATCTGCGATTCCATCAACGCCCTCAGGAAAATGTTCTCTTACTCTATCGGCAAATCCCTCGCCCCGCGGAATTATGATGTCGACTCCGAGACTTCGAAGCAGGTCCTCATCGTCAGGTTTACTGTCGGCAATCACGGTGAGGCCCTCCAATTTCGCCAACTCGATTACATATCCGCCGTAAGCACCTGGCCCGCCAGTCACCGCAATCGTTTGTCCTTCTTTTAGATCAAGTAAGTCGAGAGATAACCGAGCTGTCAGCGTATTCATCGGTAAGCTCGAGGCCTCTGCGTGGGATAAAGAAGTGGGCGTCGGAACGACCGCGGACTGGTTTAGAACGATTGAACTAGCATAACCGCCGTGCTGACCCTCTGGCACTACCATCGCCATTACGTTGTCGCCAACTTTTAGATCCGTGTTAACGTTAGGTCCGATCTCGTCAATCACTCCGGCAGCATCCATGCCAGGTACCCAGGGCGGCGGAAAGGCCTTTTGCTGCTCTGCTCGCATGCCGTCGCGACCCACGACATCGGTAGGGCTAACGGCTGCTGCCTTGTTTGCTATTCGAATTTGGCCAGGTCCCGCATGAACATCATCGGTCTCATAGACCTTCAAAACCTCCGGGCCGCCGTGCTCCATAAGTCCGACTACTTTCATGTATTGACGCCTTTTTTCGTTTGTAAAACCTTAGTAAAAAATAATTTATCCAGGAAGCGATCCAGAATCTTGCTGCCTTATTCTAGCGCATTCAATTCTCCCTGAGTGCAACTAAATACCCGTCTAGTCCTGCATCTCAATTGCAATCGCGTCAAAAAATTCCCCAGTCGAAGCCGCTCCACCCTGGTCTTTGGTGAGTGCTCGGCCTGATCTATAGACCTCTTCGATGGCGGATCGTATTTTTCCCGCCGCAAGAGTTTCATCGAGATAATCAAGCATCATGGCTGCCGACAACAGCGTAGCTGTTGGATTGATAATACCTAAGCCAGCAATGTCAGGTGCTGTTCCATGCGCGGACTCAAAATAAGCATAATCGTCACCAAAACATCCTGACGGCGCTAAACCGAGCCCCCCTATTAGTCCTGCAGCCCCGTCTGACATGATATCCCCATATAAGTTGGGCATGACCACGACGTCGAGTGCTTTTGGGTCCGTTATCATTCTGCAGAGGAAATCATCGATAATAAAGTGGTCGAATTCAATTTCGGGATATTCTTTGGATAAGCGTTTTCCAGTCTCGAGAAATAAACCATCGGCCACAGCGAGCATATTGTATTTGCTGCTTAATGTGACTTTACCTCTTCTTCGAGCAGCCATCTCGAACGCATACCGAATGACTCTCTCGCTTCCTCTCTCCGTTATGGCCTTGATGGAATACTTTCCAGGTCCTAGGTCACTGAGAGAGCTCCGAGCATGTCTTGAATAATAATTCAATGCCGCCAAGTCTTCGAGATCCCCCTCCAGTCCCAAGTAAAGATCCTCTAAATTCTCTCGGATAATCACGAAATCTAACCCGTCTGGGTCCGCTAGTGGGCTATTGAAGCCCTCCAGCCACCTTGCAGGGCGAACGTTAGCAAAGGTTTGTTTGCCCCAACGAAGATAAAATAAAGCAGCCGTGCTGTTCCCGCTTGTTGAGCCAAAAAAAGTGGCGTCAGAGTCGTCAATGGCCTGTTTAGAGGAGTCAGGAAAGTTGCTTCCGTATTTTTTTTGCGCTGTCTCTCCGACTTCGGGATAACTGAACTTGAGATTGGGCAGTAGTCTTTCGATAAGTTCAATGGTTGGTTTCATGACCTCCGGAGAAGCGTCGTCTCCGAGAAAGGCGCATATATTTTTTGTTTGCATCGAAAACCCCCAGTTTCTGCGCAGATTGAAGATGATAACGCTAAACTGCTAGCATGAGGAAACGACCGAGTTTTGAGTTGCGATGATAGAGGGGGGGCTCATGACGCACTATAAGACAATTAAGGTAGATCGGTCTGTGGGGCCGGTTGGCGCTGTAATCGGTGGCGTTGATCTATCGAAGCCTCTAGCCGATGAGGTCATAGCCGAAATACATTCCGCGTGGTTAGAGCACCACGTTGTCTTCTTTCGAGACCAGATTCTCTCCGCCGACGCGCAAGCAGAGTTCGCTGCTCGTTTTGGTGAATTGGATCAGTACCCTTTCATGACGCCTGTTGACGGATCGGACTACGTGATTCCGATAATAAAAGAGCCAGACGCGGAGATGAATTTTGGCGGTGACTGGCATACCGACACCTCGTATAAAGAGTATCCACCTAAAGCAACGTTACTATACGCTGTAGAAGTACCGCCAGTCGGAGGAGATACGCTATTTGCCGATGCCACATCGGCTTATGAATCGCTCAGTCCTGCCTTCAAAGAAACGCTGGAATCAAACACCGGAATATTCTCGCCCAAGCTTGTTCACGGGTCCGGGGGCGGCTACAAAACGGAAGAAGTGAAAAAAAACCTTGGCAGCTCGTATGGTGGGAGTGCTGAGTTCGCAGAATCCGAAGTTGAGCATCCGCTTATTAGAACTCACGCAGAAACAGGTCGAAAAAGCATTTACTGCAGTAAGCCTCATACTGTTTGCATTAAAGGTTGGAGTCGTGATGAAAGCATGCCGATATTTCGTTATCTGACCAAACATATGACTCAAGATGAATACGTCACGCGTTTTCATTGGGAGAAGGGAAGTCTCGCGATGTGGGACAATAGATGTATTTTCCACAACGCATTAAATGACTATCAAGGCTATCGCCGACACATGCATCGCGTCATTGTTAAAGGCGAGCGGCCCCACTAGAGAGTGTTTTTGGGCGGGTATGTGAAACGGCTTGGTGTTTTCTAAAGAGGCAAGGAAACAGATTAGATCAGGATATCGAGGAGATCGGCGATGGCAGAATTGGGTGACACGTTAACAACTTTTCTAGCCCAAAATCAGGCATGGTCAGAAGTGATGAAAGAGGTCGACTCCAGTTTCTTTGATCAGCTTTCTTCTGGTCATAACCCGAGGTGTTTTTGGATAGGTTGTTCAGACGCTCGTGTATCGCCAAATCAGATTGTGGCCTCGAAGTTGGGGGAGTTGTTCATATATCGAAATATCGGTAACCAGGTTGTGGCGACAGACGCAGCCTTTAATTCGGCTTTGGAGTATGCGTTATTTGGTTTGGGTGTTAGCCAAATTGTCCTCTGTGGGCATTATTGCTGTGGTGGAGTGCGAGCAGCACTTTCGGGAGAATCATCTGGGACGCATTTGACGAATTGGCTTGAAGGCATGCGAGAGGAGTTTACAAGGCGTCAACTTACAGCAACAGATGCGAAGATTGTTGAAGAAAATTGGGACATAGCATGCGAGATTAATATCAACTTCCAACTAGCCCGACTCTGTTCGTCTCAGTTGCTGCATGATTACTGGGACACGGGATCTGAGTTGTCAATTCATCCTATTCTCTTCGATTTGAGAAACGGAGTGTTAAAATCGCATAATGTGTCAGTGAGCTCCTCAGATGCAGCTCGAGAAGTGGCCGCTACTATCTAGGATCCAAGCGAATAAAATACCTTGGAGGAAAACCAGTCAATATTTTGAAGAATAATGGTAGCGGATTGCTGTTATCCACTGCCGCATGTTCGTCACCTGCTGGATAGACTTCAACAGCCGTATACGGCGACGTAATATCTTGATTTGTGACCTCGACTCTCGGGTTGTTGAGCGTGTGTCGCCACCACGCTCTTGGCCAGTGATTTGCGGCTACATACAAAGCACCCTCGTAGTAAATTCTCGAAACGACTCGATCGTGTTTCTCTCCAGCATCGTTTGTGGTTGTGATCGTGATGGTCTGGTTATTCTCCGGTTGAGAGATTCCAAGCCATGTTTCAAAGGCGCCTACGAGCAGGACGTAAGTAAAAAAGACTCCGATCAAGATCCGCTTGAATATCTTCTTCCCTTTATTACTGATAATGCCTGACTCGGCCATCCTGAAATCCTCGCAAAGAATGATTAAGACAGTACAGGTTAAGGATCGATTAATCCATAAATGTTGAATAGATGGATGCTTGTGGGGAAGCATCAGGTCCTTTGCGAATCAGACTCTTTTCCTCATACTAAGAACCTAATCTTATTTTTGGAGTTTTCGTGGATTCACATTTAGTTGACGCCTGGCACAAGGATGGAGTCGTCTTATTACCTGAGTTTTTTACGCCAGAGGAGATTAAGCCGATATACCAGGATTACCAGTCGATTTACGGGGAAGCCGGGCAGGGTGATGGTTCGGCGGTAGATTTTAAGGTGGATGGCGCTATTGGAGCCGGACATGCCAAGCAGTTTATGAATATTGATGTCCTGCCGTATGCAGGCTCAACATCAATGAACATGATCTCTCTTGATCCCAAACTGATAGAGATCTCGAAGCAGCTACTGGGTGTCGATGAGGTTCATCTTTATCAATCCCACACCTGGGCTAAATACACCGGTGAAGCGGATTATGATCAGGCCCACCATTGTGATTTCGGTAATCATACGCTGACGGTACCTTCGGACGACGCTTCGATGCGGACCGTCAATTTTATTATCTATGTATCTGACGTTAGCGATGACCTCGGGGCACTCCACTATGTCTCTAAAGATGACTCCAATGAAATACTCGGAGAGGGAGCAGTAATCGCGCCTAGCGAGACGCAAATGGAATTAAAAGAGAGGGAAAGATCCGCGGCTGCTCCGGCCGGTTCTCTTTTGATATACGGTATAGATGCTTTTCATCGCGGTACCAATTTGACGCGTACCGATGGGTTCAGATATACGATGACGGTTAGCTATAAAGCAGCAAATAACCCAATGATTGATTTTCACGTGTGGCAATTTTCTGCGGAGCGACCTTGGGCGAAGATCTTTAATGCGGCGACTCCGGACCAACTGGCTTGTTTAGGCATTCCAAGACCAGGTGACTCCTTCTGGACTCCTCGCACATTGGAGTTAACTCATAAACGCTGGCCTGAGTGGGATATGAGTGATTACGCTCTATGACAAAAGATGTGTTGCCGATTGTTGATCCGTCTCTAAAAGATCCGCGGATCAAGACGAAGTTTGTCGAGGCAAATGGGCTGCGGTTCGAGGTCGATTATTGTGGAACTGGACCAAAGTTGATGTTGTGTCTCCATGGTTTCCCCGAACATAGCTTTTCCTGGCGTTACCAGCTTCCGATGCTGGCTGACATGGGATATACCGTTTGGGCGCCGAATATGCGCGGTTACGGTTTATCTTCTCGACCCTTAAGGGTCGCTGATTACCGAATGGAGGAACTAATAGAGGATGTTTATGGTCTCTATGACGCGAGTGGATGCTCCTCCCTGACGATTTTGGCTCATGATTGGGGTGCGGTAATTGCTTGGCAATACGCAATGTTAAAACGCAGCGATTTGGATCATCTAATCATTTGCAATGTCCCCCACCCAGCCGCGATGCAGGAAAACTTTGACCGTAATCAACTTAAAAAGAGCTGGTACGTCTTTTTCTTTCAGATCCCGTGGTTACCGGAGTACTCAATGGGACGCCGAGAAGCAGAACCTATCGCGACCATGTTGCGCAACAGCAATTCAAAACCAGAGATGTTCCCCGATGAGGTGATCAACGTGTATCGAAAGAATGCGGCTCAGCCAAGGGCACTCAATGCGATGGTAAATTACTATCGGGCATTATTTAGGTATGGTCGCAGGAAGTATAAAACACTATCGGACTTTCCGATTATTGATACTCCGACCTTGATGGTATGGGGCGAGGAGGATGTGGCGCTATCTAAGAAAACCACCCTCAACACTGACCGTTATGTTTCAAATTTAACGCTTAAGTATCTTCCAGGAGTTTCTCATTGGGTACAGCAAGAAGCAGCAGACCAGGTAAATAACCTGATCAAAGAGTTCCTAAGCTGATGGGTCGGCGCCTTTTAAAGCTAACCTGTGCCAAAAAAAGTCATCAGCTAGCGTAGCTAGTGTCTAAACGGTCAGCGAGCCTTATCATAGAAGGCCAGGCTGTTTTCGACAGCCCATCCCAAGCGTTGGGATTGTTAAAAGTTTGCTCCATCATACTGATGGCTTTTTCATCGGGCATATTAAGCGTGCCGGACATCGCGTTTACCTGGATTTGGCACGCGCGCTCTAGATAATAGATGCGCATAAAACACGAGCCAACGTTGCTGCCAAGTGCCAATGTTCCATGATTTCTGAGGAGCATGAGATTTTTTGTTCCTAGATCTGCGACAACTCTCTCTCTTTCATCGAGATCGAGCGCAACACCCTCCCAATCGTGATAGGCGAGGTCGTGGTAAACGAACAGTGAGTGTTGGGTGAGTGGCAGTAGTCCTTCCTTCATGCTGGATACGGCAACCCCACCGTCCGTATGAAGATGCATGACAGCCATCGCATCATGTCTGGCCATATGAACGGCGCTGTGGATTGTGAACCCGGCTGCGTTCACCGAAAAACCATTGTCGAGCACGACATTACCATCCAAATCGATTTTGACTAGGTTGGAAGCCGTGACCTCATGAAATTGGTATCCAAAGGGGTTGAGTAAGAAATGATCTTCTGGACCAGGAACTCGTGCAGAAAGGTGAGTGAATACCATGTCATCCCAGCCATAGTGAGCCACAAGTCGATATGCTGCGGCCAGGTCGACCCTCATGGACCATTCTTCTTGTGAGACCTGATTCTTGATTTCATTTATCTGTATTACTGCTTCGCTCATGTTAATCCCCACCAATTGAACTGCGTTGTTCAGAGCTCCCTGATTCGAATATTTTTAAAGGCTACCCGATCACCATGATCTTGGAGCCCTATATGACCCTCGGCTAGCTTGCCATAACTCTTCCAGTCTGCAAATTTGCTATTAGCAACTCGCTCAAGCCAGTCCTCACTTTCCAGGGTGTAATTAACCACCAGTTTGTTATTAAGGTAATGAAAGACATTTTTCCCCTTCACGATGATCCTAGCGTGGTTCCACGTTCTGGCGGGTCGTACGATTCCTCTCGGTGCTGCGTGTAAGCCGTAATTAGAACCTGCTGAGGTCAAAGGGTCTTTGCCATCTCTATGGTTCGCATCGTCCAGAACTTGCATCTCTGGAGCGTTGACAAAGATAAAGTCGTGTTCTTCGTTAGCTCTAAAAAAAACACCGCTATTTCCTCCAGGTTCGACTAGCCACTCGAGAGATAGCTCAAAATCTTGGAAAACTTCGATGGTGATGATGTCTCCTCCGGGGCCAGTGCGAGTAAGCGCCCCGTCAATCACCTCCCAGCCCTGGATCGATTGGCCGCCTCGGTACTGCCTCCAACCCTCTGTATTCTCTCCATTGAATAGAGATCTCCACTCCATTTCTGAGGCTCGTGATATGCTGCAGAAAAAAGGCAGCGAAATCACAATCACAATCAACAGCTGTCTAGCATTTTCTATTGCTAATGCTTTCATGAGTCACCGTCTTGTCCTAATCTAACGCCACCACTCCTGATTTAAAAAGGCAAGCGTCTTTAACATGATCCATATTAATCGCGTCTTCTTGTTTCTAGTGTCAATTGGATTCTCTGTGATTGCAATTGCGAGAGACGATTCAGAAGAGTTCAGACTCTTGAATAGCGTGCCTGCAATTGAGGAGAGCTTGCCAGGATTGAAGGTTATACGTCTTTGGTTCTCCAAAGTGCCAGATCCAGAGCGTTCGAGTATCGAGCTAGAGTTCGCAGGTAGAACTATAAAAACCCACTCTTTACACACGATGGGTGAAAACGATTTGATGTCCTTCGTGAGAGGGGAGCTTGAGCCAGGACCCTATAAGTTGGTTTGGACAGCCTCCGATCAACAGGATCGTTCGATATTCGGCGAAATAAAATTCGATGTTGATGAATAGCCGCACGCATGGCTCTTGCGTTATCTAGTAAAGAGATAGAAACCTATAGGGAAAATGGATATCTCTTAAGGGAGCGGCTATTTACTGAGGATGAGATTAGCAATCTCCGACTTTCTTGTGAGTTCGTGGAGTCTCAAGTTAAGGAGGCTATCAAGACTGACAGGGCCCGCGAATATCATTTGGATCAAAATGTCTTTCTCGATGTCGACGGCTATACGGTTCAACTTGAGCACAATAAGCATCTGGATCGCTTAAGGGTGGTTGAGCCAGTCGATAATCTAGATGAGCGATTCGATAGACTAGTTGATGATGCCCGTTTGGCTACGCCAGCGCGCCAGCTGGTCGGGGTTCCAAATTTGGCTTTGTGGACGGCGAAGCTTAATTTCAAATCACACGGAGTCGGATCTGGATTCGGATGGCATCAAGATTCGCCTTATTGGATGCACGATTGCGCCCATGTCGACCTATTACCCAACGTAATGGTTAATTTCGACGATTCAAAGGTTGAAAACGGATGTCTGCGCGTAATTCGCGGGAGTCATAAGGGGGGGATCTTACCTGGAACTGCTGATGGGTCTCAGCTTGGCGGATTTTACACGAATCCAAGCCTAATTGATGAGAATCAGGAAGTCGCCGTTGAGGCTGTAGCGGGATCAGTCCTATTTTTTGACCCGCACCTAGTACACGGGTCGGGGCCCAATTTATCTGCCAATTCCCGGAGGGCAATAATCTTGACCTATCAGCCAGCAGACTTTGAGATGTTGAAGCGTGCCTGCGTCAGAAATATTAGTCTCTAGCTCTTACGCGCCCATTTGCCATCCACCATCACTCGATTAATTTCTCTAGTGTTTCGAATATCTACTAGTGGGTCCTCTCTTAACAGCACAAGGTTCGCTTTCATACCTTCTTGGATTTGACCGACTCGATCTTCGAGTTTAAAAAAGCTCGCCGCTGTGTATGTTGCAGATTTAATGGCCTGTTGTGGAGTAGCACCAGATTCGACGAGAAGCTTTAGTTCGTTGTGAAGGCTGTAACCAGGTATGCCGAAGCCAATAGGCGCGTCCGTTCCCGCGGCGAAGGGGACATTATTTTTGAGCAATCTTGAGATCAGAAACAAGCTCCATTCAGAGAACTTCTCATTGGCAGCTCTGGACTGATTGGATAAGAAGTTAATTCGAGCGGACCACTCCTCTTTGACGGTTAAGGGAAGTTTATGAAAAGAAGAATCCCAATCTTCTTCCTCCCATGGTTTCGTGATCGACACCGTATTCAGACGCAGCGTCGGAACCTGGATTGTTGAAGTAAGAGATGACAGCACTTCATCGCATCTGTTTTCATCGTAATCCATGATTGCCGGTATCCTTTGAAGGGCTTGAATAGACGCTCTTAGGTCGTACCCAAGGCCCTCGTCGAATCCCTTGATGAGTGCCCTGCGTTCTTGTAATAGCTCTTTCCAGTTCGAAGCGCATGACAGCTCGATATTCCTCAGGTGTTCCATAGAGTTAGCTTTTGGCCCCGCGGTTTCCGCAGTCAGGACAAGGGGAACATGTGAGGCTACTGGTAGATCCAGCTGATTGGCTTTCTCCGATAAAGCGTAGAATCGCTCCTCATCCAGCAACTCATATAGCTTGATGAAATCAACACCCATCTCTTTCATGGATTTGACAAAATCACCTAATTCGTCAACTGGCGGCGTAGAGGTGCCTAGCTCAGGTTGCGCCGGATTGTTCCCGTCGTAGATAACAAACTTTCCATCAAGGAGGGGTCCCGATAAGAAAATATCAGGAGAGGGCTCCGAGGAATTCACTAAATCAGTTCGAAAATCCAAGAGACTTTCAAGGTCGCCTCCCGTGTCGCGCACTGCTGTAATGCCATGATCAAGAAACATGCTCGGCATCACCTCTTTCAGTCTTTCGTCGTAAAGAAAGTGAACATGCATATCCCAAAGACCAGGGATGAGAAATTGTCCGTTACCGTCCACTAAAGAATGAGCATTGAACTCTTGGTCAGGGATATACGGCATAACCTTTATGATCAGACCGTCCCTAATCTTGACTGTTTGGTTGACTCTTGTCGGTGAAATGCCGTCGATTACGGAGACATTGGAAATAACTATATCCCAGCTCTCCTCTTTCCTTGAGCAGCTTGGCAAAAGAGCTAACGTAAGTGCGATTAGTATACTGAGCGGAGTTCTGAGCTTTGTTGTCATTTTAAGTAATGCCGTTTTTCGTGGTTGAGATATAGTTATCTGGAAGTTGATTTGCAATCAAGGGGGCAGGGTGGCGGTACGATACTACGATTGGACGGCGCATCATTCCTATATGCGCGGTGATAACGTCGCGATTTCAGACTTGGATACAGGAGTTGAGCTTACTTATAAAGAGCTTGATAGGAGAGCACGCTGTATTGCGTCATGGATGCAGCAGAAAGGGATAGTAAAAGGTGATCGTGTCGCGATTTTGGCGCCGAATTGTCCCGAGACTTTCGAGCTAGCATTTGCGTGCGCGAAAATAGGGGCAATATGCATTCCGCTTAATTGGAGACTCACTGTTTCCGAACTCGAATACATTCTTAATGACTCAACACCAAAGCTGCTTGTAAGCGACACCAAATTCAAGTCCCAGGCGGATGAGTTAGCTGAGCTTTGCTCAATTGATTATGGTCTGGATATTGAACCACAAAACAGTGGAACGAGTTACGAGTTGGCTTTATCTCAGAGCTCAGGTGACTATGAAGCTGCGATCTGCACGCACGACGATACGGCAATGATCATGTATACCTCCGGAACAACCGGGCATCCGAAAGGAGCGATGATAACTTTTGGTATGAATTTCTATAACGCCGTCAATCTTGGATTACCAGCAGGTATCGATAGTAATGCGGTTCAATTGGTTGTTTTGCCTCTTTTTCATACCGGCGGCATGAATTGCTACGCCAACCCGATTCTTCATGCGGGGGGTAAGATTTTGCTCATTAGAGAGTTTGAGCCCGGTCGGGCTCTCGAGATCATTGGCGACTCATCACTGGGCGTGACGCATTTTTTTGCGGTGCCCGCGCCTTATCAATTTATGATGCAGCATCCGAGTTTTGCCGGAACGGATCTCTCAAGGTTGAAAACAGCTGGTGTCGGTGGCGCACCGTGTGCTGAAGCGATTTTGACGGCCTGGATTGACCGAGGAGTGCCACTGATTCAGGGTTGGGGCATGACTGAAACTAGTCCCGGTGGAACGGCGCTCGATGCCGCTGATGTCCTTCGAAAGGTAGGGTCCGCTGGAAAGTGTTTACTCCATACCGAAGTCAAAATCGTTGACGATGATGGGGTTGAATTGCCCTGGGGCAACGTCGGTGAATTGCTGATAAGAGGGCCGAACATAACGCCAGGTTATTGGAATAACGCGGAAGCAACCAAGAATTCCTTCGTTGATGGTTGGCTCAAAACGGGGGATGCGGCGCGTTTTGACGACGAAGGTTTTATCTACATTGTCGATCGATGGAAGGATATGTACATATCGGGAGGAGAGAATGTTTACCCTGCTGAGGTTGAAAATGTACTTTATCAACTCTCCGAGATTGCGGAGGCGGCTGTTATTGGTGTCCCAGACGCTAAGTGGGGGGAGACAGGTAAGGCTGTTGTCGTTTTGAAGTCCGATCAATCTCTTGATGAAGAGAAAATAATCGCGCATTGCTTGGAAAAGCTCGCGAAATTCAAAGTGCCTGCCAGCGTTGAATTTATTGATGCATTGCCTCGGAATGCGACTGGAAAGGTATTGAAGCGCTCGCTCAGAGAAATGTTTGTCGATGAAGCTACTCCAGCGATTACTTAAAAAACATTTTATAAGGAGAAAAAATGTCAGAAATGGGAAATAACTTGAAGGAAACGTCTCTAGCTGAGATGGAAAGGATACTGGCGGACCAGAAGAAAGCCTATTTAGACGAGGGTATTGTTTCGACTGAGACTCGTCATGACCGTATTGAGAGAGCGATTAACATATTGATGAAACATGACAAAATTTTTGCTGACGCAATGTCGGAGGATTTTGGTCATCGTAGTCAGCACCAATCGTTGTTTACGGACATTGCGAGTTCGATCACTCCCCTGCGTCTGGCCCAAGCCAATTTAAAGAAGTGGCAACGCCCTGAAAAACGCAAAGTGACGCCCCGTATCTTGGGGCTGTTAGGAGCTAAAGCCTGGATAGAATATCAACCATTGGGAGTGATTGGCGTGATCAGTCCTTGGAATTTTCCGGTCAATCTAACTTTTACTCCTTTGGCAGGCGTCTTATCAGCTGGTAATCGATGCATGATCAAACCCAGTGAGTACACTCCACTGACGTCAGCTGCAATGGCGCAAGCATTCAAAACTGAATTTGACGAGTCAGAAATTGCTGTGATCACCGGCGGCCCCGAGACCGGCGCCGACTTTTCGGGCCTGGCTTTCGATCATCTCTTATTCACCGGAGCGACTTCAATCGCCAAACATGTCATGCGAGCAGCGGCAGAGAATCTAGTGCCGGTAACATTGGAGTTGGGAGGAAAATCTCCTGTCATCATTGGCCGAGAAGCTGAGATGGAGAAAACAACTGACTCGATCATGATGGGTAAGACCATGAATGCGGGACAGATCTGCTTAGCGCCCGATTATGTTTTTGTCCCAGAAGAGAAGATGGATGATTTTGTGGACTCGGCCAAAAAGTCTGTTTCCAAGATGTTTCCAACTCTTGTGGACAACCCGGACTACACTTCAGTTATCAATGACCGACATTTTGAGCGAATTAACGGCTATGTGGAGGAAGCCAAGCAGGCTGGTGTGGATGTTGTGGAGATAAACCCAGCCGAAGAAGATTTTCGGCAACAACCAGCTCACAAGATTGCGCCAACGCTTCTGATAGATCCCCCTGAGGATCTATCCGTTATGCAAGATGAAATCTTTGGGCCGATCATGCCTGTAAAGCCTTATAAGGATTTAAAAGAGACGATTGATTATGTCAATCAGCACGACAGGCCGCTCGGTTTGTACTACTTCGGAGATGACAAGGCTGGTGATCATGTTCGTCATCACACGACATCAGGAGGCGTTACACTTAATGATGTGGTGATGCACGTTGCTCAAGAGGAATTGCCCTTTGGCGGTGTCGGTCCTTCTGGAACGGGTTCTTATCATGGCATCGACGGCTTTAAGAGGTTTAGTCATGCCAAAGCGGTGTTCAAACAAAGCGGCATTAACATTATGGAGAAAATGGGCCTAAGGCCACCCTATACGGATAAATTCACCAAAGCTGTTCGCTCACAGATGAAGTAGTATTTTTCAAACAAGCCTAGGTCTTTGATCTAGGCTTGTTTTCCGATTGCAGGAATTGTTTCATCCAGAGTCACCCAATCTTGCTTGCTATCGCACCAAAGATTAAACATGGGCTTGAACGAGGAAGTGTCATCAAGAATGCCCGTTTTAAGGTAAGCCGTATCTGGTTGAGCAGGCACCTGTGAATAAATCGGCGATCCGCATTTTCCGCAAAAAAATCGCTTCACGACACTGCCGCTCTCAGTGGCTGAGTCTTCGTACATGGATAACTCAGAGTCCCCGAAATCAATGTCCGAGAGCGGAAAGCCCGCTAGCGTAGAGAATGCTGACCCTGTCTGTTTCTGACAGTTTTTGCAATGACAGACTCCGGCCATCATAGGCTCGCTACTTATAGTTAAATTGATTTGCCCACACAAACATGAACCTGATACCGACATAGGTTACTCCCCTAAACTTATGCCTTTTCAAGTTAGCAGACTATTAGGCTATTTATCCAGATTTTTAAAAAAGTCGATATCCCTAAGTTCGTCCTCCGGCGGGGCAACCTCAATAACGGGTTCTTCTCTATCGTCGAATTCGAGTCTCAGCGCTTTAGTCATTGTCGCATGCATTTCATAGGTGCAAATGATGTAGGTCAGCTCGATGATCTCGATTTCACTCAGATGGGACTTCAATAAATCAAAGGTCCCATCGGCGACACGCCCCCCTTGAAGAACTAGATCATCCGTATAGGCGAGTACCGCGCGCTCAATCTCACTAAAAACAGAAGTGGAACTCCAGTGTGGTATCGCCTCAATCTGATTGTCATCATAGCCAGCAGCCCTCAAAGCTTTGCAGTGCTGAGAAAAGACAAACTGACTTCCCCTTGCGAAGCCGGCTCGAGCTTGCCCTAGTTCTCGAAGTTTTGGCGCGATTTTTCGGTTGCGACTCCTATAGAATTGGAAACCTGAAACCATATGCTCTAAGCAGTCCGGCACTTGGGCGAAAACAGTCCACCAATTACCGGGCGTTCCCGTGGCCGTACCAGGCTCCTCAACAGGGTCTCGATCTGGGCCGAACAGGGCATCATAAAAGGGAAGCACTCTTGGGTCCGCTTCACCTCGACGGATTTCTTTTAGTCTGGGCATTTACAGTCTCCCGATAGTAGTTGTACAAGAACATATCAACTAGCCAAGCTAGTAGTTATTATTGGGCTTATGAATTTCGTACAGATTGCGATTCCGTTCTTCATTCTCGCTTTATTGCTCGAGTTTTGCTATGGAGCTTTTAAAGGTCGGCAAACTTATCGCCTTAACGATACGGTGAACAGCTTGCACATGGGATTGTTAAGCAGGCTAATTGGTATTTTGCGGCTGGGATTTTCCGCGATTATTATTACCTGGTGCCTCGGTTTTCTAGGAGTCGAGCAGTGGCGAGCCACTGAGTGGTGGCACTGGGCGTTGGCGTTTGTGGCGTATGACTTCTTCTATTACTGGAAACATCGGTTCGGTCACGAATGGCGTATTCTTTGGGCCTCACATGTTGCGCACCATCAGAGTGAGGAATTTAATCTTAGTACTGCGCTGCGACAGACAAGCACTGACTATATCGGATTCTTGTTTTACCTGCCGATGTACCTTGTGGGAACGCCTGTGGAAGTAATGGTTAGTGTAGGTAGTTTGAATTTGGTTTATCAGTTTTGGGTCCATACCGAACATATCCGTCGATTGGGGTGGTTGGATTACATCTTAGTAACACCTTCCAACCATCGTGTGCATCATTCTATAAACTCAGACTATCTGGATAAGAATTATGGAGGGGTTTTCATTATATGGGATAGACTTTTCGGCACATTCGCGGTTGAAAGTGAAGCCGATCCCTGTCGGTATGGTATTACCAAACAGCTGGGAAGTTGGAATCCGCTCTGGGCAAATCTGCATGTTTGGTGGGAAACATTGAGATTGAGCCTGTCCGCCAGGGGTGTGCAGAAAATATTGATTTGGTTCAAGGCTCCTGCTTGGATCCCTAACGGCGATAATCACTTCTATGAAGAAATAGAAGATGGGAAGAACCTCGCTAAGTTTGATCCGGCAGTCAGTCGGTTCGATGGACTGTACTGCTTTTTCCAGCTCTGGCTTATCACTGGAGCAGGGCTAATGCTTTTGGGAAATCAAAATGTGTTACCTCGCGAAATAGTTGTCATATTCTTTTGGATGCTACTAGCAACGATGATTGTTCATGGCTTTGTTTTGCAAGCAGAAAGATGGGCAAAGGCTGCAGAGGTGGTACGACTCCTTTTGCTACCACTTCTCGTGGTATTGCTTGGAGAAGTCTCGCCTGAATATTCGAAGGGCGCGTC
>CACOYI010000024.1 GCA_902631405.1 K189A clade bacterium | reverse complement strand
GAGAGGTCATGGAAGATCAGAAAAGACAGGCCCCTACTCATGGGATCGTTTTGGTACCGATTTGCTCAGGTTTTGTGAGGCAGTCAACCTTTGTAACGCAGTTGGTGTTGGGCACTCAATGGGTGGGTATTGCGTGACGCATGTTGCGGCTCAAAACAATTCGCTTTTTAAGCAGTTGCTTTTGGTCGATCCAGTCATCATGGAACCATCGGTATACAAAAACTCAGAGCGTCATAATTATGGCTCGGTAGATGATCACCCAGTTGCAAGGAGAAAGGCTGTATTCAAAGACGCTCAGGAAATGTATGCGAGGTATAAAGATCGAATGCCTTACAAGCTATGGCAAGACGCTGTTTTCAAAGATTACTGTAATTTCGGAGTCCTGCCTGCGACGGCTGGAGGTGTGAACTTGGCTTGTCCTCCTCATGTCGAGGCTTCTATTTATATGGCTAATTTTGAATCCAATCTTCATGACTTAATACCGTCTATCATTACGCCCACAGTCATTTTAAGAGCAGCACCCAGGGATGCGACGTCTGAAGAAGTCAACTTTGCCAGCTCACCGACATGGCCGGACCTGGCTAAGCAGTTCGTTAACGGGCATGACGTATTTTTGCCTGAACTATCCCATTTTATCCCGATGCAGGATCCTGAGTTGGTATTGGAATTTATTTTGGGGGCTCTTGAGTCCTAATATTTGTACGCCCAAAGACCTTTGGTCTTTATTTCACAGCACTTAGGTACTCCTCAACTCTTGATAAGTGCCCCGGCACATCTGTTACCCCAGCATTGTGAGTCGCGATTGCTAAATGGGTAGCTCCTATTTCGTGCCATGATGTGGCGTTTTTTTTCCAAATATCTGGGTTGCCTCCCTTGTATTGGGCTTGAGCTTGGATACCAAAGCCGTCCATGCTCTTTCCTTCTCTCTCTCTCGCTTCACGGATTTTTCTGATGCATTCTGCTGCTTTTTCGTTTGCGCCCATAAGTGGCATCCAACCGTCACCCAATCGAGCCACCCTCTCAATTAGAGCTGGCGCTGAGCCACCAAACCAGATTGGGATGGATTCCTCAGGTCTAGGGTTGATGCTTGCTTTGTCGATTCGATGGAATTCACCCTCGAAGTCCAGGGAATCCTGGGTCCAAAGATCCCTCATCACCATGACTTGTTCTTCCTGGCGCCTACCTCGATTCTCGAAGGTTTCATTAAGTCCCTCGTATTCGATTTTATTCCAACCTACTCCAATACCTAGACGAAAGCGATTATTTGACAAGACAGCAAGCTGGGCTGCCTGCTTTGCAACGAGAACTGTTTGCCTTTGAGGCAGTATCAAAACCGTTGTAGCCAACTCGATTTTCTCAGTTGCGGCGGCAATGAAGGAAAAAGTAGTGAGGGGCTCATGAAATGCAACGTCTTTATCGTAGGGACCGCTGAACCCACCCTCCCTATCAGGGTCGGCACCAAGAACGTGGTCGTAGATGAGTAAATGGTCAACACCCAAAGACTCTAGACCTCTACAGTACTCTTTAATTTGTTTTGGGTTCGTTCCGATCTCATTATGCGGAAATACGGCGCCTATTTTCATTCCTCTCTTCCCCTCAAAAAATGTTCAACGGTGTCTCGATAACGATAACAACATAAAACAAGGAAAGAGAGTAAAATAGCGAGGACTGTAATTTAGGCTGTATGAATGACTGCTGAAAAAGAGCAAAAAACTTTTTCCTTTGTAGAAATGGAGCACGAAATTCTCGATTTCTGGGATCAGGAATCGATCTTTCAGCAGTCCCTCAAGAACACGAAGGATAAGAAACCTTATATTTTCTATGACGGGCCGCCTTTTGCTACAGGGCTGCCACATCACGGGCATTTAGTAGCGAGCACAATCAAAGACGTTGTTCCTCGATATTGGACGATGAAGGGTCGCTACGTAATGAGGCGATTCGGTTGGGATTGTCATGGCCTGCCGGTGGAACACGAGATAGACAAAAAGCTTGGCATATCAGCGCAAGACGCAGTCAACAGTCTTGGGGTGAAAGGTTATAACGACGAGTGCAGAGCTATCGTGCAGCGCTATGTCTCTGAGTGGCGCCAAACAATTACGCGTATTGGTAGATGGGTGGATTTCGAAAACGATTATAAGACGATGGATACCTGGTTTATGGAATCTGTCTGGTGGGCTTTCAAGCAGTTATGGGATAAAGGGCTGATCTATCAGGGTATGAAAGTGGTTCCAGTTTCGACCGAGCTGGGCACGCCACTCGCAAATTTTGAGGCGACATCGAATTATAAAGATGTGCAAGATCCGGCCATAACGGTGCTATTAAAGATTATCGATCGAGAGGAATATCTCGCAGTCTGGACTACCACTCCTTGGACTTTGCCCTCGAACTTAGCCGTCTGTGTCGGTGCCAATATAGATTATTGCTTAGTAGAGGATCCGGACACGGGTCTTAAATTCTATTTGGCTGAGGAGAGGAAAAGTGCCTACGAGGATAAAGGCAGATTTACGATCCTAGGTTCGATGAAAGGTGATCGTCTCGTCGGACTATCTTATGAGCCGCCCTTCGATTACTTCCTCGGTGAGCGAGAAAAGGGCGCATTTGTTGTTTTGTCGGACGATTATGTCACGACAGACAGCGGAACTGGCTTAGTTCATCAAGCTCCCGCTTTTGGAGAGGAAGACTACCGTGTGCTAAACGAGAACGGTATAGAGGCCTTTGTTTGCCCCGTCGGTTTGGATGGTTGTTTCACCTCTGAGGTGTTCGATTTGGAGGGTCAGCATGTCAAAGATGCTGACAAACAGATAATTACTACCCTCAAAGATCACGGAAAATTATTTAGACAAGAAGTCATTCAACATAGTTATCCATACTGCTACAGGTCCGACACACCTCTTATTTACCGCGCGATTCCTTCTTGGTATGTCGCGGTTACAAATATTAAGGAAAATCTGCTTAACGCCAATCAGAAAATAAGCTGGGTCCCTGGGCACATAAAAAACGGTCGTTTTGGGAATTTTTTGGACGGCGCGATCGATTGGGCTATCTCTAGGAACAGAGTCTGGGGGACGCCAATCCCAGTTTGGCAGAACGATCTAACTGGAGATTTTGTCTGTATTGGCTCCATTGAGGAGTTGGCGAAAAAAACTGGTGTCACTCTCAATGATTTGCACAGAGAAAATGTTGATCCATTAACTTTCGAAATTGATGGGGAAGAAGGGACTTACCGTAGGATAGAGGAAGTCTTGGACTGTTGGTTCGAGTCGGGCTCAATGCCTTACGCGCAGCTTCACTATCCCTTTGAAAACGAAGATGTATTCGGGTCAGGTTTTCCTGCTGAATTCATTGCGGAAGGGCTGGATCAAACGAGAGGTTGGTTCTACACGTTGACTGTTTTGGCAGCAGGTCTTTTTGATCAACCCGCCTTTCGCAACGTCATCGTCAACGGGTTAGTAATGGCCCAAGACGGAAAGAAAATGTCCAAAAGTCTTCGAAATTACACTCCCCCAGACGACTTAATGGAAGAGTTTGGTGCGGATGCATTGCGTCTTTATTCCATAAATTCTGGATTGGTAAAAGGTGAGGAGCTTCGTTTTAGTGACTCTGGTGTTAAAGAAATGGTCCGTAGAGCGTTATTACCATGGTACAACGCCTTCTCATTCTTGAAGACATACTCGGAAATAGATGATTGGTCCCCGGATAAAGGCGTGCATGTAGGCAACAATATATTGGATCTATGGATAGGATCAAGATTGCAGACTCTGAAGACGCGAATTGCAGAGGAAATGGAGGGCTACCGACTTTATAACGTAGTGCCAAATCTCTTTAACTTTATCGAAGATTTGACCAATTGGTATATTCGCCTGAACCGGTCAAGGTTTTGGGCATCCGACGTAGACGCAGATAAGATAGCTGCCTTCAGTACGCTCTATGAAGCGCTGATCGAATTGTCCAAAATTATGGCTCCTTTCGCCCCTTTCTTATCTGAACATCTCTACCGTTCTTTATTTGCTCTTGGAGGTGGCAAGGCACAACCGATATCCGTTCATCTGTGTGATTATCCAATAGCCGACTCATCAAAAGCCAATTCTGAATTAGAGGGATCAGTAACGTTGATGCAGCAGGTGGTGCTATTGGGTAGGCAAAAGAGAGAGGAAGAAAAAATAGGCCTCAGAACGCCTCTCTCGACGCTGACAGTTATTCATCAAGACAAAGCTTTGCTTCAAATCATGGAATCTCTGGAAGTTTATTTAAAAGATGAACTGAATGTTCGCACGGTAAAATACTCGTCTGATGAAGAGCATTATCTCCAAGTCAAAACGAAAGCGAATTATCAATTGCTTGGCAAAGAACTCGGCAGCCGCATGAAGGGTTTTGCTGATCTAATCGGTGCCCTGTCGAAGGAACAGGTAAGCTTGTTACAGAAAAACGGCAGTATAACTCTCGGTCTAGATGGCTTCTCACGGAGCTTTACTGGCGAAGAAATACTGTTAGTCCGAGAACCAAGAGAGGGCAGTGATGCAATCTCTAACGGCTCGGTAAGTATTGAACTTGACTGTGCGTTGACGCCTGAATTAATAAGGGGAGGGTATGCCCGAGAGGTGGTAAACAGGATCCAGAGAGCAAGAAAAGAAGCTGGCTTAGAGGTAAGCGACCGAATAGAAATCGCTTATATGGCAGACCCGGAGATAAGTCTGGCCATTGAAGAGCACAAAGTGCATATAGAGACCGAAACTCTAGCAGTGGAGTTAGCGCCCTCTGATGGGACAGCGGTAACCATCCAAGCCGATATTGATAGCTATAACTTTAGCTTCCAGCTTTCAAAGGTGGAACGATAGTCGATAAGTTTTAATCGCCCTCGAAATTCGGTGCCGTTTTGTCTAGGTAACTCTTTATAGCTGTTGACCTGTCGCGGGTCTGCGCTGTGAACAGATTCTGATCGAAGTCCATATGCATGATTTCGTTTGACAAAGCGTTAACGATATTGTTTGTTGATTGCTTGATCATTTGCGCTGCGATCGGCGCCTTCTTCGCGTATTTTTCAGCTAATAACTGCGCTTCTTTGCTTAGCTCCTGTTCGGAGACTAACTTGTCAAGTACCCCCCATGCGTAAAGTTCTTCTCCAGTAATTCGGTCTCCACCGATAACCATTCTTTTGGATCTGCTAGGCCCTATCAAGTTGATGAGCAGGGGAAGGCTCTTCCACATCAAATTTACCCCAATATCGATCTCGGGATATTGCATGAAACTCGATGGCGTGCCGACCCTGAAGTCGCAAGCTGTAGCAATGCAGGCTCCTCCACCCATCGCAGCACCGTTCCAGGATGCGATGGCGATTTGATCCATGTTAAGAAGAGCAAGGATTGCCTCTTCGCCAGCTCTGGAGTCGCGTCGCTTTTTCAGTAGCGAGACTTCTTGATTTGGACTGCTTGATAAATCAGCTCCAGAAGAAAAATGCTGGCCGCTGCCAGAGAAGATAACTACTCGCGTATCAACGTCTTCAGCAAAAGATAAACAGGCTTCTTTTATTTCAATGAGGAAAGCTCTATTTAGCGCGTTTGCCTTTTCTTCCCGATCAAAGATGACGCGAGCAATATGTCCCGATTTCTCAATTATTAAATTATCGTAAAGATTTTTCTTGGACGGCATTGAGACATTGTAACTGGAAAAAAAAAAAGCGTGGGATCTTTTACAGATCCCCCGCTTTATAAACGAGAGTTCCGAAGAGGGAGGGGAGAGGGGTTTCGGAAACTCTCAGATATTTTTTTCGAATATCTGTAAGAATGTTACCCTCAGTAACACTGAATAGCTAGATCATTGTTCGCAACATACTGTTGCTAAAACGCACGTTGAAAAGATCCTCTTCATTACGGCTTTATTAGGCTGATTTTGCAGATATCCTTCATAAGGAGCATCTGGAAATTACTGGCCTAAAGAGTGGTCAAAACTTTAGGACGTCGCTCGGTTTAGCAGACGGTGACGCGTGACTACCGATATTGCTCTAGGTCAAGTCAATTTGAATTCCGTGATGCAACACAGGATTTATTTTCAGCAACACTTACCGTAATTTAGTGTCCAGATACAAACTTGGGAATTATCTGATGGACTGGGATGATTATAAATTTTTTAGCACGATCGCATCTACAAGGTCAGTTCGCTCAGCAGCAGAAGTATTGGGTGTTAATCCATCTACGGTAAGCAGGCGCTTAGAGAACTTTGAAGATAGGCTCGGTGTGCCTCTCTTTACCAGATCTCAAAGAGGGTTAACGATAACCCCAGAGGGAGCGGAGGTGATCGCTCGGGTAGATAAGGTTGCTTCGGACCTTAGCAACATTGAGGGAATGTTGGCTGGAAAAGATCAAAGATTGTCTGGCCAGATTAGAGTAGTCATACCCGAGGTCATCGCGTTGAGTCTCTTGGTCAGAGAGATAGACCGTTTCATGGAGGAATACCCCGATATACAAGTAGAACTGATACCCAGTCATCAGAAGATGAATATTATGAACCGAGATGCTGATATCCTGATTGAGGCGACAGACCATCCGTCTGAAAATCTTATAGGCCGTTCACTTTCTCCCGTGGCGATTGCAGCCTATTGCTCTACCGATCTTCACCTTACCAATGAGCAGACGGAGATAGTTCCTCAAACCGCTGGGGCCTATTGGATAGAATTTGACACGGATAGCGAGATGAGTAGGGAATCGAAAAAACTGAGAAAGATTCATGCGCCTGACGCGAAAATACGCGTCAAGACGCACAGTTTGCTTCTCCATCTCGAGGCTGTAAAGCAGCACCTGGGATATGGGTTTCTTCCCTGCATCCTGGCGGAATCTGATAGCTCGCTTCGCAGAGTACCGGGCATTCCCGCTATTCTCGGACCCTCTATGTGGATGCTGACGCACCCCGATTTAAGGGCGGCAAAGAGGGTCAAAGTGTTTATGGAATTCGTTAGGGATATCTTTAATCGACGCTCTGATGAATTGCTAGGAGAAGAGTTCCGGTCCTCTAGCTCTCTGCAGGATAAACCATGAAATACGCCGATCCTCGACACGGCTCTTTCGTATCAGCAAACCTCAAACTTCATTTTGTTGAGTGGGGTGAAACTGATAGGCCCAAGGTCATTCTGATACACGGTGTTCGGGATCACTGTCGAACGTGGGACAGAATAGCGAAATCCTTGTCAGAGAAATTCCACGTCATAGCGCCTGACCTTCGAGGACATGGCGATTCTGATCTGGCGTTAGGCCACAATTACCGCTATACCGATTATATCTTTGATACCTTCAATCTAGTGGTAGCCCTTGGACTAGAGAAATTTTCGCTGGTCGGACACAGTATGGGAGGGGCTATCGCGAATCTTTTTGCAGGTATCTACCGGGAGCATGTTGACAGTGTTGCGGCGATCGAGGGAATAGGGATTTGGATAAACCCTGATACTCCGCAAAAAATTTCGGAACGCATCAAATTTTGGGCGAAAACGGTCCATGATCTCGACGGAAAAAAGAAGAGGAGATATACGACGATTGACGAGGCCGCTCAACGAATGGCTTCAGAGAATCCAGGAATACCCTCTGATTTAGTGCGACACCTGTCAGAGCATGGTTGCATGAAAAATACTGATGGAACCTTCTCTTGGAAATATCACCAGGGCGTTCGCAATTTCTCTCTTGTAGGATTGTCGGAGGGGGAGATCAAGGAGATTTGGGCCGATATTCGCTGCCCGATCTTACTATTGAATGCTGATAATGGGTTGCCATTCCGTTGCGGTCAGAACGGCACACTGCGTTATTTTCAGGGGGCGCAGTTGGAGACTATAGTCGGAGCGGGGCATTTAGCTCACCACGAGCAAGTTGACCAAACGCTCAAACATCTTGAGGAATTTTTAACATCTACGGTTTTGAATCAAGAAAATCTCTCACAGCGACTGAATCTCCGCTAAAAACAATGCGCTCTTTTTTTCGTTTTAATTGATATTCATACATTGGATCGTAGTAATTGGACAACAAGTGCTCTATCCAGTCATTGTGTTCTCGCTTTTCCAGAAACGCTTCCTCCATGAGAACTTGGAGGGACGTTAGGTTGGTGGCCCCAAGACGTTTTGCAATCTTTCTTGCTGATTCCTGATATCTTTCGTGAAGTTGTTGAACCGCTACTGAATAATCACCGTATTCTAAAATCGCATTGTCGACGTATTCTGCCTTTATTTGAGCTACTCGGTCCTCGAGGTCAACCTTCACCAGCGCGATCGGTGAAGCCCTCATCAACTCAAACCAAGCAGAGGGTATACTTACGCTCCCGATGGATCGCCCTTCGTCCTCTAGGACCAAAGAATTTCGATCAAGGCTCAGGTAGTCTACCGCGAGATAGTTTTCGAAGCTCGAGAGTGATGGCTGTTCCTTGAGCTGCCCACCGAAAGCTGATCCTCGATGCGATGCTCTCCCTTCAAGATCGATACTGTTGCGTAGGCTTTTTATGATTTCTGTTTTACCGGATCCTGTTTTTCCGCCGATGATCCAAAATTTTTTGTCTGGTTTTTCTAATAACGACAGACAGGTTTTTCTCAAGGCCTTATATCCACCCTCTACTGGATGGATAGTTTCACCGATTTCTTGGAGCCACTTTGAGGCTATTTGTGAGCGCAAGCCGCCGCGGAGACAGAGCAACTTCAGAGAGCTTTTTTTATTGATCTCACTCACCCAATCTTGGAGCAACTTGCTCTTCCTGGCGCCTGAACAGAGTTCGTGACCTAAGTTGACGGCTCGTTCCTTCCCATATTTTTTGTAAGTTTTGCCAACAAGGTCTCTCTCTAAGTCGTTAAGAATAGGTATGTTGACACTATTGGGGAGATGGCCTTTTTTGAACTCACAGGGCGCTCTGACATCTATAAAGTAGCTGTCCTGGAGTAGATCTCTCTCAGCCATTTTTTTGGATTACTCGGTGATAGGCTGGTTTGATTTGAAAGACTCTAGGTGCCTCTCCAAGATCTGTAACACATCGTCGCGGTCTTGTTCAGTCGCTTTGGAGATTGCTTGCTTTTGTATTTCGATTGCCTTATCAAACTGACCATTGGCCGCGAGTGCAGCGGCCCACGTATCCAGGAATTCTGGCTTCTCTCTGGCGATGGTGCTGTCCTGCATTCTTTTGTCAATGATGCGAAGGGCGTATCGCGCCCTTTTTAGCGATCTTTTAGAGGTGGTAGCGAGAATCCAAGCTACTTCATTGATGATCTCATCGGACGCCTCATCGATATTATTTGATACAGCTTTAACCGCTTTCTTGTACCAGGAGATGGCCCGACGAGCAGATTGGTCAGTCTGAACCCCAGCTGCACTCAGGTTACCTAAGACCACCATTGCCTCGGGTTCTTTCTCGGCGACTAATTCCTCCAGCAATTTGACTATGCCAAACTGCTCTTCTTCTCTGAATCCTTCACCTGCGGGTGATATCAAAAAACGAGCGAAAGCGACGATTGCTTCTGGGTTCCTCAGCTTTGCTGCTTGCGAAAAAAAGGAGGTACTTCTTGAAATATCCTTCCGGACAATACTTCCAAAGCGATAATGATGAGCGAGGAAAAGAAAGGACTCAGCGTTCCCAAGTTTTCCTGATTGCTCTAAAAGCTCTTGACCCTCAATTACTTTGCCTGGTCCAAATTTGCCCTCGAAGAGTAATCGACCAAGCGTATACATAGATTCTACTGAACCTAACGAAATAGCTTGCCTGTGGTGGCTTTGGGACTTGGTCTTCAGATCATTGAGTTGAGAACGTAAACTCTCCCGATTTTCTGCAGTGAGCGTGGATTCATCTCTATCTGACCGCAGCATCTGTTCAATACCACTGAATTGGGACCAGAATATCCTTGCCAGCAGGGTATGCGCGAAAAGGTTGTCTTGTTGCGCGGAGGCGGTTAGCCAATTGATGGCAGATTTGTAGTTTTTTTGTTTTACCAGATAGGCCCCTATCGCGGCTTGTGCAGCTGAATCTCGACTCTCTGAGAGTAGTCGTAAGAGTGGCCAAGGATTATCACTATCCTGCGTCTTGTCAGTTGATAAGTAGGCGTTCGCCGAATTGAGGAGATGACTCAGATCGAAATAGTACTCCTTCGGTCGGGTATTTACGCCCTCGAGACCTAAGATCATCAAGCCAAGTTTCTGTTGCAAATTGCTTTGGTAAACGCCCCCAACTCTCGATATCTCTTTATCCTTTAGGAACAATTCCGCGACTTGGTTTGAGGAAACGACCCATGGCTTCTCTGGCGATCCGTTGCCAGACTCACTGATGATCCTTATAGATTCTTCGTAACTCTCTTTAAAATCAGTTCCCGTCTCAATTGTTCCTAGGCTCGAATAGAATTTGCTAAGGGCTAGTTTGCCAATTAAATTCAATGGATCTTTTTCGAGTATTGCAGATCCAATTGACCCCAGCTTTAAGGGTTCCTGTTCCAAATAGAGTAAAGCTTGAGACTCGAGTTCAGATACAACGATCCAGTCAGCAAAATTAATTTTGGCTAGTGTTTGAGTTGTAGGATCTGTATCTGCTGTTTTCGTCGACTGACATGCGACAGCCAGAAAAGCGCCGAGAAAAAAGATGATGATAAGCCTAGTTCGACTCGAATGTTTTGGACGAAGGAGGATTAATCGCGGTCGAGAATTCATGACGACGATTAAATCATAGAGTGGAGTCTAAGGGTAATTAACGACGCTCTTTTGACCTCCTTAAGCTCATAATATACCGACGGCTTTTAGTAATGGAATTTGATCTAGGATTGGTCAAAATGGGGGACTTAAAAGTCGTTCGGAAGTATTAAGGATATTCTATGTTTTTGAAAAAGAAGGTGACCTTGCCAACCGAATCCGAAGCGCTTCCGGGCAGATCGGAGCCAATGCCGGTGCCGGCTGCGCACTTTGTCAATGGGCGGCGATTAATTGCCCCATTTCCTGAAGGCGCGGAAACCGTGATGGTAGGTATGGGGTGTTTCTGGGGTGCGGAGAAAATGTTCTGGCAGTTGCCAGGAATCTGGGTCACTGCCGTAGGATATGCAGGTGGCATCACTGAAAATCCTCTCTATGAGGAAGTATGCAGCGGTTTGACTGGCCACAATGAAGTGGTACTAGTCGTATTTGATCCGGAGAGCATAGACTTTCAAGAAATACTTCGAGTTTTCTGGGAGGGGCATGACCCTACGCAGGGTATGCGGCAAGGGAATGACGTCGGGACGCAATATCGATCAGGGATTTATTTAGAGGACGAAACCCGGTTGGAGTTAGCTTTGGCATCCAGAGATTATTTTCAACAGCAACTTGGGCTAGCCGGATTTGGCGAGATAACGACAGAGATATTGATTAATCAATCCTTCTTTTACGCCGAGCATTATCACCAACAATATCTGGCCAAGGTTCCTGACGGATACTGTGGTTTGGGAGGTACTGGCGTAGGGTGTGATATGAAGGGCCTCATGCCATTTGAGGGAAAGTTTGCCTAGGAGGTAAGTGTTTGTTGTTTGCCGCAAATTTTACATTCACGAATACTGATGAGTCGTCCTTGGCGGACATCAAATTGTTTTCTTGAGTAGTCTGTCCATGAATGGAAGCCGCTTGCACAAAGAGTTTTTTTCTTCGCAGTCTTTTGTCTCTTGGATGCTCGATATTTCTTCAAGTCAGTTGGCATAGCACTCAGTCTTTTTACTTATCACCTGCGCATAGTAACCGAAGAGTCGTGTTTATTTTCACTGAAAACCTGTTTCCTTTATTAGCGAATAGTTTGAGTAGGTCCAAAGAGGCCACGCATGTCTAGGGTTGGTGTCGGCATAGATTTTGGTACGAGTAACTCGGTTGCGGCAGTATATGATGGCGAGAACCTAAGTCTTATCCGGCTCGAAAAGGGGCAGGATATTATGCCCTCCGCTACGTATCTGGATAGTTCCAAGGTCGCAATCACAGGTGAGGTGGCGGTCAGTACCTATATTCGAGATAACACTGGACGGACGGTTGAGTTGGTTCCTGAGGTCATTGGCGTTAGAAGTGAATTTTCTGGATCAGAGGGTAGTGAAGAGATAACCGAAGTTGAGACAAAAAGCGAAAATGTTTACGGAGCTGCAGTCACTGATAGCGGCCTAAAGGGAAGACTGTTCAGGGGAGTAAAGCGACTGCTCGGTGACAATTCGATAAAAAGACTAATGGTATTTGATCAACCGTTCAGACTGGTTGCTCTGATTACACCCTTGTTGCGTGATATTAAGCAACGCATAGAGGATCTTACTGGCCCGCTCGCTACGGCACACCTCGGACATCCAGTTAGGTTTGAGGGCAAGGATTTGCATGCAAGCGAACTAGCAAAAGCGAGGCTCTCTGAGGCCTTCAAATACGCCGGTATTACAGATCAGAAGTTTTGTCCTGAACCAATTGCTGCTGCCATCAGTTATCTGCATACCCGGCCCAGAGATGAGGTTCAGAGAGTTTTGACATTGGATTTTGGTGGCGGAACGCTAGATTTCTGCATTTTAGATCGAGGGAATTCTGGGTTTAAGGTGCTCAGCACTCACGGCATTGGTCTCGGTGGAGATCATATCGATCAATTGCTTTATCGGCACCTTCTTTTTCCACATTTGGGCAAAGGAAAAATCTGGCGTCGAAAGGGCTTTGATCGGGAAATAGAAACACCGTTTCCTTTCGAAGATTATGAAGACCTGTTACTCAATTGGGCTGTTACCTACACGTTGAATCAGAATCGCTTCACAGCTCCTGTAACGGAGTGTATCGAATCGGCTGGCGAAGACGCGAAGTGTTTCGTCCGACTTAGAGATATAATCAAACACAACTTAAGCTATGTTCTTTTCACGAAGATACGGGATTTAAAGGCGGAGTTATCTATATCGGAGTCTGCGGCCCTCGATCTTGAGGAAATTGACTTGAGAGTGGAATTAACCCGAGCTGAATTTGAGTCAGTCATTCGGAAACCACTTGATCAGATGACGATGGCCGTAGATGAAACACTTCGAAAGTCACAGATTGATCCAAGTTCTATTGACGTTGTTCTGCGCACGGGAGGCTCAAGCTTGATCCCAGCAGTAAAGCAAATTCTTGATCAAAAGTTCCCGGGCAAAGTTGTTGAGCACGATCCGTTCACAAGCGTTGCCGGGGGTTTGGCTATTGCGAGCTACGAGGGTCTTTCTTTTTAAACACTATCGTGACTTTATTCGATTTCTTTCGGCGGCCTCCACGACGAGTCCGTCGCTGAAAGGAAATTTTTCAAGATCCGATAAGTCAAGCCCCATACGAAGTGTCCCCCATTCAATCGATAACCGTTAAAGGTTGTTGGCTTTCCCGACATCAGCATGCTCTCCGTGTCATGG
Organism: K189A clade bacterium; assembly: GCA_902631405.1. Taxonomy (GTDB): domain Bacteria; phylum Pseudomonadota; class Gammaproteobacteria; order Pseudomonadales; family Azotimanducaceae; genus UBA4421. The sequence continues at coordinate 9,679 of CACOYI010000024.1, read as the reverse complement.
AGCTTGTTTGACGCGAGAACGTTCAAAGAAGCCCAAACTACTTCGTCCACTTCCTGATTGGGTGCGAATCGGGGGTTGCCATCTACTTGAAAGAGAAATGGCGCAATAAGCATGTTAAGCACTCGTCCGCGAGGGTTGGCGTATTGATGATCAAGGGGTCCTAAAAACTGTGCGTCTCTAAGATCCAGCCCTATTTCCTCTTTAGTCTCTCTGATAGCTGATTCTTTGAGGTCACTATCATCTGGCTCCATATGACCGCCCGGAAACGCCATGTGCCCTGACCAAGGATCACCATCTCTCTCTGCACGCTTTATGAATAAAATTTCCGTAGACTCTAGAGCTTCCTCCGGTGCGGGCCGCAAGATCATTGCGACAGCTGCTTTCTTGGTGCTTTGGTTTGTATCAGCTATATGAGGTCGGTAGTTTTCCAAAGTTGCTTTTATTTTATCTAGCACGTTTATCCAAATTTATTCCCCACGCCCTTATACTAGGATAACGCGAGACCGTTTTCTTTTCAGTACATAGGGTTTTGAGAACGCATGACAAAACAAGATAGTGCGACAGAAACTAATACTGTGGATCCTCTTCCAATAAACTCGAGGATGGAAAGTTCAGGTTGCTTTGTCTGTGGGCCCGATAATCCGATCGGTCTGAAAGTGGTATTTGATATCGAAGATGGAAAATGTATCGGTGAATTTGTTCCCAAAAAGGAACATGCAGGATTCCGAAATATAACGCATGGCGGTATTTTGTTTAGCTTGCTCGACGACGTGATGGCCAACTTTCTGTGGCTGCAAGGGGAGCAGTCTTTCACTGCTCGCGCCGACATTCGATACCGAGACCAACTGGAGGTTGGGCAGTTGGTCCGACTCATATCGTGGTGCGAGAAGAGAAAAGGTCGGCTCGCTCAGATGCGCGGAGAGATTGTGCGTCTATCTGATCAAGTGACTGTTGCCGAGGCGAGTGGGACGTTTATGCTAACTAGTGAGTAGAGTCGTGGTTAGGAGGTAATTATGGAACCCCTGGTAGTGGTGTTGATGCTGATATTATTGCAAACACTTTATTTCGGTATTGAGGTGGGTCGAGCAAGACAGCGTCTCAGAATCGAGGCCCCCGCTGTTTCTGGAAATGATGAATTTGATCGTTATTTCCGCGCTCATCAAAATTCTCTTGAACAACTTATCGTCTTTTTACCAGCCGTTTTGGTAGCCGCCTATTTGGGCTATTCCATTACCGGTGTCGTTTGTGGTGTCTTCTATTTGGTGGGTAGAGCGATCTATTTCCGCAGCTATGTCAAAGATCCAAAAAAAAGAACCTTGGGTTTCGTTTTGTCTTTTTTTTCGACCGTCATCCTTATTATGACGAGCTTTGTGTCGTCGATCTTAAATTTTTTTTAATGACTCTTTTAAACCGGATAGTGCTGAGCTAGCCATTCTTTAATGGCCATATTGGTTTGAGCGGGTCTTTCCTGTTGAATCCAGTGTCCACAATCGAACGACACCTCGGTCAGGTTGGGAACAAATTGCTCTAAATTCGATGATTTTGGGACGCTGTCGTAATCACCGTAGATCATCAAAGCGGGCTGATTCACCTTTTGCTGATATTTGGCCAGGATTCCCCAATTCCGAGTAAAGTTTCTGTACCAGTTTATGCCCCCCGTGAATCCTGAGATTTGGAAAGCGTTTTTAAAAACAGCCAGATCCTCTGAGGACATAAGTGGATCCCCAGTCATGCCGCCTTTTAACTTTGGTGAGCTTGCTAAAGTAATCAAGTTCATTCCAGGCCCTAGGTCTAAAGGTTTGTCCTTCCACTGGTTGGTTCGATAAATGTTCTCTAGAAACTGATCCAGATTTTGCTCAAAGGCAGTGTCGGCAACTCCTGGTTGTCGATTGAAATGAACAATATAAAAATCTCCTCCTAAGCGACTCTCCCAGAAGCCGACCCATTCTTCGGAGCCGCGCTCCATAAACGGTACGCTAAGATTTATTAAAGCGTTTAAGCGATTTGGATGGATCAAAGCCATATTCCAAACCACGATTGCGCCCCAATCGTGACCGATGAAACATGCGTCGTCATATCCAAAATGGTCCAAGACGCCACAAAGGTCCCCCGTCAATTTTTCGATGTCGTAGTCTTCAATAGACTCTGGAGCACTCGAATTGCCATAGCCCCGCTGGTTGGGAATGATAACGTGATAGCCCAACTCGACCAGAGGTTCTATTTGATATCGCCAAGAATAGGCGTGTTCCGGCCATCCGTGACAAAGTACAAGTGGCTTTCCCTCTCCAGCCTCAAAGATCTCTAGTTGAATTCCGTTCACATCAATTATTGTTGGTTTCGGGAAGCTCATTTGTTTCTCCGTCCTGTCCTGTAGTTTTACCTGACCATTTCAGATTTATCTTGAGGGTGACTGGGAATATGATGATCTAGTTATCAACTGTGTCAATTCACAAAAGGATAGTATGGAAAATATCGATTCAGACAAACTTCAGCAATTTTCGTTGCAAACTGGAAATATGGTTGCGTCGGGTTTCAACTGTGCAATCTCTCTTATTGGCGATCGTTTGAATCTGTATAAAAGTCTTTCTGAGATTGGGCCTTGCGATAGCCATCGACTGGCGAGTCATCTTGCGCTATCAGAGAGATGGGTCAGAGAGTGGCTGCATCATCAAGCCTGTTTGAATCAAATTCTCTTTCACGAGGAAAGTGGAACGTTTGAGTTAAGTGCAGAAGCTTTTGCAGTTTTAGTGGATGAAAATCACCCAGCCTATCTGATGGGCGCCTATGACACCGTCGGGGCCGTCTTTCCCGCTATCGAGAGGGTTGAGGAAGCATTTAGATCAGGATTGGGTATGAACTACGATGATCACGGGCCCAGTTGTGCGTGTGGCATTGAGCGAATGGGGGCTTATTCGAAGCAATTTCGTTTGGTGCCCGAGATATTGCCTCTGGTACCTGGAATCAACCGGAAGCTAAATGAGGGCACAAAGGTGGCTGATATAGGATGTGGTGGGGCGTTAGCAACGATCGCTATGGCAGCCGCGTTTCCCCGGTCTTCTTTTTATGGATTCGATATTTCTGAGAATGCTCTGAACAGGGCCAGAGAAAATGCGGCGGAAGCTAAAGTTTCGAATGTAGTATTTCTTAACCCGACGGAATCGCCTCTGCCTCAGGATGGTTCTTTTGGCATGGTCACCACGTTCGATGTTGTGCACGACACTCCATACCCGAAACAGTTAGTCGAGAGCATTTTTGCTGCGCTGGAACCTAAAGGTTATTGGTTGTGTGAGGACATAAAAGGCGAAGAAACGTTTGCGGAAAATTTGAAGGAAAATCCCGTGGCTGGACTCCTTTATGGTTTCTCCGTCATGGTCTGTATGAATTCCGGACTGTCTGAACCAGATGGTGCCGGACTGGGCACTCTAGGTTTTACCAGAAACTTGGCAGAGAAAATGGGGAAAGAGTCTGGATTTTCATCTTTCGAACAACTGGAGGTGGACAGTCCTTTGAATAACTATTATCTCCTGAAGAAGTGAAAGCTAGTTAGTTGAATACGTCGTACCTCGTTGATTTTTCATCGTAATTAAAGCTCTGGATGCCAGTATCTTTACGCATCTGGGTCGTATTTTTCTCGGTGTCAGTATCTAAAGGTATCCCTGTCGCATCCGCTACTCGTGTGATCCCGTTGAAAGCTGATGCGACTACTAATGTATCTATCACTTTTTGCTCGCCAATGATGCGGGATGCTTCTTCTCTGGTATAAGATAGTTTCTCCCAGTCCTTGGTCATCGTTAACTCGGTAATTAACCTGAGCCAATGTTCGTCCTCAACGCCAGCATGACCAGACGGGGTGTTGACTGCGTTCAAGTTGTACTTTTTGCCTGTTTTGTCTCCGCTCAGACTGAGCAGCATGGTGTGAGAGGTAGTTCAGTAGAAGCATTCGTTCATAGCTGACACTCTTGACGCTACGAATTCCGCTTGATCCTGGCTCAGACTAGATTGGATATTTGACAGAGAATAATGCGGACTGAATGTTCCAAAGAAGAGCTGCAGCGCGCTAGGCACGAGGCCGAGTGACCTCGCTATGTTTGGCACCTTAGGTAATCCATGGTCCGCAGTTTGGCTGGGAACATCCAATACCGGTACCCATGCACCGATTTCAATCGCCTCTGAATTAAGGACTTTACGAGGACTCCCTTCATTGGCTTTTGGCAGTAGGGGTTGCGCGAGACCGAGTGCTTGGTGCAGCGTATCAATGATAATCGAGGTAGTTACAACACTGACCACCTCCACATATTCTTCTGGAGCTAAGCCATTCGCAATGACCTGAGCAAACCAAGTTTTTGTCAGTCGGCCAGGATCGCTTGCAATGCGCCGAATGACATCGACCGCATTAGAATCGAGCAAATAATCTCCGGCATATTCTCCAGTCACAGCGAAAGGAGATATCGCGTTTTTTCGTGTAATGGTGAGTTCACAATCATCCGCGTCTCTAGTCGCTCTTACCATCTCGATACGCTCTTCTCCTGAGAAAAAATCGCCCGGGCCTGCAATTTTATTCCAGGCATCTTCATGAGCGGTCTTGAGTTTTTCAGTTATGAGAGCGATTTTTTGGTACATCATCTTACTCAAGGGTTTGTCATTTCAATAAGGAGCCTATAGCGTAGAATGGCCGTGTCTTAGTTATCGAGTCAAGTATGTCAGATAGAAAGCATAAGAGCCCCTCACAAGCTGGTTTTGACACTTTGGCTCTTCACGCTGGTCAGTCCCCTGATCCGACGACTGGTGCGAGGGCAACGCCCATCTATCAATCAGCCGCGTTTGTTTTCCCGGATTCTGATTTCGCCGTTGGCTTGTTCAACATTGAGAGGGCGGGCCACGTCTACTCGCGATTGTCTAATCCAACCAACGCGGTTCTGGAGGAAAGGATGGCCGCCTTAGACAATGGCGTCGGCGCAATCGTTACAGCGAGCGGTCAAGCCGCGATGCATCTTGCGGTTTCGACCTTGTTGAGCGCTGGGGATCATATCGTATCCTCAAGGTCTATCTACGGCGGGACTCATAATCTGCTGGAGTACACCCTAACTAGGTTTGGGATAGAGACGACATTTGTTGACCCAAGATCCGTAGAAGCTTTTGAAAAAGCCATTAAACCCAATACTAAACTCATATTCGGTGAAGTGGTGGGCAACCCTGGCGCTGAAGTGCTGGATATCCCGGCGTTATCTGAGATGGCTCATCGCCATGGGCTGCCTCTTTTAGTAGATGCGACCTTTGTCACGCCTTACCTGTGTCGACCGATTGAACTCGGGGCTGATCTGGTGATGCACTCGGCGACTAAATTTTTAAGTGGCCATGGGGTCGTTCTTGGAGGAGTTATAGTTGACGGAGGTACTTTTGATTGGGCTGCGAACGACAAATTTCCAACGTTAAGTCAGCCCTACGCGGGATTCCATAATCTTGTATTTGCTGATGAGTTTGGCCCGCAAGCGTTCATTACAAGGGCAAGGAAGGAGGGTATAAGGGACTTTGGGGCTTGTATGGCCCCAATGAGTGCCTTTCAAATACTTCAGGGTCTGGAGACGTTATCGCTTCGTATGGACAGGCATGTCTCCAATGCCTTAATCGTAGCGGAGTATTTAAATTCGCACTCTGCGGTTGAATCGGTCAGCTATCCAGGAATAGAGGGGCATCCCGACTTCGATCTGGCAAAACAAATTTTGCCAAAAGGGGCCGGGGCGGTGTTTAGCTTTGAGGTGAAAGGTGGAAGGGAAGCCGGCAAGGCTTTCATCGAAAAGCTCGAACTCTTCTCCCATTTGGCGAATGTAGGCGATGCTAAATCGCTTGTTATTCATCCCGCGAGCACCACACATCATCGTGTCGATGAGGAAGCATTGCTGGCATCAGGAATAGGTCCCGGACTGGTTAGGTTAAGTGTCGGATTGGAAGATTCATCCGATTTGATAGCAGATCTGAAAACGGGTTTGAGGGCGGTCGAAAAGATGATCGAAAAAAAGAGATGATGGATGAAGATTAAGTTAGGCGGTACAGAGATTTTTTATACAACTGGCAGCGGTCACTCCGATTCTGCGTCGGAGCTTGTTTTATTTGTTCATGGGGCCGGTTTTGACCATAGCGTCTGGGTTATGCCATCACGATATTTTGCTCGGAAAGGACTATCGGTTTACGCCGTAGATTTACCCGGAAGGGGTAGGAGCGAGGGTCCGCCGCTTAGCAGCGTAGACTTAATGGCAGATTGTTTAGCCGAATTCATTCTGCAGCTTAATCCTGGCGGGAAGCAGGTCACAGTTGTTGGCCATAGTATGGGTTCCTTGGTCGCATATAGTCTTGGCGCAAGACACAAAGACAAAGTTAGCAAAATAGCCCTGCTGGGCACTTCGGTACCGATGCCCGTAAGTGATGTGTTGTTAAATGCTGCGGAGGACAACGATCACGCTTCGATCGATATGACGAATATCTGGAGCCATAGTTCGACGGGAAAGATTGGACGTAGTGAGAATCCAGGAGCAAACAACTTGCTTGTGGGGCAGCGTCTGTTGGAGAGAGCTGGAGACGGTGTGCTTTATTCGGACTTGCGTGCCTGTAATGAGTTCGATGTCGGGCAGATGCCGGAAATGGAATTGCCGTGTTTAGTTATCGTTGGTGAAGCAGACAAGATGACTCCAGCTTCAGCAGGCATATCGGTAGCAAAGAATCTCGCTCAGGCGGAAGTTTGCGCGCTGTCAGGTTGTGGCCATGCGATGTTGAGTGAGCGACCTAACGAAGTATTGGATGCTCTATCCGGGTTTATTTTGAACTAGGGTCTTTCCTTGACGCTAGTACTCTTCGGTGAGACTCGACATTATTTGTGCAGATAAATCCCCATAGCTGCCATAAAAAAAATGGTCGCCGTCTTTAACTATTTTAACGCGGAGCTTGGCTTGACTGGGGATTTCCCTGGGATCGGTGTAGGTATCTTTCTCTCCATAGATAATGTCGCAAGGTTGCTGAGGATTATCGAAAATAAAAGACATAGAAACATTAGGTGGTGCGATGAGAATTGATTTATCAAAAAAATTTAATTGATCGCCCCGATTTATAATGAAGGAGCCGAAAGAGTAGCCAATGCCGATTATCCGCTCTGCTAGAAAGTGCGAGCGTATCCAAAACATCACCGCCTTAAGATCTTCCACCTCTCCGTTGTGTTCAGCGTCGGACGAGTCGTGTCTTCCTTCGCTTGCGCCAACCCCGCGAAAGTTGAAACGCACGTGGGAGATGCCTAACTTCTCACAACATGCCCTCGCTTCGGCAAGTACCAGATCATCCATGCTGCCCCCATAGCTTGGATGCGGATGGCAAAGTATAGCCGCAGTCTCCTGCCCCCTGTTGTCAGAGCATTCGATCTCTAGATTTCCAACTGGACCATCAATCAGCACGTTTTTTCGCCCCAAAGAGAGAATTTAGTCTAAGAATCTTAGTGATTAATTCGGTTCAAAGCTTGATTTTTTTTGCGTAGATTTTTATTTTCAGCGTCCTCGGAGGTGCGAATGCTGCAGGCAAAAAATTTGTCCCGAAACTACGGGGTCGTGAAGGCGGTAGAGGAAGCCTCTTTCTCGGTTGAACCAGGAGAGGTGGTTGGATTGTTGGGACACAATGGTGCCGGTAAATCCACAATCATGAAAATGCTGACTGGGTTCATAGAGCCTTCTGAGGGGGAGGTTTTGGTCGACGGCATGAGTATTCTCGAAGAACCGGAATTGGTTCGAGAGTCGATCGGTTATCTCCCGGAATCCCCGCCTATTTACCCAGAACTCTCTGTTTTAGATTATTTGTTTTTCGCCGCAAGGATGCGTGGCAGGCAGAGTGAGGACGAAGTCTATAACGCGCTATCTGCCACAAATCTAGAGTCTAAAGCTCTAGAGCCGATTGCTAAGTTGAGCAGAGGGTTTAAGCAGAGAGTAGGAGTGGCGCAGGCGATTCTTCACCGACCAAGGTTGCTGATTCTGGACGAGCCCTCTAACGGCCTGGATCCCAAGCAAAATCAAGAAATGCGCGATCTAATCCTAACTTTAGCAAAGGAGGCAACGGTCATTTTATCCACGCACGTCATGCAAGAAGTTGATGCGATCTGCGATAGGGTGCTAATAATGAGCGCTGGAAAATTAACCGTGGATGAGAATCTGCATGATCTAAGAGAAGGAAGTTCGATTGCTTTATCGACGACTTCCGAAGCCCCGATAGAAAGATTGCTGGCAAACGAAGCCATAGTCCGTAATCTGAGAGAGCTGGACCAAGGTCGGTGGGAAATTGACGTAGAAGAAGATATTTCGCCAGCGATTGATCACATCGCTAGAGCTTGTGTCGAATCCGGTGTTCCAATTTATGGCATCTCTCCGAAGAAACTTAATCTTGAAACGCTCTTCCGTGATGTTAGTGAGGCCGAGGTGTCAAAGTGAGGGTCCAGCGCGCGATAGTCTGGGAGCTAGCGACTAAAGAGCTGAGACTATTCTTTGGTTCCCCACTGGCTTATCTGGTGATGGGTGCGTTTTTGGGGCTTACTCTGTTCACGTTTTTTTGGGTGGAAGCATTTTTTGCTCGTAACATTTCGGATGTGAGACCGATGTTTGAGGGATTGCCGGTTCTTCTGATTTTCCTATGTTCTGCCCTGACCATGAGGATGTGGAGTGAAGAAAGGAGAAGCGGCACGATCGAATATCTGATGACGCTACCGACGAGCGTTCCAGAATTGGTCTTAGGTAAAGCCTTGGCGTGTTTAACACTCATTGCGGTAAGCCTCCTCCTGACTTTACCAATCCCAGTCTCGGTCAGCATGTTAGGTTCGCTGGACTGGGGGCCTGTACTCGCGGGTTACCTAGCGGCGGCGTTGCTTTCGCTCGCGTATTTGTCCATTGGGTTGTTCGTCAGTGCAAGGACAGAGAGCCAGATTGTAAGCCTTCTTATCGCCAGCAGCTTATGCGGATTTTTTTATCTGATTGGCGCCAATTTCTTCGTCGACCTCTATCCAGCAGCTATGCAAGAAGTGCTTCGCTCGCTTGGAAGTGGATCGAGGTTTGAGTCGATTACAAGAGGACTGATCGATTTTCGAGATATGTATTTCTATCTCTCTATATCGGCGGTTTTCCTGGCACTTAATGTTTATGTACTTACAAAGCAAGGGAGCGCCGACGGGGGGAAATCGATATGGCAAATGCAATCTCGTCGGCTAACAGGTTTGTTGGTTGCTAATTTCTTATTGGTGAATGTGTGGATCTATCCAATATCCAATCTTAGGTTTGATGTGACAGAAGGAAGAATATTTTCAATCTCTGAGCCAACTAAGAGTTACTTGGCTCAATTGAAAGAGCCCCTGCGGATAAGAGGATATTTTAGTGCGAAAACTCACCCGTTGCTCGCACCCCTTTCGCCCCGTCTAAAGGACTTGCTCAGGGAGTATGAAGTTGCCGGGCGAGGAAAAGTTCGGCTGGAACTTATTGATCCAGCCGACGATCCTGAACTCGAAGAGGAGGCGAATGCAAAGTATGGAATCCGTGCAGTGCCTTTCCAGATCTCAGATCGTTATCAAGCAAGCTTGGTTAATTCCTATTTTGACGTTTTGATTGAGTATGGTGATGAGTATGAGGTTCTTAGCTTTCCGGACCTCATTGAAGTAAAAGCGACT
>CACOYI010000023.1 GCA_902631405.1 K189A clade bacterium | reverse complement strand
AGCGCACACTGGATCGAAAACGATAGCTTTCGTGACGCGATTTCCAAATTCGTTGACGAAGAAAAAACCTATGTTGAGAGAGATATCAACTACATAGAGCAACACAGCCCATTCAACTCGAATGTGGAACTTCGAGATCTGAGAGAAATTCGGGTCAAAGAAACGTAGAATAGGGTCGGCGGAGCCGATATCGAAAACGGTCGATTTTGGATAAAAGCCGAGCAATATCTTAATTTTTTTGGGTATTAACCACGTGATTAAAACATCGGTAAAAGACGCGTTAGGCAACGATGAACTTCTCAATCAAGAAGTAGAGTTGAGCGGTTGGGTTCGCTCCAGAAGAAGTTCGAAGGGAGGCTTCTCCTTCATTCACATCAACGATGGTTCATGTTTCGACAATATCCAGGCGGTAGCAGACGAAAAATTGGCCAATTACGGCGATATTCTTGAACTTTCGTCGGGCTTCTCGGTCCGCCTTGCGGGAAAAGTCGTGGAATCTGGAGGTAAAGGGCAGGATAGAGAAATCCAAGCATCCCAACTTTCTATAGTCGGTGCAGTCGAGGATCCGGAAAACTACCCGATCAGTAAAAAGCAACACAGCTTCGAATACCTGCGCACGATGGCCCATCTGCGGCCGAGGACGAACACCTTTGGCGCCATGACAAGAGTTAGGCACGCGATCTCTCATGCTGTACACGAGTACTTCAATAGCAACGGTTTTTTTTGGGTCAACACACCCATCATCACTTCAAGCGACTGCGAGGGTGCCGGAGAACTGTTTAAAGTATCAACCCTGGACACGCTAAATCGAGAGTCAGCTACAAACCCCGAGGACGACTTTTTTGGCACATCCACGTTCCTCACTGTGTCAGGGCAACTCAACGTTGAGAGTTATGCCTGTGCATTGAGCAAGGTCTACACGTTCGGCCCAACTTTCCGAGCAGAAAATTCGAATACAAGCAGGCACCTTGCGGAATTCTGGATGATCGAACCCGAGATAGCGTTTGCAGACTTATTAGCCAATGCAGAGCTTGCTGAAAACTTCCTTAAGGCAGTGGTGTCGAAGATCATGGCGAACTGCGAGAAGGACATCGAGTTTTTTAATGAGCGAGTAGATCCTAATCTGATTGAGAAGCTGCAAGCTTTGGTAGAAAAAAAATTCACACTCATGAGTTACTCAGACGCGATAGAAGTTCTACAAAAATCAGGGTCTGAATTCGAATTCCCAGTTTCCTGGGGCAATGATCTTCAATCGGAACACGAACGTTTCCTGACTGAGAATATTACCTCTGGACCAGTTGTGGTTACAGATTATCCAAAGGATATAAAAGCTTTTTACATGCGGTTGAATGATGACGAAAAGACCGTTGCTGCTATGGATGTTTTAGTTCCAGGAGTCGGGGAACTAATCGGCGGAAGCCAGCGGGAGGAACGCTTGGAAGTTCTGGACTCGAGAATGGATGAGCACCTTAGGGAAGAACTCTGGTGGTACAGAGAGCTACGCAAATATGGAACGGTGCCGCACGCGGGATTCGGTTTGGGTTTTGAACGGTTGGTACTCTACCTAACTGGTATGGAAAACGTTCGAGACGCGATTCCGTTCCCACGCACTCCTAAAAACGTATCCTTCTAGATTTTGAATATGGGAGAGCGGCTACAAGAAGACGAAGATCTTGGCGAGGTCTCTACGATCAAATCCCTATTGAGATTGCGTCAATTCGTCAAACCCTACCGCTTCCGATTTTTCTCGGGAATCGGGATGTTCGGAGTAGCGCGCCTGTTAGAGGCTATGGTGCCAGTTCTGACGGCCTCAGCTATCAATAAGATGACGATGGATATCTTTGACGTTCGAGAAGAACTATTGGGCATCGCTCTTGCTGTTCTATTGCGATACGTAGCCATCTCACTAGCGAGATTCAGTGTTAGGCGAGTAGGCCTCCATGTCGCGTTTGATTTGAGGAATAAGCTTTACGAGCACTTACAATTTCAGGGATCCGATTTCTTCTCGAAAAATTCTATTGGCGACATGATGACCAGAGCCGTAGCCGACATCTCATTAATACAACGGCTATTTTCCGCCGGTTCGATTCTGCTGATCATTTTAGTTTATGCTTCCGCGACTGGCTTCGGGTTTATGCTTTACTACTCACCATCTCTCACGCTATTGCTACTGCCACCCTTACCCTTCATCTTCATTTATGCGTTTTACGCGGCAAGATCGCTTGGAAAAACATCAACCCAGGTTCAGGAGCGATTATCGGATATTGGAACACATACGCAGGAGAATTTATCTGGAATACGTACTATCCAGGCCCTCGTGCAAGAAGAGAACGAGATCAGCAGCTTTTCTAAAACCAATCAAAGGTATGCGAACGCGTTTCAAAAACAAGCTCAGATAAATTCCTCCATGGCTGCTTGGATGCCATCGATGGCCGCAGCGTGCTCGATCGTGATCATTGGATATGGCGGCCATCAGGTTCAAAACGGTGAGATCATGATTGGCGACCTAGTCGCGTTTTTTATGTTCCTTAATATGGTTATTCAGCCATTCCGGGTGGCCGGTTTTATTATCAACCTATTCCAGAGAGCTGCGATTGGCAGTGATCGCTTGTTTGAAGTTTTTGACCTGCCTCCGGAAATAATCGATCAGCATCAGGCGGGCACGGTCGGAGAAACAAAAGGTCATCTTCAGATCTCTGCCTTGACCTTTCGTTATCCCGGTGAAGAAAGATACGCGATAAAAGATGTATCTGTTGAGGTACAGCCGGGTAACATCCTAGCGATTATGGGGCGAGTAGGCTCGGGCAAAAGTACTATTTTGAAGCAAGTGGTGAGGCTGCTCGATCCGGAACCAGAAAGAATATTTCTAGACGGCGTCGACGTGAGAAACTTTTCACTCTCTGAACTGAGAAGACTTGTCGCTCTGGTCCCGCAGGATCCATTCCTGTTCGCAGAACCATTGAAAGATAACCTAACCTATGACGATCCGGAACGGACCCTTAATCTCATTTGGGATGCGGCAAGGTCTGCTGATCTCAGCAACACGATAGAGAGCTTCCCCGATCGCTTGGATACACTTATTGGGGAACGCGGAGTCACTTTATCAGGAGGACAAAAGCAAAGAGCCACCCTCGCTAGAGGTCTTATCCGTAAAGCACCGGTCTTGATACTTGACGATTGTTTTTCTGCAGTGGACACGGAGACAGAAGAACACATACTTTCAGAGCTAAAGCGAGTGAGGGCTGGACAAACAACGATCTTGGTTTCCCATCGGGTAAGCACCGCGCGACACGCAGACAAAATAATCGTGCTAGACGAGGGGATGGTCATTGAAAAAGGTTCTCACGAGGAACTGCTGCTTGAGGGAGGTTACTACGCAGAACTAGAGAGAGTTCAACGGGAGGGCGGTCAGGATGGCGACCTCAAAAACAAAAGGGCTGGCGTGCGGTGACCGCTAGTATTAGCTCAAATAGTCGAACCGCGGCAGAGAGAGATTACTCAGTGTTCGAGGCTGACATTAGTGGCGCAGCCCTCAACCTGACGCTATTGCGGAGGCTGCTCGGATGGCTACGACCTTATAGAAGGCTCATTGCGATCAGCTCTATTCTCGTGCTGGTCGCGTCCGCTTTGCAGATTCTATTGCCAATCATCATCTCTCTAGTGGTTATCGACCACATTCTCAGAGGTAACAGCTCAAGTAATTCACCAGACTTTGGTCTGGTCGAATTAAACGTCTCGTTATCCGAATTTTTCGGGCTACCTCCCCTAATCATTGCTTGTGGAATGTACGTCGTTTTTCAACTGGGCAGTGCAAGTATCGGTCATGCACACCGTATGACGTTGGTTCAGGCCGTAATCAACGGGTTGAGAGACCTGAGACTAGACCTATTTAGTCACATGGAGACTCGCCCCTCGTCATTCTTTGATCGAGTGGCCGTTGGCAGAGTGATGACCCGGGTTACTAATGACGTGGAGGCACTTTATGAGTTACTCAGAGGGCTTGGTACGCTCGTCGGAGAATTTGTCCCCTTTTTCGTAGCGCTCTTCGTCATGTCGATGATAAACGTCGAACTAACACTACTGCTTCTGCTCGCCCTGCCACTGATTGCACTTGTGACCTTTCTCTTTAGGAGGAGGACTCGAGTTCTATTTCGCCAAGCGCGGCAAACTCTTTCCGCGATGAACCAAAACTTGCAGGAGAATCTTGCTGGATTGCAGGTCGTCCAAATATCGGACCGTCAACAACACAACCTCGATAGATATAACCGAATCAATAAAGAGAATAGAGGATATGAAGTCCGGCTCGGTAGAATTGAGACTTTGTACGGGGCTTTCAACGAGAGTATCGCCCATATCGGGATTGGCCTAATTCTCTACTATGGCGCAACCCAGGTTATGGACGTGTCAATGACGGTTGGAGAGGTCGTGTTATTCACTCAGTTCATAGGAATGCTGTTCAACCCAATTGTGGTTCTGGGAGAACAAACCAATATCCTATTCAGAGCGATGGCCAGTGGTGAAAGAATATTCCAGGCTTTGGATTGGGACGAAGCCAATCACGAACCTCAAAATCCAGTCCAATTGCCTTCTCGACTCCAAGGAAAGATTGAGTTCAAAAACTTAGAATTCAGCTATTTACCTGGCGAAAAAGTGATCAAGGACATGACCCTGTCAGTAAATCCAGGAGAAACTCTCGCCATAGTCGGTCCGACTGGCTCTGGAAAAAGTACTCTTATGAAGCTACTCGGGCGATTTTACGACATCTCGGACAACACAATCTTTCTCGATGGCATTGATCTAAACGAAATCCACTCAAAGGAGCTGCGAAAACGCATTGGGACTGTATTACAAGACTTCCACATCTTTTCTGGAACGATCTTCGATAATATTTCGTTAGGAGACCAAAATATCAGTCTTGGTAAAGTCATTGAGGCATCAAAGACCGTGAACGCTCATAGTTTCATTGATGCACTTCCGCTCGGATACGATACGGTGCTCTCCGAGCGGGGCCAGAATCTATCTCAGGGACAACGACAGTTACTAGCCTTTGCCAGAGTTTTAGCTGCAGATCCGGAAATCTTGGTTCTAGACGAAGCGACTGCGAACATCGACACAGAGACAGAACTTCTCATCCAGGACGCGTTAGAAAAAATCACCAAAGGCAGGACATCGATCGTTATCGCTCATAGGCTTCAAACTATTCAAGAGGCCGATAGAGTTTTGGTCTTCAACAATGGAATAATAGAGGAGTTGGGTAGCCACGAAGAGCTTCTGCAAGCAAATGGGCTTTACGCGACTCTCCACAAGCTACAATTCCAAGAAGAAAGAGGGTAACAGATAAATATAACTTTCAGATGATGGACAGAGAGAACAAACAGGTGGAAGTCAGGACAAGAAGCGGTGAGAAATTTGCCACCGAACACGGCTTCAATGCAATCAAAGATGGCATAAAGCAAAGCAAAGCGGTAGAGGCAGATATCGATCGTAAACCCCCCTGGCTGAGAGTCAAATTAGGGACAGGGCCAAAATATAAAGAGGTTAAAAATCTTGTAACGACGCACCGTCTGTCGACTGTTTGTGAAGAATCTCACTGTCCTAATATAGGCGAATGCTGGAATCACGGGACAGCCACCCTCATGCTTATGGGCTCTACATGCACGAGAGCTTGCAGATTTTGCTCGGTTGATACAGGCAATCCAAATGGCTGGCTGGACACCTTTGAGCCGCAAAGCACCGCGATTACTGTAAAAAAAATGGGGTTGAAATACGTCGTCCTTACTTCAGTCGACCGCGATGATCTGGCCGACGGAGGGGCCCAACACTATGTGAATTGCATAAAAGCGATACGCGAAGCCTGCCCCGAGACAAGAATAGAGGCACTCACACCTGATTTCTCAGGCAGTACTGATGCGATAAAACTTTTAGCCCACTCAGGCATCACTGTTTTTGCTCAGAATTTGGAGACCGTTAGACGTATCACGTCTGAAGTTAGAGATCCTCGAGCGGGTTACCAACAAACCCTCTCCGTTCTGCGATATGCAAAACGCTCGAAAGCCTCGCTGCTCACGAAGTCCAGTCTCATGCTAGGACTCGGCGAATCCGCTTCCGAAGTTCAAGAAGCACTTCACGATCTGAGGGAACATCAGGTTGATATTGTAACGCTGGGGCAATATATGCGGCCAACCAAAAATCATCTGCCTGTTAAAGAATGGGTCGCACCGGAGAAATTTTCTGAACTTCGGGAGTTTGGCCTTAGCCTTGGCTTCCTGGAAGTTGCAGCCGGCCCGCTAGTGCGGTCAAGCTACAGGGCAGATAAAGTTTTCGAGCAAGACAATCTGGGTCTATCCAGGATCCCCATAAAACAAATTTCCTAAATAATTACGGCCAGGCTAATTCCAAGGATCTTTTTTAAATGAACAATTTTTCTAATACGCATCTAGCGAAATATGGTTTCGCCACGCCGGCCAGACGAAAAACGACGGCCTTTCAACTGGTAGATGGGAAAAGGTTAAAGTCCTTAGTCAAGGATTTAGACACAGCAGACCAGGAGGCCCTGGTTAAGCAATCTTTTTCTGGGAAATCGGGGCAAATAGCGTGGCTCTCAGGCGATAATCTATGGATTGGTTGGAATGGGAAACACGGTCTCCAAACCCTAGGCTCTCTCCCGTTTAAACTTCCCGGTGGTTTTTATAGGTGTGAGAGTGAACTTGAGGAGATAGACCTGATTGGCTGGGGCCTAGGCAGCTATCAATTTGACAGATATAAAAAACAGGACCGCAGTCCTTCGATCTTAGTAGCCTCAAAGACAAAGAAATTGCAGCGAGCATTAGAGGCCATAGACCCGACTTATCTTGCGAGAGATCTTATCAATACACCCAGCCAGGATATGTCTCCCGCCGACTTCGAAAAAGTGACTAAACGGGTTGCGAAGCAATTTAGCGCGAAAGTTTCTGTAATGAGAGGAGACGCATTGTTAAAAAGCGGCTGCGGAGCTATCCATGCCGTGGGTCGGGCGGCTGAAGTCCCTCCCAGACTAATTGAATTAACGTGGGGTAATAAAAAGAACCCGACCATCGCCATAGTTGGCAAGGGTGTGACGTTTGACAGCGGTGGATTAAACATTAAACCAGGCGGTAGCATGCGCCAAATGAAAAAAGATATGGGCGGCGCGGCAATTGCTCTCGGTCTCGCTAAATTGGTGATGAGCAGGGAGCTACCCATTCACTTAAAACTTTTAATTCCTCTCGCTGAAAACGCAATCTCTGGCAATGCGTTCCGACCAGGCGATATTCTCCAAACCCACAAGGGAATTACCGTAGAAATCGATAATACCGATGCGGAGGGCAGATTACTCCTGTGCGACGCACTCTCAATATCTCTCGGATACAAACCCGAACTGATTATTGATTTTGCAACTCTAACGGGAGCAGCTCGGGTGGCGGTGGGCACGGAAATTTCTGCTATGTTCTGTACAAACGCAGAGGATACACAGGCACTCATGGCCAGCGGAGATGATCAAGATGATCCGGTTTGGCCCCTTCCTCTGCACGAGGGTTATGAATATATGCTAGCAAGCAATGTGGCTGATATTACCAATTCTGCGCCTGGCGGTTACGCCGGCGCGACTACGGCAGCGCTGTTCCTAAAGAGATTCGTTGATACAACGCCTTGGATTCACTTTGACGTAATGGCTTTTAACGCTCGAACTCGACCGGCACGACCAGAGGGCGGGGAAGCCATGGGCATGAGAGCAACCTACGAGTTTTTAGAAAGACGGTATGGCAACTCTTAAGGAGTTGGAGGGTGGCTCAGTCGGCGCGGTCGTCCCTCTAGAGGATATTCTCAGTCAACTGAAATTCAACGAGGCTGGATTGATCCCGGCCATTGCTCAGGATCACGTTTCGAAAGACGTGTTGATGCTAGCCTGGATGGACAGAACGGCCATCAAAAAAACACTTGAAGAGGGCTACGCGACTTATTTTTCCAGGAGCCGACAGTCTTACTGGAAAAAGGGAGAAACATCCGGCCACGTTCAACGTCTGGTACAAATGAGGTTTGATTGCGACGGTGATGCGATTTTAATAGAGGTAGAACAAACTGGATCGGCGTGCCACACAATGAGGAGAACGTGCTTCTATCTGAAAGTAGATGGCCTTCACGTTTCAATTGCTAGTACAACATGAAGGAACTTTACCTTCAAAACAGCCTTTCCGGTCAGAGAGAAGTCTTTGTTCCGATCGATGAGAGAGAAATCATGGTCTATGTATGTGGGCCGACCGTCTACGATTATTTGCATATCGGTAATGCAAGGCCCGCCGTGGTTTTCGATGTTCTGGCCACGTTCCTGAGACACCGATACGAAAAAGTAATATTTGTTAGCAACATCACTGACATCGATGACAAGATCAATGCTGCTGCAAAGCAAAACAACGAATCGATCACGACCCTAACCGAAAGGTTTACAGAAGCGTGCATAAAAGATTTTGAAGCGCTCGGCGTTGCTCCACCGGACGTGCGTCCGAGAGCCACGGAGCACATCCCAGAGATCATAGATATGATCGAGAATCTTATTGAGGGGGAGTTCGCCTACGAAAGCGAGGGGCATGTCCTGTTTCATGTACCTAGTGACCCCAGCTATGGCTCACTCTCTAAACGAAGCTTAGAGGATATGCTGGCTGGGGCACGGGTGGAGATTGCCTCATATAAGAGAGATCCAAAGGATTTCATTTTGTGGAAGCCCTCTTCATCCGACTTGCCAGGATGGGATAGTCCCTGGGGAAGAGGTAGGCCGGGATGGCATATTGAGTGCTCTGCAATGATTCAAAAACACCTAGGCGGCCATATCGACATTCATGGGGGCGGTAGCGATTTAACCTTCCCCCACCATGAGAATGAAGCAGCACAAAGCCGGTGCGCAAATCGATCTAAAGATTACGTGAACTACTGGCTACACAATGGGATGATCACTCTGGCAAATGAGAAGATGTCTAAATCTTTGGGTAATATTTTGGGCATTCGAACATTACTGCAGCAGCACTCAGGGGAAGTTTTACGATACGCCCTTCTATCCGGCCATTATCGTTCATCACTCTCGTGGTCTGATGACCTTATCCAACAAGCGAAATCGAGTTTAGACTCGCTCTACCAAACACTGCGCGATCACAGTGAAAAGGCAGCAATCAGATCAGTTCCAATTGACTCTTCTCTGGAATGTGATCACGAATTTGAACTCGCCCTTTGCGATGATCTAAACACACCCAAAGCACTTGCTGCTCTGCATAGAATTAGCGATGAACTGCGAAATGCTGAGGATGAACGATCAGCACTTAGGAAACGAGACGATCTCATTCAAGCAGGATCTTTACTCGGCTTGCTACAAGATGACCCGGAGGCCTATTTCAAAAGAAGCATCGGAAACGAAACAAGCGACGCCCTTTCGGAATCCAAAATCGAGTCGCTCATCGAAGAACGTAACCAAGCCCGAGCTGATAGGAACTTTGATATTGCGGATCAGATTAGACAATCACTCTTAGAGGAAGGCATAGAGCTTGAAGATCAACGCACTGGCACCAGATGGCGACGCATTTAGGCACCTCGCGCCCCTAACCTCTGATTCTCCTCTTTTTGCTGAATCCCTTGCTTAAAAATTCCATCTGATCCCCCAATATCCGACCAGAATTCGTGATGGCCAGGTATTCTGCAAAATTAGGCACGTAAGGCAATGCAACCAGCTGTATTCCGCATTCGTGTACCAGTCGGTTACCCTTGTATTGATTACACCGTTTACATGCTGATACCACATTCTCCCAAAGATCTTTTCCGCCCCGAGATATCGGCACCACATGATCCCTCGTCAATTCAAAGTCACGAAACTCTTTAGAACAGTAAAGACAAATATTCTTGTCCCTCTTGAATAATGCCTTATTCGAGAGTGGTGGTTGGTCTACCCCACGTTCGACAACCTTCCCAAAGCACGCCATGATTGAATGGATGTCAATTGAGCTTCTAATATCCCCGTTTTTAGAATAACCACCTCTAATTGACACGAAAGGATCTCCCACAGTCCATCCGACGAGATTCCTCGCATAAAGACAAACTGCCTCCTGCCAACTGATCCATTCCAAAGGCTGTCCAGAGATATTCAATCTCAAAACTTTTGGAACTCTCTCAAAATCGGTTAAATGCATTGCCTGACCTAACTCTCTCGACGCATCAAAAGTAGACTCCGACGTCGTAAACTCTAACCACGCCCTTAAAATTATCAGATTCTATTTGGAAGCGAGAGCCATTATCATCGACGGATGAGATATGTCTCAACTATGGTTTGGCTTTTTCCGATCATAACCGCTTGTTCTTCGGGCCAAATTTCCACATCAATGCAAGCAAACAATGGCGAGGATACCTGGCAATGCACGGGCGAAACCGGCAGATGGGTCTGTGAGCGAAAAGGAGAAAATCAAACTCCAAACAGCGCTTCGAAAATAGCAGACGAGACCGCCAGCACCGAGAAACCAGCATCCGATCGTATCGAGCAACCAGCCTACGAATCGAGCAGAGCCGTTTTGATGAAGAAAGGCGAAAAACCACCACTAGAAGAGCTGGAAACTAGTCGGAATATATGGGTGATTCAATGGATTGCCCTGAGCAGTGAGGCAGCGGCAGATAGTTTTGCAATAAAGAATTTCCCGGATAAGTCGATACAGATTCGGGTCGTCCCGATAAAGGGCCCCAGCAAGCCTCTCTTTGCGGTGATAAGCGGAGAATACGGTTCAAAAAAAGAAGCTCTTGAAGCATCTGACAAAATAGCTCGGGTTAATACAGAAAAACCCTACATCAAGGAACTTTCATCCTTTGGCAATCTCTGAGCCATCCTCATCCTGTTTTTGACGAATTTGGCGCATCTCATCGATTGAAAAAATAGCTATCGCCAACCAAATCAGTCCGAATGTCATCCATCTAGTGCCTTCAACAGACTCCTCGTATATTAGAATTGCCACAAGTAAAGAGATGGTTGGAGCCAAATATTGTATGAATCCTAGAGTAACTAACCGCAGCCGAAGTGCCGCTGAAGCAAAACACAGCAAAGGCACGATGGTGACTAATCCACCAATCGCGAGCATTCCTATCTCTGTGACATCCCTGTCGCCACCCAAGGACCCTGAGAAAAAAAGGAACACTGCAGCCATGGGCCAGACGAAGGACGTTTCCACGAACAGCCCCAAGATCGAGGGCACAGCCAAGCGTTTTCTTATCAAACCATAAAAACCGAAACTGACCGCTAAAACCACAGATAGAATCGGAAATGACTGACTCAGCGATAGCTCAATAAGTATCGCGAACACAGCTAAAGCAACAGCAAACCACTGCAACCGACCGAGAGTTTCACGCAAGACGAGCCAACCCAAAAAAACGCTAACCAACGGATTCATGAAATAGCCAAGACTCGCCTCTGAAATCTTCTCCATCTGAACGGCATAGACAAACGTAAACCAATTTATGCTCAGACAAAGAGAACTGCATAAAAGACCCAGCAGTCGATTTCTGTCGACAGATTTTAAGAGAGCAAATTCATTACGAGACCAAATAATGAGGGCTAAGAAGGGAAACGCCCAGAAAACACGGTGTGCTACGATTTCCGACGATTGTGCGAACGCAACCCAGACAAAATAAATCGGAGCAAACCCCCAGATTGTGTATGCTGCAAGTGCAAACAACACACCATGTTTTCCCTCAACTTCACTTGCCTCGGACATCGTAATGTTTTAGAAATTATCTTTTCGTTTTCTTATTTCCGAAAAGATATCAACCACATCACAACCCTCCATAGAAAGCATGCGTTGGACTTCGCGAACATGGGGACGCAAAAACGGATTAGTTTTCTTTTCCAGACCTAGATAGCTGGGAACGGTTGGTTGGTTTTTCGACCTTAAGGAAGTGATTTCATCAACCCGTTTCACGAGCAGTTCGTTCTCAGGTTCAATTGTGATGGCAAACTTGGCATTAGACTCCGTGTACTCATGCCCACAATAGATTAACGTGTCGTCGGGCAATTCGCATAATCGTCTCAAACTTTGCCACATTTGCTTAGCCGACCCCTCAAATAATCTTCCACACCCAAGAGCGAACAGAGTATCTCCTACAAATGCGTGCTTTTCTTCCTTGAAGAAATAGGCAATGTGTCCAACGGTATGACCAGATACCTCTATGACTTCCACGTCATAACCTCCAAACTGAAAAAGCTCACCGTGTTCTACCTGTTTTTCTATGGCAGGGATTCGACCGGCATCACTGCGAGAACCAACGATCTCGCATGACCATCGTTCCTTTAGAGCTTCGTTACCCGCTGTATGATCAAAATGATGATGAGTGACCAAAACATGGGTCAATGACCAGCCTCTTCGATCTAGTTCAGCATTTATTGGCTCGGCATCAGGAGCATCAATCGACGCTGTGGAACCGGTCTTCGGATCGTGAACCAGATATCCATAGTTGTCGCTTAGACATACAAACTGCGCTATCTCCAACATACTTACCTCACTCTTTATCTTTGTTACCACCGCGATCCGGCATATTATAGGCCGTAGAGAGATGAAAAATCGCACACTTCAAGAAATCTTAGATTTATTAGACCTCGAGAAAATAGAAGAGAATCTCTTCCGGGGGCAAAACCATCAGACAGAGCATGTATTTGGTGGTCAAGTTCTCGCCCAAGCACTCATCTCATCCCATCGAACTGTAAATCCAGATCACTATCTGCACTCGCTGCACAGTTACTTTTTGCGGCCAGGAGATTGGAAGACTCCGATACTCTACGAGGTAGATCGAATCAGAGAAGGAAAGTCCTTCACTACCCGCCGAGTCTCTGCTATCCAAAAAGGGAAGACTATATTCACACTTTCTTGTTCCTGGCAAAAAGAAGAGCCGGGACTGGATCATGAGCAACCGATGCCAGATGTACCGCCGCCGGAATCTCTAAGAGGGGACCTCGAGGCCTATCAATCTTTCTATCAGAAACACCCCGAAGTAAAACGATTTAGTTTTCGATTTGAGGCGATCGAGTCAAAAGCAGTCGAAAAGATCCTCATGCACGAGCAAAGCGAACACGCTCCAGTCAAACATACATGGCTTCGTACGAGGGATGCCCTTCCCGATGATCCATCAACCCACCTTGCCATGCTCGCGTACATGTCTGATCTTGACTTTATGTCCACTACTATGTTGCCGCATCGCAGCAAAGCGGGATGGGGGAACATTATGGGAACCAGTCTGGACCACTCTATCTGGTTTCATCGTCCATTTAGAGCGGATGAATGGCTACTGTTTGCCAAACACTCTCCCAATGCACATGGAGCTCGGGGATTCGTGAGAGGACAATTCTTTCGCAGAGACGGCACCCTAGTCGCCACTGCTTCTCAGGAGTGCCTCATACGACCGATAAAGAGCCCGGATTAATTTCAATTCAAGGCTAAAGTGACTCTAAGATTGCCTCAGCAGCACTTACCTCCAATTTTCCGGGAGCTTCGACGGCTAATTTTTTCACCGTACCATCCTCAACTATCATTGCGTATCGTTGAGATCGAGAACCCATGCCGAAACCGCTGCCGTCCATTTCAAGGCCCATAGCTCCGGTCAAAGCACCGTTGCCGTCCCCCACCATCATTAGATGCTCAGCATTTTTAGCTTGGCCCCAGGCATCCATAACAAATGCGTCGTTAACAGCTAAACAGACAATCGAATCGACCCCTTTTGCTTTGATGGCATCTGCGTTCACAACATATCCCGGCAAATGAGCCATCGAACAGGTTGGCGTAAAGGCGCCCGGTACCGCAAACATAACCACTTTTTTTCCGTCAAATATTTCCGATGTGCTGACTGCTGTTGGTTTGCCATCAACCATATGATGCAAAGTAGCCTCGGGTATACGATCGCCTTCTTGAATTGCCATTATCACTTTCCTCTAGTGCAACTTAACTAATCTTAATTTTCTATAGCTAACACTGAACCGTCAATCACATGCTTCTTAGCGCCAAGCGAATTCGGGTTGCTCGAAATGTGCGACCCGGGTTGGACGACCAAACAAACACACCTCTTTCAACTGATAAATTATGGCGGCCGTGGGAGCTGCTATGGAATCCGAGCCAACGGGCATTCTTAAAACTGGGTTTAAACTTGTCGATACCCGCGACAGCCGGGGTGCGTCTTCCCTGCAAAACTCTGACAACGGTATTCTATGAATACTCGCAACTTCAGAAGGTGCAGGAACTGGCTGTAAACTATTGTCCGCCCAGAACACAAAGGGCGACATAATAAAACCAGATCGTGTAACAAAGTCATCTAAAGCGCCGACAAGATGTGACTCAGAGAGCTCCACCCCAACCTCTTCTTGAGCCTCTCTTATCGCTGCCTCGAGAGGTTCTTCCGTTCCATCCAGCTTTCCTCCGGGGAATGCCCATTGCCCGCCATGGTTCCGCAGGCCTTCAATTCTTCGCGTAAGCAGCAAGGCGCACTCTGGAGACCAATTCGAATTTTTCCCCATACCTTCGATGTTGGGACCAAGTCCAGCCTCCAGGAGAATGCATGCCACTGCCGCTCTTCTTAATCCGTTCGTATTAGCTTTTTCCACATCAAACTCAGCAAGATTAGATGTAATGTCTTTTCGAAGCGTTTCGCTAAAATTCAGATCCATGGAATCACCGAAAATAATTAATCTTAATATCCTCTGAAAATTTACCAGCCATGACAACCAGTGAACTGAAAAATGAACGAAGGGCAATCCTTCTGGGGATCTGCGCAGTTCTTCTATGGTCTACAGTAGCAACGATATTCAAACTCGGATTAGGACGCATGAGTGCCGAGCAATTGCTGCTCCTAGGGTCGAGCACCTCTTGGCTGGTCTTTTCGGTAAATTCCATATTGCGGAAGGCATTTTTCATTCGCAGATCAGACTGGCATAAGGTTTTGTTACTAGGACTTATCAACCCTTGCGCGTACTACTTAATCCTTTTTGAGGCATATGACCGGTTACCCGCCCATGTCGCACAGCCCATCAACTATACTTGGGCGATCACACTCTCGTTACTCGCTGTCCCTTTTCTTAAACAAAAGATTTCCATTACTGCTTTGATGGGCATGCTTATTAGTTATTCGGGAGTTCTCCTGCTCATCGCGACAGCTCCCAAAGAATCCAACGTGATAGACGGCTTCGGCATTCTGCTGGCACTAATCAGCACTATCTTCTGGGCATACTATTGGATCGTTAACGCTTCTTTCGAAGGTGATCCATCAGCCTTGATGTTCTGGAGCTTTACCGTGGCTCTGCCCGTTTTGTGTGTTGTATGTGTTGCACGAGGTGGTTGGCCCGAACTGACGTTGTTGAACCTATCCCTGGGCGCTGCGGTTGGTCTCGTTGAGATGGGGGTTACGTTCTTGCTCTGGCAATCTGCGATCAGAAAGACTCGAAATGTCGGGAATATCTCGCGTCTAATATTTCTTTCTCCGTTTCTTTCACTGATCTTTATTTGGATTTTCGTCGGAGAATCCATCAGCATCTGGGCGATTCCATCCCTTCTCGTGATCGTGCTGGGACTCATCATCCACCAGAAATCAATCAGTAAATACAGCGTCTGAGCTCAAGCTCCGCTATGAGAAATCAGGCTTTCGTTTCTCCAGAAATGCTGACATACCCTCTTGCCCGTCCTGAGAAACAACCTGCTCAGCGATAGCCCGAGCCTCCCTTTCCATCTGGCCTTCCAAGTTATAATCAAAACTCGAATCCAATAGATCTTTGACTTTGCCAAAAGCCGATGCCGAGCCAGTGGCAATCTGCGCTGCCAGGTCCCTAACACTTTTATCGAAGTCTTCCTGCGATACGACCTGATTAACAACACCCCAACTGAGAGCCTCCTGAGAGCTCAACACCCGGTTGGTCATCATGAGCTCCCTGGTCCGTCGATCACCAATTTTGCGGGGCATAAAATAAGTCGAGCTGCCATCCGGAGATAAGCCTGCATTGGTATAAGCCATTGTAAAAACAGCTTTTTCTGAAGCGATTGCTAAATCTGCGGCCATGACCAATGAGAACCCCGCTCCCGCCGCAGTTCCATTAACAGCAGCAATAACAGGCGCCGAATTTCTGGCGATTCTGGAAATGGCTAAATGCAAATCCCCGGTCATTTTTAAAATCAGCTTTCTAGCTCCCTCTCCGGCAGTTTTAAAGACCCCTAAATCTCCGCCTGCACAAAAAGCTTTTCCCTCGCCAATTAAAATAATAACTCGGACATTTCGATCGGCATCAATTTCAAGTGAGATAGAATTGAGTTCCTCCGCCATCTTTGGAGACATTGCATTCAATGCATCGGGTCGATCGAGTCTGATTTCAGCGATGCCATCCTCGACGGAGTAACGAAGCGTTTCAAATTCATTTACCACGGGAATATCCCTAATTTTGTCTAGATTGTTTACCTTAACGTAATGAAACTAAAACGATAAGCTAGCTGCAGAAATTGCTAACCAGAAGGATGTTATGGACATTAACCTTAATCAAGAGGAATTGAGCTTTCAGGCGGACGTGAAGGAGTTCCTCTCGGAAAACGCGCATCAACCGGGCACAGATTACAATGAATGGCGATTAAATTGGTTCAAAGTAGCCGCCTCCAAGGGTGGTTGGGATGTACCTAAATGGCCGGAGGCCTTCGGCGGACCTGGATGGAGCCCGACCCAACACTACATCTGGGAGCAAGAGACCTCGAGGGCACAGACACCATGGGACTTACCATTTGGACTATCAATGCTCGCGCCTGTACTGATGAATTATGGTTCTAAAGAACAACAGGACAGATTCCTCCCGGATATACGCAATCGAGTCGTTAATTGGTGTCAGGGTTATTCCGAACCAAACGCCGGGTCAGATCTTGCCAACCTCAAGACAAAGGCGACGCTTTCTGAAGATGGCACGCACTATCTCGTCAACGGCACCAAAGTATGGACCACCCTGGCTCACATCGCAGATTGGATGTTTTGTCTCACCAGAACAAACGAAACAGGCAAAAAACAAGAGGGCATCACCTTTCTACTAATACCAATGAAACAAGACGGAATAGAGGTAAAGCCGATCATAACGTTGGGCGGATCCCACTCTGTGAATATGGTTCACATCACAGACGTCAAGGTCCCTGTCGAAAACAGGATAGGAGAGGAAAACAAGGGTTGGGGCTATGCAAAAGGTCTTTTAGCGCACGAGAGGACCGGTTTAGCCGGGATATCGAGATCAATCGTAGCCTTGGAGAGCCTGAAAAAGCAGGCAGGCTCGGTCAAGAGAGGGAACGGCAATTTGATGGATGAACCGACATTTAAATTAAAAGTTGCCGAACTGGAGGCCGACCTGATGGCTGTGGAATATACGGAATTGCGATCACTTGCTAACGCTGCCAGCGGAAACGAACCTGGCCCGGAATCCTCTATTTTAAAACTTAAGGGAACCGAGATTCAGCAACGCCTTCAGCGACTCACAATGGAGGCTGGCGGAATTTATTCGTCTGCTTGGGGAATGAGCAACGTCGGACCGAGTTTTGCTCGTTCGGGTATGTCCGGCTACTTATCTAGCAGAGCATTTACTATTTATGGGGGTGCTTCTGAAGTGCAAAAGGATGTGGTTGCGAAAAATGTATTAGGGTTGAAAAAATGAATTTTGAACTTTCAGAGACACAGTCCATCCTTAAGGACAGTGTGGAGCGTTTCATTGCGGAAAGCTATTCACTTGATAAGCGGCAAAGCCTCGTGAAGAGCGAGCTAGGTTTTAGCCAGGACAACTGGAAAAAGATGGCTGAACTAGGCTGGCTTTCCATAACTGTTCCTGAATCTGCAGGCGGATTTGGTGGCAATCAAATCGACTCTATGATCATGATGGAGGAATTCGGAAAAGGCCTTGTGCTTGAACCATTTTTTATAAGCACCGTGGTTGCAGGGCAAATTCTTTGCGAGTTAGGCAATGAGGAGCAAAAACAAGACTGGCTAACAGGGTTGATTACCGGAGATTGTCAACTGACATTCGCCTATGCGGAAGAACAAGCTCGGTTCGATCTAGAAGATGTTCTTACTCGAGCCAAGCCGGATGAGAAGGGAGGTTTTATCATCGACGGCACCAAAAGTATGGTGCTTTACGCAGCTTCAGCCGACGCCATGATCGTTTCCTGTCGAACATCCGGCGGCCAATACGAAAAGAAAGGAATTACTCTCTTCTTGGTCCCCAAAGATCTAAAGGGTGTTCATATTGATTCCTTCGAGACCGTGGACGGACAGAGAGCAGCAGAGGTCAGGTTTGAAAACGTAAGGGTTGATGGGAATGCCCTGCTCGGCGAAGAGGGTGTCGCTTTCTCTACTATCAAACGAGCGCAACAGATCGGTATTTTAGCGCTTTGTGCGGAAGCGACTGGCATCATGGAATGCTTGTACAAAGACACAGCCTCGTACACTCAAGATAGAGAACAGTTCGACCGCCCGATGTCAGAATTCCAAGTCATTCAACACCGTTTAGTCGATATGTTCATGGAATATGAACAGTGCAAATCAATGCTGCTAAGAGCCACACTTGAATTCGTCCATAATCCAGATGGATCATCAAGATCGATACATGCTTTGAAATACCTGGTTGGCAAGACAGCCAAGTTTATTGGTGAGAATGCGATTCAATTGCACGGTGGTATGGGCATGACAGAGGAGCTGAATATTGCGCATTATTTCAAACGCTTACTGACGATCGACATACTTTTCGGGAACTCAGACTATCACTTAGAAAAATTTGCGGCATAGGCTGAGAAAAGCCATTGAACACTAAAGCGATATTACGAGACCCTCTTACGATTTTCTTGGCCCTGGGCTTGATCATTTTTGTCCTGGCCGAATGTCAGGGCTACCGGGAGGGACTGAAAATCGATATCAGTACGGCCGACATTAATCGGCTTAGGGAGCAATGGTCGATGCAAATGCGGCGTCCACCAACCGCTGACGAACTGAGCGCGCTAGTGGAACAGTTGATCAAGGAGGAAATTTACTACCAAGAAGCAATCTCGCAAGGTCTCGATATCGAAGATACGATCGTTCGACGACGAATGGTGCAGAAGCTTACATTCCTGACGGAAGACGTCAGTGTGCCGGAAGATCCGTCGTTAGACACTCTAGAGAGTTTCTATCAAGAGAACTTACAACGATATCAAGAGCCAACACGCTTTAGCTTTAGTCATCGCTATTTCTCTTTGGACAAACGAGACGATGCAGAGGCGGACGCCAAATCAGCGATAGAGAATGCTGAGTTCCGTGACGATCCTTTCATGTTGCAAAAAGAATATGTCAGGAAGTCTCAGCAAGAGGTCGGTGACTTATTTGGACGAGATTTCGCTTCTCAATTATCCGGACTTTCAGTCAGCGAGCTTTGGCAAGGCCCTTTGCAATCAGCTTACGGCTGGCACCCCGTATTGATCTCTCAAGTGAGGCAGAGCGAAGTAAGACCGTTTAACCAAGTTCGAAACAAAGTCTTTGGCGATTGGCAACAAGCAGAACGCAGAAAAGCAAATGAGAGGTACTACCAAGAACTCCGCGCAAAATATCAGGTAACGCTTCCGCAGACTCCAGAGTAATGAGCACCCTTATCACATTGGCTCGCTTGCTGATTTTTTTTGTGCTGGCCTATAGCGGCCAAATTTTTGCCGATGAGGTCAGGCCAGCCTATTTAGAAATCTCTGAAAAAAGGGATCAGGATGCTTCCCCTTATGCCGAAATACTATGGAAACAGCCAGTTGTTCAGGATAGAAGGCTCCCGATCGATCCGGTTTTCGATGAATCGTGTGACCTAGTAGAACTTCAGAATCCAACCGTCACTGGAACAGCCCTATTAAAGCGATGGAGCACCGAATGTGACATATTCAATTCGAAGATTGAAATAACCGGACTTTCTACCTCTATCACAGACGTCCTTGTCCGGGTTCAAGAGCATGGTAAGGCGACGAAGACTTTTGTCTTGCGCCCAACCGAACCTGTTCTCGACCTGTCGCAGAATGACTTAAGTGCAACGAGCTACCTTATTATTGGATTAGAGCATCTCGTATTCGGGATCGATCACGTTCTATTTGTTATAGGGCTCGTGCTATTCATACGTCAGCCATTGATGCTACTGAAAACAATTACGGCCTTTACTATCGCACATAGCATCACACTGGCTTTGTCAATTTTTGAAATTGTTCAGCTTCGACAAGAACCCGTGGAAGCGATCATCGCACTATCAATTTTATTTCTAGCCTACGAATTAGCGAAACCAGAGTCGGCGAGATCAGTTTTAACAAAAAGCACGCCTTGGGCTATGGCTTTCGTGTTCGGGCTACTGCATGGTCTCGGTTTTGCCGGTGCCTTAACCGAAATAGGCCTGCCGGCAGATTCATTAGCAACCAGTCTCTTCTTATTCAACGTCGGAATAGAACTTGGCCAAGTTTTGGTCGTATTGATATTTGCCAGCATCGCTTGGGTTTGGAGTAACATTGCGCTGTCACAACAGCTTAAGTCTGAGACTTTCTATAAGGTATCCGCTTACGCGATGGGGGGACTAGCCACTTATTGGACTATTAATAGAACGTTATTGATCATTTAACCGGGGGGATTAATGAAAAGAGACCAAAGAAATCGTGGGGCCATGATGGCCCTCGCTATAGGGGTTTCGCATCTAATTGTAGGTTGCAGCCCTAAAACTGATGAGCCCTTTGAAGACCAGCTCCGAGCATCACTTGAGACGGCTCAGCCTGGAGACATTATCGAGATTCCAGCCGGACAGTTCTCTTTTGACAGATCACTAGTTCTCAGCACCGACAATGTCACCATAAAGGGAGCAGGCATGGAAGAAACCATCCTCAGCTTCAAAAACCAGGTAGCAGGAGCCGAAGGTATCTCTGTCAGCGCTAGTGATTTCACCATCGAAAATCTCGCGATCGAGGACACTATCGGCGATGCTTTAAAGATTAATGAGGGCGAGAACATCATCGTTAGGGGCGTACGGACCGAATGGACAAATGGCCCCGATGTGAATAACGGCGCGTACGGTATCTATCCTGTCCAAACCACGAATACGCTTCTCGAAGATAATGTCGCCATTGCAGCATCCGACGCCGGCATCTACGTAGGTCAGAGTAGAAACGTAATCGTGCGCAACAACACCGCTGAGTATAACGTCGCCGGTATTGAAATCGAAAACACCATAGGTGCGGACGTTTATGGCAACAAAGCCATCAACAACACGGGTGGGATCCTCGTATTCAATATGCCCAGCATCCCTCAACGGGGCCATAGCACTCGGGTCTACGATAATGACGTAAATCAGAACAATACCGAAAATTTCGCAGCACCAGGAACGGCTGTTTCTGGTGTTCCAAGTGGATCTGGAATTATGGTGAATTCTAATGATCAGGTTGAGATATTCAGTAATCGCATTGCTGATAACAATACCGCGAACATCGTGATCTCAAGCTATTTCAGCGCGAACTTCGCGGGTCAAAGGGAGCTAGCAGAAGAATTCGACCCGTATCCAGAGGCTATCTATATTTATGGGAATCAATTCCAAGGGGGCGGCACCGACCCCGGATTTGGGTATCTTCAAGAGATAAAACAAGCGCTGTATGGAGATGATGGCGCGTTTCCAGATGTCATTTGGGACGGAATTATCAACCCGAACAATGACGAAAGCGTAAAGACTATCTGCATCACAGAAGAAGGTGCTGAGCTACTCAATATTGACGCTGGAAACGAGTTCAAAAACGCCGGTGTTAACATGGCTTCACATCGGTGCGAGCTACCTAAGTTGGAAGCAATCAATCTCCCCAGCTGAGATCCATGACTTCGGTAAAAAAGCACCTGCTCTGGGCCTCCATGGCAACCTTCTTTGCCTCTCTCATGTCATTCGGGTGTTCTGATAACTCAACACGGTATTTCGAGAGAGACCGTTACCCGGCGAAGCTCTCAGATTGGAATTTGTTGTCAATAAGAGGGGATAATTTAGAGATTAGCGATGAGACCTTCGTCTATGACCTTAACTCGCCCTTGTTCAGCGATTATGCCCATAAATTGCGGACAATCTTTATTCCTAAAAATCAGATGATGACTTTTGACCCGGAAAAAACATTTGAGTTCCCGATGAAAAGTGTCATCACCAAAACTTTTTTTTATGAGAAAGGAGTGGAAGGCTCGGTTCGAATCAGCTCATCTTGGAGCGGCGACCCTTCCGAGATAAATCTCAAAAAACACCGCCTTATCGAGACCAGACTACTAGTCAAACACGCGGATGGATGGGAGGCGATTCCATACATCTGGAGAGATGAAGAGGCTCACCTCAATCTGACTGGATCGATCGTACGTTTAGCACTGGAGAAAGAGCCACATTCTCTCAACTATCTGACCCCTAGCAAAAATCAGTGTAAAAGTTGTCATGCAACGAACCACACCGATGGAGAGATACTCCCAATTGGACCCAAGGCAAGACACCTAAATAAGTCCAGTCCGCTATATGCTGTGAACCAGATTGATTATCTGACGGATAAAGGCATTTTAAGTCAGGTCGCTTCGACTATAGATAAAAACGCCGTTTATACCGACATGGCTGCAGACCTGAGTCATCGCGCAAGATCGTATCTTGATATTAACTGCGGTCATTGTCATAACGAAAATGGAGCAGCCGACACTTCCGGCCTCCTCCTCGATTACAAAGATCATAAGCTTACTGAGCTCGGACTATGCAAGCCACCAATCGCAGCAGGCAG
Organism: K189A clade bacterium; assembly: GCA_902631405.1. Lineage (GTDB taxonomy): Bacteria > Pseudomonadota > Gammaproteobacteria > Pseudomonadales > Azotimanducaceae > UBA4421. The sequence goes on along the minus strand of CACOYI010000023.1, from coordinate 282 downwards.
GGGCTCCGGTGGCCGCATGTATTCCATTACCCCAGGCAGACCAGAAGAATCGATTATGTCCTATCGACTAAGTAGCACTCACCCGGCAGCAATGATGCCCGAATTGGGCAGAGCGCTTGTTGACGAAGCAGGTGTCGCACTTATCAATGAGTGGATATCAAGTTTACCGGGAGAATGCATATGAGCTCGGAAGGAGATAATCAGAATCTAATAATCTGTCCGGAGGAAACCGTAAAGGATGAATGGATCGACTACAACGGCCACCTCAATATGGCTTTTTAC
>CACOYI010000022.1 GCA_902631405.1 K189A clade bacterium | reverse complement strand
GGGATGGGTACGATGATGGTTTATGGATCTTACGTTCCTTCTGAAGCGAAGATTGGATCGACAGTAGCGACAATCGTGGCCCTGGATACCGTTGTCGCGATCTCTGCAGGGCTCGTCATCTTTCCTCTGGTATTTGTGAATAATTTAGACGTAGCTCAGGGTCCCGGATTGATGTTCGTAACGATGCCCTTAGCATTCGGTCAGCTGCCTTTTGGTTCAATTTTTGGTTCGGTTTTCTTTCTGCTGGTTAGTTTCGCGGCAATAACCTCAGCGATTTCGCTTACGGAACCAGCGATTTCTTATCTAGTTGAAAAATATAATTCGAAAAGATGGAGAGTAGCTGTAGGGCTTGGGTTCCTGTGTTGGCTTCTAGGTCTTGGAACCGTATTTTCTTTCAATATATGGGCTGATTTGAAACCAGTCTTTGGTCTGAATTTTTTCGATCTGGTCGATCAGATATCGTCTAACATACTCCTCCCACTGGGGGGATTATTGATCGCGATTTTCATTGCCTGGAGATTGCCTAGAGAGACCGTGCTGGGTCAAATCGAGATCGAGTCGGAGCCTATCTGGACTCTGTGGAAAGTTGTCACCGGTATTGTTGCGCCGGCGTCTGTTTTGGTCGTTTTTCTGAACACTTTTGTTCCGTTTTTTTAGTGCTGCCTTGGCGAGTATAACGAAAAGCATTTTGTTTCCTGGCCCCGTAAGCGTCCCATATAGTGTGGTAACCGACATTGGTAACTATCCTCTATTTTTAGATGGATGCGAAAAAGTGGAAGTTTTAGCCTCAGCTCCAATTGACGAGAGCGACAAAAAGGATAGTCGAGAGGGGTCAGAATCAGTGACCGCGAAAATAACTGTCGGTTTCGGTGGGCATACTTACGAAATGACAACTAAGAATCACAACCGCCACCTTGAAAGTGTAAGTATGGTCATGCTCAGTGGTCCGTTTGAAAGTTTCAAGGGAGAGTGGTCGTTTACCTCATATGGAGCGCAAGGTTGTCAAATAGACATCGATATAAGCTATGTGGTGTCTGGATTATTAGGCACGGCTTTAAAATTGGTGCAGGGTAAGATCCTGGATAAGACAGTCTCCTCTTTCACGAAGAGATTCGATTGGGCTTTATCGAGAAAATAGGGGTCAGAAAAACTTCAATACGTAGATAACACGGCAATCGTTGTTACGAGCTTGTCGTTTCTGCTTCTTTTCCTTCAGAAGGGGCCAGGTCTCCGCTTATGCTCTTGAGCTCGTCCCCATCGAAGAATAGCGTTGTTCTAGTTTTTTGAGTAAATAAACCAGGAACCTCAATCGAGTAAATATATATCCACTTGGATTCATTAAAGGGGTCCCTGAGAACAGGCTCGCCGAGCACAAAGGCGACCTGGCTCTTTGTCATGCCGGGCTTGATTTTATCTATCATGTCCTGCGTGACTATATTTCCTTGTTGCACCGGAATTCTATAAAGTTTGAGAGCGTTTAGTCCGTTGGTGCAGCCGCTCATTAGAAGTAATCCAACTAAAAGCGTTGTTATGTGACTCAGTTTTCGCATGGTGTGATTGTAGTCACGTTCTCGTGCCATGAACAGACGATAAGCTTTTCAGTCCATTGCCTGCGCTAAGAGATTTTTTGCAAAATCAGTGGTCTCAGGCGTTACCTCGGACCCCGCTAACATGCGAGCCAGTTCTCTCACACGGTCCTCCCCTTCGAGGTTCATAAGATTGGTTTTTTCGTTTTCACGAGTGACTTTGAAGTGCTGCTGACCGATGGCGGCCACTTGAGGTGCATGCGTAACGCACAGAACCTGGGTTGTTTCAGACAAGGTCCGAAGCAGTCTACCGATACTGTCGGAAATTGTGCCTCCGACCCCTACATCGGCTTCATCAAGAATCAGACATGGAAGATGGCTGTTTTTGGCTGCTACCGCCTGAATTGCTAAATTGACTCGGGTCATTTCTCCACCGGACGCGATTTTTCTTAGCGGAGCAAAGTCATATTTTTCAACGGTGCGGGCGAGAAGTTCAAGTTGTTCTAGTCCTTCAGCGCTCACTCGATCGTCAAAGGCAATGTCAATCGCCCCGCGATCAAGCCCCATTGATGCGAAATGAGTGTTTACCTCAGAACAAAACTCGGGCGCCGCTTTTCTTCGTTTTTGTGATAATTCTCTTGCAGAAGTTCGAAAATGTTTTTCCCGCGCCTCAACTTCTGATTCAAGAACCGTGATGCGGTCTTCATTCTGGTCTATTTCTTCAATTTCCTTTGCTAACTGCTTTTGCTTGTTCAATAGTTCCTCGGGTGGGACCCGGTGCTTACGGGCCATGTCAAAAATCTTGCCAAGTCTCGCCTCGATTTCCGAAAGCCTTTGCGGATCCTCTTTAACGGTAGTGCCGTAGGAACGGAGGTCATTTTGAGCGTCGTCCACCAGATTAAGCGCGGTAGCCAAGGTCTCTCTGCCAGAGACAAGGTCTTTACTAGAAGATGGGAGTTTTTCCAGTTCTTTAGTTTTAGATCTGACGAGATCAAGTTTATTAAGCTCGACTTCCAGAATCGCTAGTGTCTCTGAGATGCTTGCAGAGTTTTCAAGAATTTTCCTCTCATCCTCTAGAGAATCTAGCTCGCCGCCTGCCAGGTCCAGGTCAAGGAGTTCTTGAAATTGGTACCCAAGCAATTCAACTCGATCTCTCTGATTAGCCTCGAGAGCTATGGCGTCTTCTAACTCCTTGAGGGTTTTTTGCCAGTCGCTATAGAGTTGAGCAACCTGCACCCTCAATGGCCCGGAATTAGCGTATTCATCTAGGATTTGGAGTTGGACTTTCCTGCTTGTGATTCTCCGAAAGTCATCTTGGCCCTGAATATCCACTAAAAAATCGGCAATTGAGCGCAGGAATTGTTGGGTAACAGGGATGTTGTTGATGAAAGCGCGCGAGCGACCATCGGGATTGATCACTCGCCGAATGATACATTCGGGTGCTTTGGCATCAGTGAAATCGTCCTGGACAAGAATAGCTATGGCATCTGCTGACATGCCAATGTCAAACTCGGCGACCAATTCAATTTTTGCGTCTCCATGGAGTATTTCATCCCTTTTTGCTCGGGCGCCGAGTAGCAAGTCTAGGGCATCCAGGAGTATTGATTTCCCCGCCCCCGATTCACCGGTAACGGTTGTCATGCCTCGGGTGAACTCGACGCTTAGGTTCTCCACCAACAGATAGTTTTGTATTGACAGTTGTTTAAGCATGGGAAGGAGATATAAAACTTAGGTACAAATGTAAGCCCTTTTATCGACCACGTCGAAAATCGTATCCCCAAGCTTACATAGTTTGAGCTTTACACATAAGATGAGAAACGAAACCAGTGAGATCATCACTTTTGAAGAAGCGTTGATTATGGATTTAAGCGACACGAATACTAATTCAAAACAAGAAATTCGGGTGGAACCTGATGGGCGGGCTCAACAGCTGTTAAAACTGGTCGTTGAGCATTTTATAGCTGAAGGCACCCCTGTGGCGTCAAAGTCGTTGGCTAATCTGCCTGGTGTGGATGTCTCCTCGGCGACTGTTAGAAACGTGATGGGGGATCTGGAGTCTATGGGTCTGGTTCGCTCGCCTCATACGTCTGCGGGTAAAGTTCCCACGCAGATGGGGTTGCGCTTTTTTGTTGACTCTCTGTTGAGCTTTGAGCCAGTAACAAGACAAAGGATGAGAGAGTTTGAGGATGAGTTAGATCCTTCGATGAGTCCGACTCAACTCGTTAATGCTGCCTCAGAGCTGCTCTCTGACTTTACGAAGATGACTTGCCTCATAACAACGCCGAGAAGAAATCAAATTACTCTGCGACAGATAGAGTTTCTCCGTTTGGATGAGAGTCGAGTGCTGGCGATCCTAGTTCTCAACGATCGAGATGTTCAGAACAGAGTGATCCATGTTGATGAGTCCTTTACGGATTCAGAGCTTACGGCTTCAGCAAATCTGCTTAATCAGGAATTCGGTGGTGGACCGTTGTCTGAGATCAGGGAGGCAGTGGCCGAGAGCCTTCGATCAGACAAGTCAAACATGGATGGGCTTATGAGAAGAGCTCTTTCTGTAGTCGACGGAGCGCTGAAAATAGAGGATTCATCGGGAGACGAACATGACCTTGTAGTTAGTGGGGAGCGTCGACTTTTAGATTTCACAGCTGATACAGAAAAAGCGAGAACACTGTTCGATGCGATATCTGGAAAAGGAAGGCTACTCCACCTACTGGACCAGTGTATCGCTAGCGACGGAGTACAGCTGTTCATAGGTCAAGAGTCTGGCTATAGGCCTCTTGGGGATATGTCCCTGGTCACATCGACTTATCAGTTGAATGGTGAGCTAGCTGGTGCACTTGGGGTGATCGGCCCTACCCGAATGGACTATAAAGATGTCATTCCAGTAGTGGATGTAACAGCTAGGCTTTTGAGCGCAGCGATGCGCAGGGGTTAGCAGACCACCTCCAACTTTGCTCTTGTTTTCCGATCGTTAGCCCCAATGATTGGGCGGCGACAGGAGTATTTTTATGACGGAAGACGAGAATACAGATCCCGAAGGCAAGGATGCCAATGAGGAAGAGGTCGAAGTTGACCCATCCATAGAAGAGGGGCTTCAAAGCTCTACAGAAGGAGAGATTGAGGCTCTTAAGGATCAGCTCCTCAGGACGGTGGCTGAGTCCGAGAACATTCGCCGGCGAGCCTCACGAGACGTCGAGAATGCGCACAAATATGCGAATGAGAAGTTGCTTGAAGATTTGCTTCCGGTCTTGGATAGCCTCGAGAAGGCATTGGAATTGCCAGATCAATCAGATGACGCGAAGGCGGTCTTAGAGGGAATAGAAATTTCATTGAGAATTTTTCGTGAGACCCTAGAGAGATCTGGCGTCGCGATAGTTGACCCGATTGGTGAGCCTTTCGATCCCAGTAAACACGAAGCACTAGCAATGGTGCCAAGTGAGGAGGTTGAACCAAACTCGGTAATAGAGGTGATTCAAAAAGGTTATTTGCTAAATGAGCGAGTGGTAAGAGCTGCCAGGGTGGTCGTGTCGGCTGCATCTTAATTATTTTGAAACTGGGTTGAACTTATTGAAATCGGCCAAATATTAGACAGGAAGAATGGCGGTGAGCCTAGCGATAAAAGAAAGCGGAGAGAAATATGGGAAAAATAATTGGAATAGATCTAGGCACTACGAATTCTTGTGTGTCTGTCCTCGATGGAGGCGATCCAAAAGTTATTGAGAATTCAGAGGGTGACCGAACGACACCTTCTATTATCGCATACACGGAAGATGGCGAAATTTTAGTTGGTCAAAACGCTAAGCGGCAGGCGGTAACGAATCCGCAGAATACGCTATTTGCAGTGAAGCGCCTGATTGGAAGAAAGTTTGAAGACGATGTTGTACAGAAAGATATCAAGATGGTGCCGTATTCAGTTGTGGGGGCTGGAAATGGAGATGCATGGATTGAAGTTAAAGGTGAGAAGCTAGCACCACCTCAGATTTCAGCCGAAACGTTGAAGAAAATGAAGAAAACAGCGGAAGATTATCTGGGAGAGGACGTCACTGAGGCGGTTATAACGGTTCCGGCCTATTTTAATGACTCTCAGCGCCAAGCTACTAAGGATTCAGGCAAAATAGCGGGCTTGGATGTCAAGAGAATAATAAACGAGCCCACCGCAGCCGCGCTGGCTTATGGCTTGGATAAGAAAAAGGGAGACGCCAAAATCGCGGTTTATGATTTAGGCGGTGGCACTTTCGATGTATCAATAATCGAAATGGCAGAAGTCGATGGAGAGCACCAATTTGAAGTTCTTTCGACTAATGGTGACACCTTTTTAGGTGGAGAGGATTTTGATCTGAAAGTCATAGATTATCTTGCCGACGAATTTATGAAAGAGAATAGTGTAGACCTTCGCAACGATCCGCTGGCTCTTCAGAGACTTAAGGAGGCGGCGGAGAAAGCGAAGATTGAATTATCCAGCGGTCAACAAAGCGAGGTCAATCTTCCTTATATCACGGCAGATCAAACTGGGCCGAAGCACCTTGTGTTGAAGCTGACGAAAGCAAAGCTGGAATCCCTAGTGGAAGAATTAGTGGCGAGAACTATTGGCCCCTGTCAAACGGCGCTCGATGATGCGTCTCTTACGGCGGCGGATATTGACGACGTGATATTGGTCGGAGGCCAGACACGAATGCCGCTGGTACAAGAGAAAGTAAAAGGATTCTTTAACAAAGAAGCCCGGAAGGATGTTAATCCGGACGAGGCCGTTGCGATGGGGGCTGCCATTCAAGCCGCAGTATTGGCTGGTGATGTTACGGATGTTTTGTTACTTGACGTTACGCCACTGTCACTCGGTATTGAGACCATGGGACAGGTAATGAGCGTCTTGATCGAGAAAAACACTACGATTCCCTCTAAAAAGACCCAAGTTTTTTCGACAGCCGACGACAATCAAACAGCGGTGACCATCCACGTGCTTCAAGGAGAGCGCAAGCAAGCGGGACAGAATAAATCACTTGGCCGTTTTGACTTATCAGACATACCGCCAGCACCGCGAGGCACACCTCAGATAGAAGTAGCGTTTGATATAGATGCAAATGGGATCTTGAATGTGTCGGCGAAAGACAAGGCTACCGGCAAGGAACAGTCGATAATTATAAAAGCTTCCTCGGGGTTGAGTGATGAAGAAATAGAAAAGATGGTTAAAGATGCCGAAGCTCATTCAGAAGAGGACAAGAAATTTGAGGAAATGGTTGGACTCAGGAATCAGGCCGACGGCTTAATACACGGCGCCCGAAAGGCCGTCTCGGATGCCGGCGACAAAGCATCTGAAGAGGAGAAAGAAGCCATAGAGACAGCTTGCAAGGATCTTGAAGAATCCTTGCAGACGGACGACAAAGAGTCGATAGAAGCGAAAATCCAGACACTATCTGAGGCGTCAGCATCTCTTGCTCAGAAAATGTATGCCGAACAGGCCCAGGGGGCAGAAGGTGAGGGTACAGCGGAAGACTCGGCGGGCCATGACGCGGTTGATGCAGAATTCGAAGAAGTTAAAGAGGATGATTCAGTCGACGAGAAAGGAAAGTAGTAAGCACGATCACCATTGGTAGGTCGAGTCTAAGATCAGTTGCTTAGTATTATCGGAGCACTAAGCCCTAGAGGGGAAAATATATAGTGGCGAAGAGAGACTATTACGAGGTGCTTGGGCTTGGACGAGACGCCTCAGAGGCAGAACTTAAAAAAGCGTATCGTCGCTTGGCGATGAAATATCACCCCGATCGCAATAGTGACGATCCGGCAGCTGAGGAGAAGTTCAAGGAAGCAAGCGAAGCCTACGAGGTCCTGACCGATCCTCAAAAAAAAGAAGCTTACGATCGTTTTGGTCATGCGGGTGTTGACCCAAACCAAGGAGGCGGATTCTCAGGTCAGGGCGGGTTCGGTGATATTTTCGGAGATGTTTTTGGAGACATTTTCGGGGGTTCGCGATCCGGCCGTTCGGGTCCAGCTAGAGGCTCTGACCTTCGGTATGAATTAGAACTACCGCTGGAGAAAGCTGTAAGTGGGCAGACAACGGAGATCCTCGTTCCCGTCCTCGCATCGTGCAAAGGTTGCGGAGGCTCGGGAGCAAAAGAAGGGACGTCTCCAAGCAACTGTGTAGAGTGCAACGGCACTGGACAGATCAGAGTCTCCCAGGGGTTCTTTTCATTGCAGCAAACTTGTCCAAGATGCCGAGGTCAAGGGCAGGTGATAACAGATCCCTGTAAGCCTTGTGGCGGCGCAGGCAGGGTCCGTCGAGAAAAAACCCTGTCTGTAAAAATACCGGCCGGTGTCGACTCGGGCGATCGAATCAGGCTTTCTGGTGAGGGGGAGGCAGGTCCCAACGGAGGTCCAGCAGGGGACTTATACGTTCAGATCGAAGTGATTGATCATCCCATCTTCGTCAGAGAAGGAAAACATTTGTACTGTGAAGTGCCTATTTCAATTGCAGACGCGGCTCTCGGTGGGGAGATTGAGGTGCCAACCCTGGAAGGGCGCGTAAATTTAAAAATACCGTCCGAGACGCAAACCGGTAAGGTGTTTCGTCTTCGAGGGAAAGGCGTCACTCAAGTACGGTCCGCGGGTATTGGAGATTTACTGTGTAAAGTAGTCTTGGAGACCCCTGTTTCATTGACTGACAAGCAAAGAGCTTTGTTAAAAGAATTTAAGGAATCGCTGGAGGGTAATCCTAAGCATTCGCCCAAAGAGAAGACCTGGTTTGATGGTGTAAAAGATTTTTTTGAAACCCTAAAAGGATGACTACTCCAATCCTTTGAAATCTGTAAAAGGTTCATGAGATGTTAAAAGTAACTATATCTGGTGCCGCGGGCAGGATGGGAAGGTCCTTGGTTTTAGGTGTGCAGGAGTCAGATGAATTCACTCTCGTCGGGGCTATTGAGTCAGAGTACAACGAATCGTTGGGTCTGGATGCTGGAGAACTCGCCGGAATTGGTAAGACTGGAGTGTTATTAAGCGCGAGTGATAAATCGCTTATCGAAAAAGCTGAGGTAATGATCGACTTTTCCACTCCGGCGACAAGCATGGCTAACGCCGAGATCTGCGCAGAGTCTGGCACAGCCCTTGTGATCGGTACGACGGGAATAGACTCCGAGCAGGAGGACGGATTAAGAAAGTGGGCGAATAAGGTTCCCATTTTCTTGTCGCCTAACATGAGCCTGGGTATGAGTATGTTGTATCGGTTGGTTGAAAATGCCGTATTGACTCTCGGCATAGACTTTGATGTCGAAATATTCGAGTCGCACCATAGAGGCAAGAAAGATGCGCCTTCGGGGACTGCGCTAAGATTAGGAGAAGTGGTTGCCGCCGCCAGAGAAGTTGATCTGAAAGAAAAAGCTGTTTTCGATAGGAGCGGAGATATTCGCTCTAGGGAGCCAGGCTCAATCGGATTCTCTAGTGTTCGCGGTGGGGATATCGCTGGCGACCATACGGTTATTTTAGCGGGAGAAGGGGAAAGGCTTGAACTCACCCACAGGGCACATGACAGGAGGAATTTTGTTCACGGCGCGCTCTTGGCGGCGAGTTTTGTCTGCGCCAATCAACCGGGTCTGTATGGCATGAGCGATTTGCTTGGCAAATAAAGTGTTTTCTCCAATAAATTACTGATTTTTCAAATTAGAAAAGGTAAGCTTTATCCTCAAGCTTGCTCGAAGTTGGACCATGAAAAAGCTTGGCTCCCGCCTCACATAATCTCTTTCGAGATTGGTTTAGAGAAAGTGACATAGCCGTTTTTGAACCATTTAACGGCTGCATTAAAGGCTTTTGGGGAAAGGCTGACGTTTTGCGGAAAATAGATCCATATATTGATCGTGTAGAGGTCCTAGGGTGAGTTCGGCCGTTCTAGGGCTCGAGGACGGAAGCGTTTTTTACGGAAAATCGATTGGTGTACACGGCGCGTCCAGCGGCGAAATTGTTTTCAACACCGCGATGTCAGGGTATCAAGAGATCCTCACCGATCCATCTTATCGGAGGCAAATAATCACCTTCACGTATCCGCAGATTGGCAACACAGGGATTAACCCTGAAGATTATGAGTCCGAGAAGGTGTGGGCTTCGGGTTTGGTCTTGCGGAGTGTTCCAAAACTCAGCAGTAATTGGAGGAAAAATGCGACTCTGCGTGATTTCCTTCTCGAGCAAAATGTGGTCGGTATAGCGGAAGTCGATACAAGAAGATTGACCACTTTGTTGCGTGAAAAGGGTTCTATGGGGGCTTGTGTACTAGCGAAAGAAGCAATTTCAGATGAGGATGAAAAAAGAGCTGTTTCGTTGGCTAGAGAATTCCCAGGGCTTTCTGGCGCTGATCTTGCGAGAGAGGTTTCTGGCCCTCGAAGGATTTGGAATGAGACGTCTTGGAATTTGAGCTCTGGCTACGGCAGCCTGGAGAAGGCCAAGAGAAAAGTCGTCGCACTCGATTTCGGCATAAAAAGGAACATACTGCGTATTCTGGCGGACCTGGAGTGTGATTTGGTAGTGGTTCCCGCAGAAACGCCGTATAAAGAGGTTATAGCGGAAAACCCTGATGGAGTATTCCTTTCAAATGGACCAGGCGATCCAGAGCCTTGCGACTATGCGATCGACACAATAAAGCTTTTGCTGAAAGACAAAATCCCCTTATTCGGGATATGTCTTGGCCATCAATTGTTGGCGCTAGCTAGTGGCGCAACCACAGAGAAAATGGTTCATGGGCACCACGGAGCGAACCATCCCGTTCAGGACCTCGAGACTGGCGAGGTGCTCATAACGAGTCAAAATCATGGCTTCGCTGTTAAAGAAGAGAGTCTCCCCTCAAATTTGCAATGTACGCACAAGTCGCTTTTCGACGGTACTGTTCAGGGTATAGCGAGAACAGACACACCTGCTTTTGGTTTTCAAGGTCATCCGGAGGCAAGTCCGGGACCCAAAGATTGCGCGATTCTTTTCAACAGATTCATGAAATCTATGTCGATCTCGCAGAAAAAAGATGGGGAGTCCCAAATTGCCTAGGAACTCGGATATAAACAGCGTCCTAATAATTGGTGCGGGACCGATTGTTATTGGTCAAGCATGTGAGTTCGATTACTCGGGTGCCCAAGCTTGTAAGGCGCTAAAAGAGGAGGGCTTACGCGTCGTGCTGGTTAACTCTAATCCGGCGACTATCATGACGGATCCGGCAATGGCTGATGCGACCTATGTCGAACCGGTCAATTGGAAGACGGTAAGAGAAATAATTGCAGAGGAACGTCCTGATGCGCTTCTGCCGACTATGGGAGGACAAACTGCGCTAAATTGTGCGTTGGATTTGGTCCGAGAAGGCGTTCTGGAGGAATTCTCGTGTCGAATGATTGGGGCGTCAAAAGAAGCTATTGATAAGGCCGAGGACAGAGAGCTTTTTGACAAGGCGATGAAAAAAATAGGTCTCGGGACCCCTCGCTCGGCTATCTGTCATAGCCTGGAAGAAGCGATTCAGGTTCAGAAACAGGTAGGTTTCCCTTGTATCATCCGACCTTCATTCACTCTTGGTGGGAGTGGTGGGGGTATCGCCTACAACAAAGAAGAGTTCGAGGAGATTTGTGGACGAGGACTAGATTTATCGCCCACGAGTGAATTACTTATAGACGAATCCTTGCTGGGTTGGAAAGAGTTCGAAATGGAGGTGGTTCGAGACAAAAAAGACAACTGCATCATAGTTTGCTCGATTGAAAATTTCGATCCAATGGGGGTTCACACCGGCGATAGCATTACCGTCGCTCCATCTCAGACCTTAACGGACAAGGAATATCAGCTCTTACGAGATGCATCCATCGCAGTCCTAAGAGAAATTGGAGTGGAGACAGGTGGCTCTAATGTCCAATTCGCAATAAGTCCCGATGACGGCAGAATAGTTGTTATAGAAATGAATCCAAGGGTCTCAAGGTCCTCCGCGTTGGCATCAAAAGCAACTGGGTTCCCAATAGCGAAGGTTGCCGCAAAACTTGCAATTGGCTACACCTTAGACGAACTAGAAAACGATATAACTGGTGGAGCGACTCCAGCCTCTTTTGAGCCGAGCATCGATTATGTAGTCACAAAAATACCGAGGTTTGCTTTTGAAAAATTTTCTCAGGCCGATTCAGGGTTAACGACCCAGATGAAGTCGGTGGGGGAAGTTATGGCGATAGGTTCCACATTCCAGGAGTCATTGCAGAAAGCGATTCGAGGTCTAGAGACTGGCATGTCAGGTCTTGATTCCCCTTTTGAAAATGAAGAAAAAGATCGAAGGAACTTAATAAAACTCAATCTGAGAAGCCCCCGTGCCGAGAGGTTATGGTTCGTTGCAGAGGCGTTTCGAGAAGGTTTCAGTCTAGAAGAGTTGCACCAAGAAACCTCGATAGACCGCTGGTTTCTTGCGGAACTTGAAGATTTGGTATTGGAAGAAGGCCTCATAAGAGAATCTAATTTCAATGAAGCAATGAAAAGTGATTGGCTCAGATGGAAGAGAAAGGGTTTTTCAGATCACCGGTTGGCACAGTTGCTGGGTACAGACGAGGGAGCTGTTCGGAATAAGAGACATTCGTTTGACGTTAAACCTGTGTTTAGAAGGGTCGACTCGTGCGCCGGCGAGTTTCGATCGCCTACGGCTTATTTGTATTCAACGTATGAAGAGATGTGTGAGGCAAATCCCTCTCAGAATCAGAAGATAATGGTGTTGGGTGGTGGGCCAAACAGGATCGGACAAGGTATAGAGTTTGATTATTGTTGTGTTCACGCATCGCAAGCAATTCGGGAAGAGGGGTTCGAGAGCATCATGGTCAATTGCAACCCTGAAACTGTCTCAACAGATTATGATACCTCGGACCGTTTATACTTTGAGCCGCTAACATTAGAGAATGTCTTAGCAATTGCAGAAGTTGAGCAACCTCAAGGTGTGATCGTGCAGTTTGGCGGGCAAACTCCCCTTAAGCTCGCGAGAGGTTTAGAAAGTTTTGGGGTGCCAATTATCGGTACCAGTCCAGATGCGATTGATAGAGCTGAAGATAGGGAGCGTTTCCAAAAACTGGTAGAAGAGCTGCGGTTGAGTCAACCAGCAAACAGACTCGCGAGAGAGATTGATGAGGCTGTGGCGAGTGCTAACGAGATAGGTTATCCAATAGTGGTCCGACCTTCTTACGTTCTCGGGGGGAGGGCAATGGAAATTGTCTACGGGGAACAAGAGCTGAGACAGTATATGCGATCAGCCGTTGAAGTCTCAAATGAGTCGCCCGTCCTTTTGGACAGATTTTTGGATCACGCCCTTGAGGTAGATGTAGATCTTGTAAGTGATGGGGAGAAGGCGGTGGTTGGCGCAATTATGCAGCACATCGAGCAAGCAGGCGTCCATTCAGGTGATTCAGCGTGTTCCCTGCCACCCTACAGGTTATCAACGGATATCCAAAACAAAATTAGGCAACAAACGATAAAAATTTCGAAGGAGCTTGGCGTTGTGGGTTTAATGAATGTTCAGTTGGCGGTCCAGGATGGTGAGATTTTTCTCATCGAGGTAAATCCGAGAGCGTCTAGGACTATACCATTCGTGTCTAAATGCATCGGAGTATCTCTTGCTAAGATTGCTGCGCGTCTCATGATGGGGAGATCCCTCGAAGAGGTTGGGTTTCAGGAGGAAATTATTCCTAGCCTGTTCCACGTAAAAGAGTCGGTGTTTCCGTTTAACAAATTTCCTGGAGTTGACCCAATACTCGGTCCAGAGATGAAGTCTACTGGAGAGGTAATGGGTGTAGGGGAAAACTTTGCAGAAGCTTTCAGAAAGGCTTCTGCGGGTGCTGGTGAATTGATCCCGCAGCGTGGACGTGCATTCCTTAGCGTCAAAGATTCAGACAAAGAAGGGATAGTGGATCTTGGCAAACAGTTGGTCGATCTCGGTTTTGAGATAGTCGCAACTTCGGGCACACAACGTGCGTTGCAGGGACATGGGTTGGTGTGTAGCAAAGTTCAGAAAGTGAATGAAGGTAGACCCGACGTTGCTGACTTGTTGAAGAATGAGCAAATTGATTTCATTATCAATACGACAGAAGGTAGAAAGTCGATAGAGGATTCATCCGTTATTAGGAAGTTGGCTTTGAAAAATAAAGTTTTCTGCAGCACTACTTTGGCGGGAGGAGAAGCTGTTATTATGGCGATCAAACAGGGAGAGACGAACATAGTTAGGAGGCTTCAGGATCTTTCGTTGGGGCAGGGGGGATAGAGAATGCCGATACCAATGACGGTAAATGGGGCGGAGTCTCTAAGGAGGGAGCTGGCCCAGAGAAAAGGGGAGATCCGTCAGTCGATAGTGAAAGATATCGCTGAAGCCCGTGCTCATGGTGATTTGAAAGAAAATGCAGAATATCATGCTGCTCGAGAGCAGCAATCCCTGAATGAGGGCCGCATTCAAGACATTGAGTCCAAGCTGGCCGATGCACAAATAATTGATGTAGCGAAGATACCTGCTACCGGTAAGGTGATTTTCGGGGCAACCGTAACCATCGTCGACGAGGATAGTGATGATGAAACGACTTATCAAATTGTTGGTGAAGATGAGGCGGACTTAAAGCAGGGAAAAATTTCTGTACTCTCGCCGATTTCGAGAGCGCTGATCGGAAAAGTCACTGGTGATGTGGCGTCAGTGAGTTCGCCGAGCGGTGTCAAGGATTATGAAATAATCAAGGTTGAACATCTCTAGAAAATCACTTTTTTCTCCGCGGCGCGTCACGTCGAATAGCAGGGTCATAGGACGATCTTGCGAAACTGCGCCATATCGATAATCACGCTTGGTCGTACTTAGAAACATTGGAGAGCGAAGAGCTGCTCGCACTAGGGTTTTTTTTATATAGAAGAGCGTTTTTTCCGATTAGTTGAATAAAATGAGCTTCTAAGGTAGCGCTCAAATTGTTAACTTCGCGCGCTCTCTCAGATTTTTTTTCGATGTTCAGCTTAACTTTGATAAGTTCGTGATCATGAAGGGCTCTTCGCATCTCCTCTATAACCCCGCCTGTGATTCCGGAGTTGCCGACTGTTACTATTGGCCTTAGATGATGGCCTATCTGCCTGCATTTTTTCCTGGTAGAACTGTTTATTGAGTTATCTGTCATGTCCGGCGAACAAAATTTTGGAGATCATAATGTTACCCAGTCTTTTATCAAGTAGATTTGATGTGATTGCACCTTGAGCAGGAAGAAAAAAACTGGTGGCTGGAGACGCTTCCAAGGAGAAGATTTTTTTTTAAAAAAAGCGCAAGGGCGAGGGCTGGTATCGCGAGCTTACTTCAAGCTCCAGGAGCTAGATGCGAAATTTGATTTGGTCAAACCAAGACAGGGCATACTTGAACTTGGCGCTGCACCCGGGGGCTGGGTGAGATACATTGAAGATAAGCTCTCAGGTCACCAAAACCTCTATATCGCCGTAGATCCCTCGCCATTTAAATCTTCCGGGTTGGCGAAGGTGATAAGAGGTAAATCCAATGAGCCAAGGGTTTCTGAGGAAATTGAAAGAATATTGGGGTCGAAAAAATTAGACCTTGTATTATCAGATATGGCCCCAAACATAAGCGGGGTAAGAATAGTAGACGATAGTGCGTCAAGAGAATTGGCTGAAGATGCTTTAAACACCGCGTTTAAATATTTGGCGCCCGGGGGGAAGATGGTAGCCAAACTTTTTCAAGGTTCTGAAGCTCAGAGTTTTACAGCAGTAACCAAGGAGTGTTTCTTAAAAACCGTGCTTTTTAAGCCATCGGCTTCAAGATCGGAGTCAAGAGAAATTTTTGTGGTGGCTGATGGTTTCAAGGCAGGACGATGACTCTTGGACGCACCCTTTGATATACGTTATGTTCACATGGGTTTGCTCAAAATGTGGAGATCCAGTGTTTTTAGATAAAAGAATTTAGGGACGACTATGGGCAAGAATATTCTTCTTTGGGTAATTGTTTTGGCGGTAATGCTCACAGTCGTCAACAATTTTGGCCCCGCTGAAACGGATAAGGCTCTAGCCTACTCTGACTTTGTCGATCTGGTCGAGCAAGGTGAAATAAGAAACGCGGTAATTCAGGGGAATGAGATTCTCGCTGAGGATGGCGCTGGAGAAAAATACTCAGTCGTGGGTTTTCAGTATGATCCAGCCCTGTCTGAAGTCCTGCGAGAGAATAGAGTTAGGTTTGAGATAAAACAGCCCGAGAAGCAAAGTGTTTGGACACAGCTTTTGGTTGCAAGCTTTCCGATATTGATCATTCTGGCAGTAGCACTTTTCTTCATGAGACAAATGCAGGGCGGTGCTGGCGGTAAAGGCGGGCCTATGGCCTTTGGAAGAAGCAAAGCGAAGCTGCTATCAGAAGATCAAATAAAGACCACTTTCGCTGATGTTGCTGGGGTAGATGAGGCGAAAGAGGATGTGCAGGAGCTAGTGGAATTTCTTAAGGACCCTGGGAAATTCCAAAAGCTCGGTGGACACATACCACGTGGAATCCTGATGGTAGGTCAACCAGGTACGGGCAAAACACTTTTGGCAAAAGCCATTGCTGGTGAAGCGAAAGTTCCGTTTTTCTCCATATCCGGCTCAGATTTTGTTGAAATGTTTGTGGGGGTTGGAGCCTCCCGTGTAAGAGATATGTTTGAGCAGGCCAAAAAACAGTCTCCATGCATAATATTCATTGACGAGATAGATGCTGTCGGCCGTCACCGAGGGGCCGGTCTAGGCGGAGGTCACGATGAACGAGAACAAACCCTGAACCAGCTATTGGTCGAAATGGATGGCTTCGAGGGTAATGAAGGAATAATTGTTATTGCGGCGACGAACAGGCCCGACGTTTTGGATCCAGCGTTGTTAAGGCCGGGGAGATTCGATCGTCAAGTAGTAGTTGGATTGCCCGACATTCGTGGCAGAGAACAAATCCTAAAAGTACACATGCGCAAAGTGCCTGTAGGGGAAGATGTCGATGCCAGTATTATTGCGAGAGGAACCCCAGGATTTTCGGGTGCAGATTTAGCAAACCTGGTTAATGAGTCAGCTCTCTTCGCAGCCCGGGCAAGCAAGCGTCTCGTCTCGATGGAGGAATTCGACAGAGCGAAAGATAAAATAATGATGGGCGCAGAAAGAAAATCAATGGTTATGTCAGATAAAGAGAAGAGAAATACTGCTTACCACGAAGCCGGTCATGCGATAGTCGGCAGATTGGTACCTGACCATGATCCAGTCTACAAAGTAACCATTATTCCCAGAGGCAGAGCTTTGGGGGTGACAATGTTCCTGCCCGAGGAAGACCGTTACAGCATGAGTAGGCAGGGTATAAGATCGCAGATCTGCAGCCTTTTTGGTGGCCGAATAGCAGAAGAAATGACGTTAGGCAAAGAGTATGTGACAACGGGAGCCTCAAATGACATAGAAAGGGCAACGCAATTGGCGCGAAACATGGTAACAAAATGGGGACTCTCGGAGAGAATGGGCCCATTGATGTACGATGAGGATGATGGAGAAGTGTTTCTCGGTATGTCAGCAGGCGCAAAACCAAAACCCCATTCCCCGGATACATCCAGGGCGATAGACGAAGAGGTTAGAAAAATCATAGACGGCTGTTATGCCGAGGCGGCGAAGCTGTTAGCGGAGAACGAAGAAAAACTGCATGTAATGGCTGACGCGCTGATGGATTATGAAACGCTGAACGCAGATCAACTCGATGATATAATGGCGGGCGCTAAGCCGAGAGTCCCGTTAGACGAGGATCCGAGTTCGAAAGGGGAGAAACCTGGGCCGGAAGGAGAGACGCCTATAGGGGGTCCTGCTCCAGAGGGTTAGGGGGCGTACGGGATTGTACTCTCTCACATGCGGAGAGAAGAGAGTCAGCTTAGATCAACCTAAGATCATGGGCATCATCAATGTGACCCCGGATTCCTTTTTCGATGGCGGAAAATACTATTCTCATTCGACGCCCAGTTTGGAGAGAATCGAGCTTGACGCTCAGGCGATGATAGGGAATGGCGCGACCTTTTTAGATATAGGAGGAAGTTCGAGTCGGCCCGGGGCAGCGTTCATAGCTGCGCCAGAAGAAATTGAGAGGATCCTGCCCGTCGTTGAATGCCTAGCTCAGTTACCTGTAACGATTTCCGTGGATACGTTTCATGCAAAGACGGCGAAAGCTGTTCTGGAAGCCGGTGCGGACGTAATAAACGATATATCCGGAGGCAGGGACCCCCAAATGTTCGAGGTGATAGCCGATTCTGATTGCGCATATGTGATCATGCATATGCAGGGAAACCCGCAGAATATGCAGAATAATCCCACTTATTCAAACATCGTCGCGGAAGTGAGAGGGTATCTTGAAAAAAAGGTCCAGAATCTCGAGCAAATTGGTGTTTGCAGGAGTAGGTTGGTGGTCGATCCAGGGTTTGGATTTGGCAAAACTTTCGAGCACAATATCCAACTATTCAAGACTTTAGAATCCTTTGGATCTATTGGGGTACCTCTTCTGGTTGGGTTGTCGAGAAAGTCTTTTCTTGGCGATATAGTTGGTAGAGACGTTAATGAAAGATTACAAGCGAGTGTCACAGCGGCCGTCTTAGCAGTAAAACAGGGTGCTAATATTGTCCGAGTGCACGATGTAGCCCAGACTTTTGATGGGCTAATGACTCTAAGAGCTCTGTCAGATTAGGCCATGGTTATCTGCAGGGGAGAGGTGGTGCTTTGGAAAAAAAATACTTTGGAACGGACGGAATACGGGGGCGGGTTGGTCAAAGTCCTATAACCCCAGATTGGTGCGTTCGGCTTGGCTGGGCCATTGGCCGCTATTTTCTAAATAGCGGCAATGAAGCGAAGATTCTTATAGGGAAGGATACGAGGATATCGGGTTATATGCTCGAGTCTGCGTTGCAATCGGGTCTTATTTCGGCTGGAGCGACCGTGGAACTATTGGGGCCGATGCCTACTCCTGGAATTGCGTACCTCACCCGGGAGTTTGAAGCTGACGGCGCGATAGTTATTAGTGCGTCGCATAATTCATACGAAGATAATGGTATTAAAATCTTCGATGGAAATGGGGAAAAGCTCCAAGACAGAGACGAGCTTGTGATTGAGAGTCTTCTTGTCCAACCGATCAAAACAGTTCCGGCGGCTGAGCTGGGAAAAGCCAACAGGTTGACGGTCGCTCAGGAACGATATTCAGGTTTTTGCGCGGGTCAGGTTGGCTCGCTTCTTGCAATCCAGGATCTCAAGATTGTGGTTGACTGTGCAAATGGAGCCACCTATCAAGTCGCTCCACTAGTTTTCTCAAAGCTGGGTCTGAACCCAATATTCATAGCGAGCTCGCCCGATGGCCTGAATATTAACAAGGATTGTGGTTCCACTGATGTTGTATTTTTGCAGGAAACGATAGCGAGAGAAAAGGCAGATATCGGAATCGCATTCGACGGAGATGGTGACCGCGTTTGCCTGGTAGACCATCAAGGGAGCTTGATAGATGGCGACGATATTCTCTACTTTTTAGCAATAGATCTTCTTGATAGAGGCGAAGAATTCGGCGGAGTAGTGGGTACGCATATGACTAACATGGCCTTCGAGCTAGCGTTTGGAGATAAAGGAATACCTTTCTTCAGAGCTGACGTAGGGGATAGAAACGTCATCAGAGCAATGAAGGAAAAAGGTTGGTTGTTAGGAGGCGAGGGTTCAGGACATATATTAAATTTAAAGAAAACTAACACCGGAGATGGCTTGATAACCGCTCTTCAGATTCTCGAGATTATTAATCGGGAAAAGAAAAGCTTGGCTGAGTTAGGAAATGCTGTTTCAAAATACCCGCAAATTCTAAAGAATATTAGATGCAAAGATCCGGAGTCGCTAATCTTGGACCATAGTTTTTGTGCGGAGATTAGTAGTTGTACGGATCGACTAGGTGAAAGAGGGAGGATATTGGTAAGGAAATCTGGCACTGAGCCTCTTGTGAGAATAATGATAGAAGGGCAAAGCAGGCAAGAAATTGAAAGCATAGGAGGTCATTTAGAGTCGATCGCTGTTTCTATTCTCAAAGACTAGGAACTTGAATTAATCTCAGGCACGTTTTGGTTGACTGATAAAAAATAGACTATGGGTAAAAAAAGTTTGGTAGTTGCTAATTGGAAATGCAACGGTGGAATCGAATTAGTACAAAGCTATCTGAAAGCATTCCTAGAAATAGATGGAGCGGACGTTGTCGTTTGTCCGCCCGTTATCTTCTTAACTCAGCTCCGGGCTTTAATTCGAAAAAACGTGTCTCTTGGTGCTCAAGATCTCAGCGCGTTCGAAGCTGGTCCCTATACTGGGAATATCTCATCTGAGATGATTTTGGAATGTGGCGGGACGTGGACGCTTATAGGCCACTCCGAGCGTCGGGCCTTGCACCTAGAGAGTCAGGAGGAGGTGTTGCAAAAGCTTCAGGCAGCTAACAGGGCTGGGCTCAAAACTATACTTTGCGTAGGGGAGACGCTGGCAGATAGAAAGAGTGGTCATGCCGTTGAAAAGGTCTTGGGTCAACTCGACATATTAAGAGAAGCGAACGACGCGGCACTATTGGATAATCTCAGTATTGCGTACGAACCAATTTGGGCTATTGGAACTGGAGAAACGGCAAGTCCGTCGGAAGCTCAATCGATGCATGAGCGAATCAGAGAGAAAGTTTCATCTTTAGGCGAAACTCTGGGGGGGAATTTAAGGATACTCTACGGAGGAAGTGTTTCAGCTCATAACTGCGGTTCGTTTTTGAAAGAAGGAGATATCGATGGAGTCCTGGTTGGTGGATCATGCTTGAACGTGTCGGAGTTCGAAAAAATTGTTAGGATCTGCGGCTCGCGCTAAAGTCGGATATTTGTTCTTGGTTCCTTTTATTGTGAGTATGGAAATATGGGAAATATAGAGAAAGTATTTATGGTTCTTTTGGTCCTAGATGCTCTCGCACTAATCGGGCTAGTGCTTTTGCAGCAGGGAAAGGGGGCTGACGTGGGAGCAGCGTTTGGCAGTGGCTCTTCCGGGACGGTTTTTGGCAGCTCTGGAGGGGCTAACTTCTTAACAAGATTGACCACGGTCTTTGCGGTGTTCTTTTTTGTTCTCTCCTTTGGTTTAGCCTACTTAGCTAAGGAGCGAACGCAGTCCTCCTCGTCTCTTCCTATGATTGAATTATCGGATCAAGAGAATGAAGACTCTGACTCAGCATTAGAAGTTGATAATGAAGAAATTCCGGATCTTTGAGGTTATGTGCCGAAGTGGTGAAATTGGTAGACACGCTACCTTGAGGGGGTAGTGGGCTTAGGCCCGTGCGAGTTCGAGTCTCGCCTTCGGCACCATTTTTCTATCCGTAACTTGCAAAGGTTGACTCAGTAGATACAAAAACACTGCTCAATAACTTGCAGGTGTTAACTAGCAAAACTATAATCCAGCTCCTTGTTGATGCGGGGTGGAGCAGTCTGGTAGCTCGGCGGGCTCATAACCCGTAGGTCGTAGGTTCAAATCCTGCCCCCGCTACCAACAAGATTTGGTTGTTTGATCCTATTGGAACCTGGTTATGAGATTGGATTAAAGATTGGGCGAAAGGCCCTTTTTTTATGCCAAAACGGAATTTTTTTGGGTGGCATATAGTTGGAAGAAAGTACAAAGAATTTAGAAAGTTTAGTTGCACCTACTATAGAGGCGTTGGGATACAGGGTTTGGGGGCTCGAGTTACAGGGTGGCTTTAAAAATAACTTGAAAGTCGTTTTGTACATCGATTCTGAAGATGGAATCAGTGTAGACGACTGTGCAACGGTAAGTGAGCATGTTAGTGATATCCTGGATATGGAAGAGCTTGTTCCCTCGCCGTATGTCTTAGAAGTTTCGTCACCAGGGTTAGATCGGATTTTATTTAAGGACCAGCACTTTAAAGAGAGCATAGGGCTTAACGTCGATGTGAGATTGAGTCGGCCTTTTCAAGGGAGAAAGAAACTGACTGGCGTTTTATTGGATCATGGAGATCTTGAACTGACTTTAAGAGATAAGATAGGGGATAGAAATATTCCAGTCGACGCGATTAGAAAAGTTCGCCTAGTACCCGAAATTTAGCGAGTATGAAATGAGTAAAGAAATATTAATGGTAGTGGATTCGGTTTCGAATGAGAAAGGCGTTCCAAAAGAGACTCTTTTTGAGGCTGTGGAATTAGCGCTTGCAGTTGCTACGAGGAAAAGATACGGGGAAACATTTGATTTCCGAGTGGCTATTGATAGGAATGATGGCTCCTATGAGACCTTTAGGAGGTGGACTGTCGTCGATGAAGAAAACATGGTGGATGAAGATGGTGAGGAGAAAGAGTTTAATCCTGACGCTCATCTAAATTTGTCCCAGGGACAAAAAAAGGATTCTGAAGCAAGTTTTGGCTCTGTTTTTGAAGAACAAGTTGAATCGGTTGCATTCGGAAGAATTGCGGCTCAGACAGCGAAACAAGTCATAGTGCAGAAGGTTAGGGAGGCTGAGAGAGACCAAATAGCAGCGGCTTACGATGGAAAAATCAACAGTATAGTAAGTGGTACCGTTAAGAAACTCGGCCGAGACAGTGTCATTGTTGATTTGGGCAATAATGCAGAGGGGATTTTGACCAGGGAACATCTTATTCCAAGAGAGATCTTCAGAGTGGGAGATCGACTGAGGGCAATGTTAGTCGAGATTAAATCTGATAACCGTGGGCCTCAGTTGATGCTCTCAAGAACATCCCGTCAAATGCTGGTGGAATTATTTAAGATAGAGGTGCCAGAAATTTCAGAGGACGTGATTCAAATTTTGGGAGCGGCGAGGGATCCCGGCTCTCGAGCCAAAATAGCAGTCAAAACCAACGACGGTAGAATCGACCCTGTTGGTGCGTGCGTTGGGATGAGAGGATCCCGTGTGCAAGCAGTTTCAGGAGAATTGGCGGGAGAAAGAATTGACATAGTTTTGTGGGACGATAACCCAGCGCAATTAACCATAAATGCTATGGCTCCTGCTGAGGTAGCTTCAATAATTCTTGACGAAGAAAGTCGTTCGATGGATGTAGCAGTAACGGAGGAGAATCTTGCCCAAGCTATTGGACGAGGTGGGCAGAACGTGAGGTTGGCTAGTGACCTGAGCGGTTGGTCCTTGAATATTATGACGGAACAGGAAGCCGCACAAAAACAAGACGACGAAGCGAAAAGCTTCATCGATGATTTCATTAACTATTTGTCAGTAGATGAAGATGTAGCAAGCGCTTTAGTTGAGGAAGGCTTTACAACACTGGAAGAAGTTGCGTACGTTCCGGTAGAAGAGTTGTCATCGATAGAGGGTTTTGATGAAGAAATCGTTAGTGAACTTCGAGATAGGGCGAAGGATTCTTTATTGACAAAAGCAATAGCTGACGAAGAAGCTAATAACCTGACTGGTCCAAATGAGGACTTGTTGCAGATGGAGGGTATGACGGTTGAGCTTGCAAAAACTTTATCAAGGAACTCCGTTAGCTCTATGGAAGACTTGGCTGAATTGTCTGTTTCTGAGTTGATAGAAATCGAGCCGACCATTGACGAGTCTGAGGGGGCTAGGTTGATAATGAAAGCTAGAGAGCCTTGGTTTGAGGAAACTGCATAAAATCTTGCGCAAGATATAATTGTGGTTCAAAAAAACAAGATTTGCTAGAAACACCCGAGGAAATAGGTATCTGACATGACGGATGTAACCGTGAAACAGCTAGCAGATTCTGTTGGCACTCCAGTCGACAGGCTTCTCGGTCATATGAAAGAGGCCGGGCTGACTCATAAAAAAGAAGATGAAATAGTCTCGGAAGAGCAAAAAAAGATCTTGTTAGAGTTTTTGACCAGTCTGCAGCGAAATAAATCGGATGGCGGTAACAAAATCACTCTTAAGCGCAAAAGTCTGGGAACATTAAAATCCGGTCAAGGCCGAACGGGCAGGAATGTGACCGTCGAGGTGAGGAGAAAGCGTACTTATGTAA
>CACOYI010000021.1 GCA_902631405.1 K189A clade bacterium | reverse complement strand
TTGCTATGTCTGTCTCCGACCACTCAAATGAAGGGGCGATAAAACAGTTGGTAAATGAAATAAATCAACTAAACGCATTAGCGCAATATTTAACATCATGCTCTGAAGGCGCAATCGGATCTCAACAGTTGGAGTACTCCAGAACACTAGCCCAGGCTGCCAGGGACGTAGGCCAAGCCCGCGGCCAATTGGAATTGGCAAGTCAAACGCTGTCTGCCTTCGGCTTAAAGACCGATTTCCAACCCTCAGATCCAAATAATCCGAATTTTTGACTTAACAAAACCTGTACAAAATGGTTGACATCCATTTTTGTACTGTACATATTAGCTGTACAGGCGTGTAAGCAGCTCGATTAGTCCTTCCTTACAGTGTCCTTCCCCAAATTCGAGCTGCCCCCAGATTACTCTGGCACGCCTTTTTTTAACCCAATAACTCCAACGCAGCCTCAGCCAAAAGGTTTATTCCTCGTTTGCTCGCCTCTAAATCATAGTCCGGATTCTCTCCCATCGCTCCAACCAAATACCTCTTGTATACGCCCTGACCAATCGCAGCCGAGCGCCAATGCGAAAAAGCCCTATAGTAATTTATCTGCGAGAGGTCTTTACCGGTCAAGCTGCCATACTGCTCCAGCAAATCATCTCTGTCCGCGAATCCTCCCGCGCTGGTGGGCTTTACATCCTCTTCGCCCTCACCCGGTGCGGACCAGTTGTTTAGCAAGTAACCGAGATCCGCGAGTGGATCGCCCAACGTACATAGCTCCCAGTCCAGTATTGCGCTAACTACTCCGCCATTTACGATCATATTGCCTAGGCGATAGTCCCCGTGCACAATGCTCGCGCCCACCTGTTCCGGCATTGACTCCCGCAATCGCTTAGTGCTCTCGTTCATCGCAGGCACTTCATGAGTCTCTGTAGCCTCCCACTGTTTGCTCCATCTCTTTAACTGCCTTTCGAGATACGCCTCCTTTCGACCAAGATCCCCCAGACCTACGTCATCGGGATTCAACAAATGCAGCTCTCCAAGCACTCTGATAACATCCTTACTAAGCTGAAGACGATCTTGCATGGCGGGGATTTTATCTCTCACCACAGACGAATCATGTGGAACAGGGCCTGCGACGTATTCCATCACATAAAATGGGGCGCCGTTTACCTCTGCATCGAGACAAAGGTCAATCGTGGGTGCTACAGGAACGACGGAACCTTTTAGACTCGAGATAATTTTGTATTCCCTACCCATGTCATGCGCACTTTCTAAAACGTGCCCTAATGGAGGGCGCCGCATAACAAAAGCGTTTCCATCCTGATCCGACACCTTGAATGTCAAATTTGAATGTCCGCCTGCTATCTTCTCGAAATTCAAGGGAGGCTTTAAAGCGACGATTCGCTCCTTCATCCAGCTGGTTACGTTTGGCTCATTAATGCCCTCAACCTGATTCTCCATCTCTCCCCCTATTTTTTACCTGCCCTTTTTATCATACAAAAAAGTTGGCAGGATGACCGGCGTGATTCATTTTTTTACACCAAAGAGCGTTAGTGTTTTCTGATATCTATAAAGGCGCCTATTTTTTTACTCAGGGCCTCAAATTAGCCTGCTCTCGACAATATCGTGGCTTCCTTTTGTCGATTTTGTTGGTCACCCTTATCGTTTTTATAGTCCTGTTGCTCTTCGTCGCGATTCCTGTCGTAGAAGCGATCGGATTTCAAGCAGAACAGAAACTGCCAAGATGGCTTCAGTGGCTATGGTACCCGGCCGAAGTAATCCTCTACTTAGTATCGATTTTTTTGAGTGGAGCGCTGAGCAACATTATCTCAACTACCCTTAATTCATTCCGTCTAGCGAAGCTATCTCTTCTTATAGGCGCATCTCGACTAACAAGCGGTTCCGTGCAAAATGAGGAGATAAGAAATGAAAATACTAGTCTGATCAGCTCCGCAAAACGGGAGGCATCAAGACTTACCTATGTTCTTCCACGCATTTTTTTGGTGGGCATCTTATCTCTGGTTCCGGTAGGCAACTTAATTCTGGTCCCATTGTCTTTGATAATCAGCGCGCAAAGTATTGCTGCTCAGTACTTAGACGTTCCTTCCGAAAACGCTAATCAAACCTTCGCAAATACACTTGCAATAATAAATGATAATAAGCTTACTAGTTTAGCTTTCGGTTCTTGCGCGAGCCTGGGCATGGCTATACCGTTCCTTAATGCCATCATCGCACCTTCAGCCACAATTGGAGCCACGCTTCTCTGGTACGATATACACCAAGTTTAGGAATGCTTTTATGTCGGTTCTTCAAAAGTCTTACATGGTTGTTCTTAGCCTGGCATTTATATTTCCGATATGGGCAAGCGAAACTTCGCGTTATTGGGCCCATAAGGTCGGTGTTCAAACGAATATTGCTTACGGGCCAAATATCCAGCAGTCGATGGACATCTTTATTCAAGGCTCCAGACTCGGTGAGGTCGAACCACGCTTTGAAGTCGACCCAGAGCCTAGTCCCCTTGTAGTCTGGATACATGGAGGCGGCGGAATACGCGGCGACAAATCCACTGAGATCAGCTGGTTAGTGCCATATTTAAGGAGGGGCTGGAATGCCGTAGCACTCAACTATCGGACAGGACCAGGTATGGCAATGAAGGCTCTGGACGACGTTTTGTGCGGATATAAAAGATCCCTTGATGTACTAGAGTCGATGAACATCATGTTTGATCGGATTGTTGTTTCCGGAGCAAGCGCTGGCGGTCAACTCGCCCTGCTCGTGGGAATGACGAACGCTTCAGGAGAGCACCCATGTAAGCTCGAATATTCACCAAATGCGATCGTTAATTGGTTCGGCATCTCAGATATGGAATCTTTCCTTGAGTATTCTAAAGAGTTTAATCCTCAAAAAAATGATGCAGCGCTTTGGATAGGAGAATCATCCGATAAAACAAAGAGGATCGCAGCCACCTCTCCGCTTTATTTAATATCCGATGATACGCCCCCAATAATCAGCGTGCACGGGGATCAGGATACTCGGGTCCCCTTTGATCAGGCCACCGCTCTACACGAGAGCCTAGACTCTCAAAATGAACTAATCACTATTCAAAATGGTAATCACAGCGGTTTTTCAGATCAGGAATATGCGGAAGCCTACGATGCCATATTCGATTTTCTCGAGGCACTCTAACAGCTCTCAAAGAGGTCAGGTAAAGGCTCAAAGCTGAATTGATATCAATCAAAAAAATTGAGCACGAGCAACCTTGCTCTCTGAGATCTCTTCCGTATAGTCGTTATTCTAATACACGAAAAGCTTTGGTGAGCATCATGGGTCTAAGAAAATTCAAATTACTTAATCAATTCATCTGCCTGATTGCCATGAGCAATGCTCTTCAGGGAGCGTATGCGCTTGAACGAGTCGATAATTTCATGCTGCTCGATCATATGGGTGACGCGCACGAGCTCTATTATCACCGCAATGCCAGCGCAATCGTCATAATGGTACAAGGTAATGGATGCCCTATTGTCAGAAATGCAATCGGAGAATTCAAAGACCTTAGAGATAAGTATGCGGATCAGGGGGCCCAGTTTTTCATGGTTAACTCGAACCTCCAAGATCACCGCACAACAATAAGAGAAGAAGCTGAAAAATACGGGATAGATATCCCTATTCTTGACGATGAAACACAGCTAGTTGGCGAGTCGCTCGGTTTGATTAGAACGGCAGAAGTACTGGTGATCGATCCTAAAAATTGGAGTGTGGCTTACCGCGGGCCGATTAATGACAGACAATCATACGAAAGACAAAAGGCGACGGCCTCTGAACACTTTGCCTCACTAGCGATTGATAGTGTTATTGCGGGCGAGAAAATCGAGACTCCCACCAGAGAAACAATGGGCTGCCTAATTAATTTTGCTGAACGTAGTAAAGATCACTCCAAAATTAGCTACAGCGAAACTATCGCGCCGATGCTTCAAGAGAAATGTGTCACATGCCACACAGATGGTGGGCTAGGGCCATGGGCGATGGATGACTATTCAACAGTCCGAGGTTGGGCGCCCATGATACGAGAGGTCGTGAGAACTAAAAGAATGCCACCTTGGCACGCAGATCCGCATATCGGCGTGTGGAAAGACGATAAGTCGCTTTCTACGGAACAAACAAAGACGCTCGTGCATTGGATTGAGGCAGGCGCGCCGAGAGGTAGCGGTCCTGACCCACTCGCCGACACTAAAGTCATTCCGCTCGATTGGCCGCTGGGACAACCCGACCTCGTACTTGAGCTTCCTGAGTACAATATCCCACCGTCAGGTGTCGTCGATTATCAATATCCAAGCCTGCCAAACCCAATGGATGCAGGAGTTTGGGTCAAGGCCGCTACGGTGGTGCCTGGCGATCGCGAGGTCGTTCATCATATTCTCGCTGGGTCTATAGATGCGGAGACAGTAGCAGCGGGAGGGAATTCCGGGGTTTTTGATAACTATCTGATTGGATATGCCCCTGGGCAAGAATCCAACGAAATGCCTTCAGACACCGGTGTCTACATAGCACCCGGCGGTGAATTTACCTTCCAAATTCACTACACACCCAACGGCAAATCAGCCACCGACGTTTCGAAAATCGGCCTCTATTTCCACAGAAACAAACCACAAAACTTTTACAGGCAAGACGTTGTAATGGATTACTCGATCGAAATTCCCGCACACGAGCCGCGACACCAGGAACTTGCCTATTTTGAATTCACCGAAGATGCAGTCCTGCATGATCTGGTCCCTCACTCCCACTATAGAGGGGTTGCATCGAAGTTCGAGATCCTGCACAAGGACGGAAAGAGAGAAACCATTCTTTCTGTTCCTAACTATGACTTCAATTGGCAACGTACGTACGAGTTTGTAGAGCCGTTGGAGGTCGCGGCTGGTAGTAAATTGATCCACACAACCTGGTATGACAACTCTGCGAACAATCCAGGCAATCCAGATCCAACTAGAACTGTTCCTTGGGGTCAACAGAGCTGGGATGAAATGCTTTACGGTGCCTTTAGTTTTACTTATGTAAACGAGACGACAGAGGAACCTATTCATGACAAAGCGCTCACTCGGACCGTTCAAATGGTAGGAATACTTGATAAAGACCTGGATGGAAAGGTGAGTTGGAAAGAGCTGCCCAAACGCTATAAAAAAATGCTAGTGCAAGGCTTTAAAATGGTAGACCGAGATAACGACGGCGGTCTAAACATTGAAGAGATGCATGCTCTCCTTCATGCCAATGGGCGTCGCGCTCGCAGGAGTGATGCTGATTTGGGCAGATAAAGAACGATTTTGACCAACACTTCCAGAGAAAACAGAGAATTCGATGTCATCATTTGGGGCGCGAGTGGCTTTACGGGAAGAATAGCGACCAACTATATGCATGCCCAATACGGCGATGGAAACATCAGCTGGGCAATTGCGGGTAGGAATGAAGCGAAACTAGATAGCGTCAGAAATCAACGTGATATAGACGTCTTAATCGCCAACAGTGACGACGAAGAGTCACTCAAAGAACTAGTGCAAAAAACTAAAGTGCTGCTGACTACCGTTGGGCCATATAGCAAATATGGCTCGAAACTCGTTGCCACGTGTGCTGAATACGGCACCGATTACTGTGACCTAACCGGCGAATCACTCTGGATGAGAGAAATGATTTCGGCTTACGATGAAAGCGCCAAAAATTCGGGCGCGCGAATTGTGCATACTTGCGGCTTTGACAGCATTCCTTCCGACATCGGTGCCTACTTCTTGCAAAAAGAAATGATCGCTCGACACGGCGTGCCTGCCAGACATATTAAATTCCGGCTTCGAACTGCCAAGGGTGGCATGAGTGGGGGCACGGCGGATAGCGGGCTAGCCATGGTTGAGAAAGTGGAGAAGGATAAGAACCTTAGATCACAATTGACCGATCCATATCTACTCAACAATAACTTCCGGGGAGCTGATGGTCCGGACAGAATTAGCCCTTTTTATGACGAGGACTTCGACTCCTGGGTCGCGCCATTCGTAATGGGACCAATCAATACTAGAGTCGTGAGGCGCAGCGCAGAACTACTTGGCGATATGTATGGAAGCAATTTCAGATACGATGAAGGGATTCTCACACGCGGCGGACCGACTGGGTTCCTTGGTGCGACGGGCCTTGGTCTTGCTACTGGGCTTGCAATGGCGACCTTAGCTGCGCCACCTACTCGAAGGATTATAAAGCGCTTAATTCCAAAACCCGGTGAAGGCCCTTCTGAACAGGATCAGGAACGAGGCTTTTTTGAAATAGAACTTAAAGCAAAGCATCCCGATGACGAGAGCCTCGATCTGCACGCAATCGTAAAAGGAGATAAAGACCCAGGCTACGGATCTACAGCGAAAATGATCGTTGAAAGCGCCTTGGCACTTGCACACGACGATATAAAAAAGAGTGGCGGATTTTGGACGCCAGCAAGCGTAATCGGCGACCAACTCCTACATAGACTTCCTCTTCATGCCGGAGTCACCTTCGAGCTAGTTGGATAGTCTAAAGCAAGCCAAGTATTCTCTTTACCTCATAGAGGCTCTCGATCGTAGCGATCGCATCGCCCTGATCAGCAGAGATATTCCTTACGACAATATCGGTAAATCCAAGAGCGGCCAGCTCTGAAAACCGATCAGCCACCTCATTTGAGGTGCCTATTATAAGTGCGTCTTCATCGAAGCCCCTGTGTCCTTTTGCGCGAATAGAATCTCTAAACTTACTGGCTTCCTTTGTATGCTCAGCAATAAATATATCGCGACGGATCGCTACTGCTCTGCTCTGTTTGTCAAAATCCTCCAGATAACCCTTATATTGGCCCAACTGAATCCTTAGGTCTTCTAATGCGTAACTTGGAGCAGCTAACCAACCATCGGCGATTCTTGCTGCTCTCTCAATAGCAGGTTCGGCCGAGGCACCGATCCATACTTCTATAGGCTCCGGTGGCGTTGGGCGAGAAATAGCCTCGTCAATGAACCAGAACTTATCTTCGCTCACTGATTCGCCACTCCAAAGCCTTCTCATCACATCCAGACTCGTCTCTAACATCGCTCCTCGCTCTTTATAAGGAACCCCAAGACCATTGCTTTGAGCCTCACTCCAGCCCAACCCACATTGCAAAACAAATCTTCCAGTCGCTATCGATGCCAATGTTGCAATCTGCTCAGCAAGCACCACTGGATTCCAAAGTGGCAAGAGATAAAGCGCTCCGGCTGGTTTACCCCCCCATTCGGAAAGGGCTCTACCTAATATCGGAGTATTCTGAAAATAGGTAAAACGAGTTACGTGATGGTCTCCGAAAAATAAGCTGTCTAGGTCGCTACGGCTGGCAGCGGACACCCGCTCGAGAACATCTCTCACGCCCTGTCTAGAATTTTTTCCAGAGTAAGTTGAGTTAACCGAGATTCCTATTCGCATTTTGTTCTCTAGGTGTACATATGCATTTTAACGTACGGGGCCCGAATCAATAAAAATTCACGTCCAGCAAACCTTCTCGACCCGACAACACATCAAGCATAAACGGCTCCTTGTTTATCTGACCGCATCTATTCAATACCTTTGGGAACCAATATTTGTCACTCTCCCACATCTCGTCATAAGGAATCGCTTCTAATCGACACCAAAATGGTAACGCTTCCAAAGTCTCTTGTGGCTCCCCTCCATAATCTTGAGCTAGAAATGCGAAGCCCAACCACTGGGGACCCACTAAATCAACAAACCGAACTTCTGCACACAAATCAGGATCTTTAACGTAAATTCCTACCTCTTCACTCATTTCACGAATAGCGCACTGCTGAGCCGTTTCGCCCGGTTCAATTTTTCCCCCTGGAACGTTTATCTGGCCTCTTCCATGACCTGTCTTTTTTCGAATAAGTAAAATTTCTGACTGGCAGACAAGAAAAACCAGAGTGCCTATGAAGTCTGGTCGCCAATTAGCGACCCACTTGGTTTTAAGGTGCTCACAAGGCAGCACTTTGATATCGCACCTCTAATGCGCTGTAAAGCTGAGCAGCAAGCGACTCAGGTTCTGAGTCAAGACCAGACAAGATTTCTATGAGGTGTTCGTTGTCCTCTTTCCCACTCCACGTTTTTTGATACAACCCTTCTTTATAACCATTGTTTTGTCTGAATCGGTTGAGAGTGTTTTTACCAATATACAGTTCGAATAATTCCTGATAACTCATGCCCAGTGCGTTCATCGTATTCTTGAATATTTGAACATCTACGGATTCAGTATTTAGACAATCGAGGGCTAACTTCTCAATGCAAATTCTAAAGGCCTCCGAGTCAACAGCGTGATCGACCGGTTGCATCATTAGGTCAGCTAGTCTTTCATCTATCTCTCCTTTGATCATCAGCTCACTCATTGCGAAGTGCCAGATATCAACCAGTTCTAACTTCACCTGGTCGATATCGGGATCCTGTTTCTTCCACCATTTCCAGCCAAAATGATCAAGCATCTCTGCACATTCAACCCAAATCGCTCGATAAAATCGGAATCCTTGTTCACGCCATTGAGCGTGTACGAGTTGGTTATGCTCCTCTTGCATTTCAGACATGGTTTGCAACATCCTAAATGATGTTCCATTTACGTCTTTATTCATCGCCAATATCTCCGCGCTTGACTCAATCCAAGAGTCCTTATCCTATCAAACTAAATAGGCTCATCCTTTGTTAACCCTACTTCTGACTTGACTCCTTATTGCGACTGACATCAGTACAGAGTAGATTGTTTAGCCGGGCTAGAGAATATTGATCCGAGATTTCTTTTTTGAAGGTCGCCTAGCCTAGATAGATTAAGAGATAAGGAAAGATCCATGGATTTATCATTTGGGCCAGAGTACGACGATTTTCGCTCCGACGTAGTCAAATTTTTGAACAATAATTCGGATAAAGCACCAAAAGGCGGCGATCTGAGGGGAGAACAGGCTAAGGACTGGCAGAAACTCCTGATTGAAAATGGCTATACCTGCAGAACAATACCCAAAGAATATGGCGGCTTCGGCGCAGAGCCAGACATCATCAAATCCAGAATAATTGGTGAGGAATTTTCAAAAAGCCGAATCAATCCTGGACTTGGAGGACAAGGAATTTCAATGCTAGTTCCCACACTTCTAGAGATGGGGACCGAAGAGCAAAAACAAAAATTCATCAGACCAACTATTCACGGTGATATGATCTGGTGCCAAGGCTATTCAGAGCCCGGCGCGGGCAGCGATCTTGCTTCATTAACTACGGCAGCTATCTTGGACGGCGACGAGTGGGTAGTAAATGGTCAAAAAATATGGACGAGCACCGCGCACCTCGCAGACTGGATATTCTGCCTTGTTCGCAGTGAGCCTGACGCTCCAAAACACAAAGGCATTTCCTTTTTGCTTTTTGAGATGACCACACCGGGTATCGAAATAAGGCCTTTAGTCGATATGACAGGAGTTGCCAATTTCAACGAGACTTTTTTTACAGATGTGCGTGTACCTAAAAATCAAATCGTTGGAGAACGAGGACAAGGCTGGCAGGTTGCCAACGCAATATTAGGTCACGAGCGAGACACATTGGCTCCTCCTAATACAGCCCAAACCAGAATAAATGCGCTCGTCGAACTGATGAAGACAGAGACCGCAGGTGGCGAGCGATTGATCGACAACCCCATTTATAAAGATCGATTGATGAAAATTCAGGGGCGTGTATTAGCTATGAAGTACAACGACATGCGGGTCCTCTCATCGCGACTAAACCCAGGCCAGGATGCTTCTCTCTCAAGGATGATTACGAAGCTTCAAGGCACTGAACTGCGCCACGAACTTGAAGGCCTGGCAATCGATATTATGGGTGAGGTGGGTCTCTCGTACGACGATAATCCACATCTGAGAGGAGCCGGGAGTTGGCAGCGAGAATACATGTACTACTTAGGATTAATAATCGGAGGCGGCACATCTCAGATCCAGAAAAACATTATAAGTGAACGAGGTCTGGGAATGCCTAGAGAGCCCAAAATCGAAAAGAACGCGGTGTAGGAGATAAGATATGAGATTTGGACTTTCTGAAGAACAAACTCTTCTCAAGGATAACGTTAATAGATTCTTGGAAGATAACGTGCCGCTGGATAAAGTGCGAGAGTATGCCGATGGTGGCTCTGACGCTTCCATCTGGCAAGGCTTGAGCGATCTAGGCATTCCTGCGCTACTTATTCCTGAGGAGTTTGGAGGAGTTGGATTAAAACCGCTAGACGCGGCCATTGTGGCCGAGAGCCTAGGGCATCACATTGCACCTGGACCATTTTTAGGGAGCGCAGTGATGGCCCCTTTTGCCCTAAGCAATAGCCCCGACGGGTTCGCCGAATTGCTCTCCGCCATTGCGACAGGTGAACATAGAGTAGGCATCGCATTTGGAGAGGCCATCGCGCGGCGGAACCAAGCGAGCGTAAATGCCAAAGATGGGAAACTAGACGGCACCTCGCTGTTTGCCTTCGACGCGGATGCAGATAGTTATTTGGTTGCCGACGAGAATAAGAATATGTTTCTCGTAAGTGCTGACGACGATGGACTTTCCAGGTCAAATCTAACAACAGTGGACCGAACCAGACGAACAGTGGAATTAA
This sequence comes from K189A clade bacterium, assembly GCA_902631405.1. Taxonomy (GTDB): domain Bacteria; phylum Pseudomonadota; class Gammaproteobacteria; order Pseudomonadales; family Azotimanducaceae; genus UBA4421. The sequence continues at coordinate 16,245 of CACOYI010000021.1, read as the reverse complement.
CGTATAGCGGAGCCTCTGCAAAACCTGTCAGCACGGACTCTAGCCTCTTTGACCGTACTTTAGACTTAGGTCGAGTGATGCTAGCTGCCGACACGCTTGGAGCTGCACAGAGCATGCTTGACCAGGCGGTTGAGTATGCCAAGCAGAGAGAGCAATTCAACAGACCGATAGCGAGTTTCCAAGCCGTAAAGCATATGTGTGCTGAAATGGCGGCAAGCCTAGAACCTTGTCGGGCAATGGTCTGGTTTGCAGCGCACGCCCTATCGGATGTGCCCGAGGAGGCAAGATTAACGGCTTGTCATACTAAGGCTCACCTAGCCGAAGTGGGTCAATTCGTCAGCAGAACGGCGACCGAGGTGCATGGCGGCATGGGATTTACAGATCTACTGGGCCTTCATTATTGGTTTAAAAGAATCGGTGCGAACAGGCAATGGCTGGGAGCTCCGGAATTTGTTCGAAGTGAAGCGGCCATACTCCAGGGAGTGGACTAGGCAAGGGCCTCTTCGAGGCGATATAACAGAGCGTTCCCGGTTTTACCTGACACGCTGATTCTTCGACATTGTCTAAGGCAGTAAACATATTGGCGGGCAGTTTTTAAGGGCCAGTTGGTTATCGCACTAATATCTCTGACAGAAAACTCCCCATCGGGAATCTCTATCAACATATTCAACAGTTCATCCGATCCATTTATCCGCTTGGCGCTATCAAAATTTACCAGTCTTCGGCCTGCCTTACGCCAACCACCTCGACCTCTGCGTATACCTTGGTCGAACACCCTATCAACCTCTTGCTCAATCAGCGCCACCTCCAAACTAAAACCAGATAAATCGATAATGGTTGGCATGAAGACCAGCTGCCGAAAGACATCAGAAAAGTCACCTTTTTTGGGAGAAATTTTTCGTACTGTCTCACCATCTTGCTCGTGAACGAGAGTCGTCTTTAGCGCAATGGGGTAAACAAGAACGACTTCGTTATGCTCGCTCAGCGCTCTGTATTTACGATCTTTGCCACTCAAACTACTCGTTTCTATCTCGTAGACAACGCCATCTCGTACGACATCTACCACAAAGCCTTGAATCTTTTCCTCATATCTTGCTCTGTGGCCTCCGTAATAAAGCTTCAGCGCGGCATGTAACTCACCCTCGTTGAGCATTCCTATTATTTTTGCGTCACCATTTTGATTCATCAAAAAAAATGACCTCGCGCTAAAAAACAAATACGACTTCCATGTTAATTTTAGCGAGAATGGAATCAAAGAATCTAATTGCCGGGATCTGGGAGGTGACGATCCAAACACCACTGGGAGAAAGAACAGGGATCCTGGAGTTGAGGTCGAGTCGAGGAAAACTCTCAGGCGATTTATCTTCACAAGCTGGCAGTATCGACCTCGACGACTTATCTCATCAAGACGGAAAGCTCAGTTGGACTATTGCCGTGGAGGATCCGGTCAAATTAAATATCAAAGCGGAGGCAATAATCAAAGGAGACAGATTATCAGGTACCGTTCACCTAGGGGCTTTTGGTGAGCGGGGTTTTTCAGGAGAACGAAAAATCACCTAATTGTGATAGCTTTATAAGCTGTCTTTGGAGATGAGGGGATTTCGATGAGTTGGGACGAGGAGATCAAGGAACTGCGCGAGAGAGAGGCGCTCGCATTTAAAATGGGCGGTGAAGAGAAGGTTGCCAGGCAACATGAATTCAACAAACTCACCATCCGTGAGCGAATCGATTCCATTGCCGATAACTCCAGCTTTCACGAGGTAGGAGCTCTGGCGGGAGTCGGCAGTTACGACGACTCTGGTGAACTAGAGGCCTTCACTCCATCAAACTTTCTTTTTGGAACAGCTGAAGTAGAGGGTAGGCCAGTAATTCTTTCGGGCGATGATTTTACCGTTCGAGGTGGTTCTGCAGACGCTTCCATTCCAGGCAAACGAGCTCGGGCAGAAGGCCTCGCAGCTGAACTTAGACTTCCTCATGTGCGACTGGTTGACGGTATGGGCGGCGGCGGGTCTGTTAAGACAATAGAGATGGCTGGCAGGACATATATCCCTGAGTTACGAGGATTTGAGACAATCGTGTCGCATTTATCCATTGCGCCCTCCGTTTCTTTAGCACTCGGCTCCGTTGCTGGAATCGGGGCAGCGAGAGTGGCAACCTCTCATTATTCGGTCATAGTCAAAAATAGCGCGCAAATGATGATAGCGGGACCAGCACTCGTTGACTGGGCAAGCCTAGGGGAGGTTAGTAAAGAGGAACTCGGCTCTTACAAGATTCATACGAGAAACGGTGCTATCGACGATGAAGCGGAGAGCGAGCAAGAAGCTTTCGACATGGCAAAGCAATTCCTATCTTATCTGCCATCAAGCGTGGATGAATTACCCCCATTACTCGAGGCCGATGATCCGATTGACCGAAAAGACGAGAGCCTCATTGATATAATTCCTAAGGACCCCAGACAAGTTTACAAGATGCATGACATTTTGAATTCTGTTTGCGATCAGAACTCGTTTTTTGAAATTGGAAAGAAATGGGGTCGCTCAATGATAACGGGGCTGGCGAGATTTGGAGGCATACCAATTGCCATCTTTGCCGAAAATCCAAGAGTCTACGGTGGGGCTTGGACGGCTGATTCGGCAAGAAAACTGATTAGGCTATTGGACCTGGCAGCAACATTCCACTTACCGGTCATCCATTTAGAAGATTGTCCTGGCTTCTTAATCGGCAAAAAATCTGAAGAAGAAGGCACCATTAGATTTGGATCAGCGGCTCTGGCAGCTCTAGGTCAATGTAACACTCCGTTTTGCTGCATAGTCGTTCGCAAAGCGTTTGGTGTAGCCGGAGGAGCGAATCACAAACCCGGTAGCCATCATATGAGAGCGGCATGGCCATCTGGGGACTGGGGGTCACTGCCTATTGAGGGAGGCATTGAAGTCGCCTATAAAGCAGAAATTGCTGAGGCAGAGAAACCCGATGAACATATAGAAAAAATAAAGCAAAGGCTCAACAGGCTCAGGTCACCATATCGCTCGGCTGAATTTTTTGAAATTGAAGAGATCATCGACCCTAGAGAGACCAGGAAGTACCTTTGTGAGTGGTCTAAACTAGCGAGGACCGCCTCAAGGGCCGAGCCCCCAATGTTTGGCTATCGACCATAAAAACATCTTGGCGAAATAGGTGACAAACTTCTTAAAACGCAACACGAGTCATCTTGGTATGGCATACAGTTCGGTCAATTAACAAAAGTCGGCGATTTCGCTGAGCCCTCCACAATGAATCTGCTCAACAAACCTCAGTCAATCTGTTCGGCTCAGCGCCTCCAACAACGCAGTGAGTTCTGCTGGAGGCTGATCCTTAAAATCCTCCAGAGCCTTGTATAGGGAGCTCGCACCCTGGTGAAATTCGGGAGGAAGGTTTTTTTCATCAAAGCTCTTACTTATGAAATCCATTTCCGCTCCAAAACGCCAAGCCTTTCTCGAAATGCCTGCCGCCGTATTTTGACTTCTTCTAACTAGTCCCGGGGCCGAAATTTCCCATTCTTTGTGCAACGCCTGCAATACACCGCTCTTTCGGGCGAAAGCGTTGACGGCCAGAAGGAGCGCCGAGGAGCCCTTTGAGAAACCAGCGTAGGCCATTTTTAAGGCTGAGGCCGCTGTGATTTCTTCTGGGTCTGAGGACTCTGACAGCGCGATAGCCTCGAGTGGTCCGACTTTAAAAAGATCGACCACTTCGCGAGATCGCACACCAGACAAGTAAATCCTCGTCGTCCCCGCTTCTTTCGCCGGCGGCCCAATGATTCCGCCATCCACAAACGCCGTGCCAAATAGCTCCGCAACTTTTCGAGATTCCAATGGGGATATCGCGTTGGCATCCACATAAATTCCCTTGAAACCTCGATTGAAAATGTTCAAAGCCACCTCCAAGGCGGCGGAGGGCGGACAGACGCTAATAATGGTCTCCACAAAATCGACCAACTCTTCTAATGTATCCACCGAGGGAATTGAACTGGCTCTCTGGACAGTACTTTCGCTTCGCCCTCCTTTAACCCAGGTCGCGGACACATCATTTTCTACGAGACTTTCAAGGACAGTTACTCCCATCTCACCGGGGTGCAGCACACCAACCCTCATCGCGCCTCCTCGTCATCAACTTCAGAAGAAAGTTGGGACTCAAAATCGTAGAAAACTTGTTCCAAAAATCGATCGCTCAATAATGGCAGCCATGGGACTGGTTCGAAGAATAAACTCTCACCCAGCTTATTCCACACAGCTTGCCGCCAAGGAACTCAAAGCAACACCTCTACTGCCCTGCCGAATAGAGTTCCTATCATGGCCGGGCGTCAAGTAGGTAAACGAGATGCCCGTGTCAGGATCCGCCCACGCTATTTGCCCACCGGCTCCGTTATGACCAAAGGCCGAAGGCGAGTTCGTTTTCCCAAAACCCCTAAAGGTTCGACTATTATCTCCGCTTATGATCAAGCCTAGAGCTCTATTTGCTGGCTTTTTAAACATCAGATCTGTCAGCCCACCTGTGCGTATTCTTTTTACATCGCTTAGCGTTTCCTCAGACCAAAGCTGCTCCCCGTCTTTCGAGCCACCAGATATTAAAGACTGATAAAAGAGCGCCATATCTCCAGCTGAGGCGAAACCACCGCCTCCAGGGACACCGACCTTTCGAACATCCGAGCGATTGAATGCAAGGATCGCTTCTTCTGTCACTTCAGTCTGTGGGGGAACAGGCATACCAAGATTACGGTACTCGTCTTCCGTCAATGCATCACCGACATAAGAGCAATCGAGCGCTCGGTTCATCTCTTCATCTGGCAACCCTACGAAAATGTTCCTTAGGCCCAATTTCGCTAGAACCCCCTCGCGAACAAAACTTCTGAAATCGATTTTAGTTTTCCGTTCGATGATTTCAGCGATTACCCACATTGAAGATGATGGGTGATACTCAAATTGAGTGCCAGGTTGCCAATTTAACCTCCATTTAGAGAACCGACCGAATCGTTTGGTCGGATCATCCCATTCGAGTGGCGCGAAAGGTGCGCTGGGGAAACCTGCTGTATGAGTAAAAAGTTGATCCACGGTAATAGCGTCTTTGCCATTGGTCGCAAACTCGGGAATGATCTCCGATACTTGCTCCGTTTCGCTAAGTTTACCATCCTGAATGAGCAACCAAGCAGCAGCCGACGTAATCGCTTTAGTAGCGGAAAAAATGCAAATCAAAGAGTCTACATTCGCCTTGCCAATAGCATACTCGAATAACAACTCCCCATTTCTTGCCATCGCGATCTGTGCCGCGGGCAACAAACCCTCCTCAATTTCCTTCTCTGACCTATCTAGCAGGGCTTTTAACCGATCGACTATAAGTCCTAGTTCGGAGGCTGTCCCTAGAATTCGTTCCTTCTCTATTTGCATTTTTCTGCCCTTTAACTCTCTTTTAGGCGCCCCGTTTTGTCTGTTAACGTGACCGCTAATTGCTCGATTTTGAACCAGTCAGTAATATTCCTTCCTCAAAGGGAATAATCAATGATTTTAGACGGCCTTACTCAGGCGATTGGAAATACGCCATTAATTAGAATAGAGAGCCTTTCGGCATTAACAGGCTGCAATATATTGGGTAAGGCCGAATTCATGAATCCAGGTGGATCGGTGAAAGATAGAGCTGCACTTTGGATGGTTAAAGAAGCTGAAAGTAATGGAACCCTGATGAAAAATGGCACGGTTGTCGAAGGTACCGCAGGTAATACCGGCATTGGCTTGGCACATGTATGCAACAATAGAGACTACGATTGCATTATCTACATGCCCGACAACCAGTCTGAGGAAAAAGTTAGTCTGCTAAAAACTCTTGGCGCAGAAGTGCGAGTGGTTCCTACTGTTCCCTACGCAGATGAAGAGAATTACCAGAAACAGGCCGGGAGATATGCAAAAAAGATAGAGAACGCGATTTGGGCGAACCAATTCGATAACACAGCAAATCGACTCGCTCACTATGAGTCAACAGGCCCTGAGATTTGGGAGCAAACTAAAGGAAATATTAATGCGTTTACCTGTGCCACGGGAACCGGAGGAACCTTGGCGGGGGTATCCCGATATCTAAAAGAAAAACGTCAAGATATACAAATAATTGCCGCAGATCCGTTGGGGAGCGCAATCTATAATTGGATTACGGAAGGTGAACCCATTATCAGTCCAGGTCCCTCGATAACTGAAGGCATAGGCAACTCTAGAATCACGAAAAATCTCGCTGATACCCAGATAGATGGTGCGATTCAAGTACAAGACCAAGAGATGGTCGATATGGTCTATTCACTTTTGCACGAGGACGGCTGGTTTCTTGGATCGAGTTCAGGAATAAACCTGTGTTCGGCTTATGAAGTCGCCAAGAAGCTGGGTCCAGGGAATACTATCGTGACGATACTTTGTGATGACGGCTCGAAGTATCAATCCACTCTTTTCAATCAGGAATTCCTCAAGGGAAAAAATCTGCGTACGCGACACGTCAAATAGCGGCTACAAATTCCTCGCAAAAAGGGCAAAAAGCCTCGACCAATGTCTCTCCGCTGCTTCTTTGTCATAAATCGAACCCCTACCCGGAAACGCGAATCCATGATGGGTTCCTGGATACCACTCGACCTCATGTCTGACTGCAGAGGCAGCTAGATGGGCCTTTAGACCTTCAACCATTTCTGGCGGAGCCCAATCGTCAGTCTCAGCGCATGCAAAATAAAGTTCAGCGTTGATTTTTTCCGCGTCTCGATGCGGTGATTGGGGATGATCGGTGAAAAGCCTAACGCCATACAACGACGCGGCCGCTTTTATCCGGTCGGGGAACGCCGCAGCCGCTGCAAAGGAGAAAGGTCCGCTCATGCAGTATCCCAAAGTGCCGACATCTCCACTGGACGCATCTTCATCTGATTCCGCATATTCTAAGAGACTCCCTACATCAGCACACACCATTCTGTTACTAAGAGAATTCATGTGGTCGAACATCTCGTCCCTCGTTGTCTCGCTCACGACAAACTCGGCTACGCGACGATAGTAGAGATTAGGAAGCATCACATAATATCCAACGGTCGCTATCCGGCGAGCCATGTCATGTAATTCTTCTCTCTTTCCGGGAGCATCCATCAGGAACAACACTATGGGAAAAGGCCCCCCTCTATCAGGCCTAGTAATGAAAGTTCCCATACTCCCTTCACTCGTTTGAATATCAATCTGTTCTTCTTTCATGATACCTGCCTCTCGAAAAGTGCTTTCATTCCCTTCGTATTCAGGATGAAAAAAATCTAAATAAATCTGAACCAAAGATATATTATTTCTCTACGAATAAAAGGTAAGCTGTCGGTTATCGCGTCTGGTTGGAAGTTTCAGTGGTTGGATCGGATTTAAAGAAAGCAGGACTCAAAGTCACTCTCCCTCGGCTCAAGGTGCTCGAGGTCCTTGAGAAGACGGCAGAACCACCCCACCACATGAGTGCCGAAGACGTCTACAAGCAGCTCATCATTTCAGACGACACCGTCGGACTTGCTACTGTCTATAGAGTGTTAACACAATTTGAGGCCGCCGGCATCGTAAACAGGCATAATTTCGATGACGGTCACTCTGTTTATGAACTTGCGGATGAAGTTCATCACGATCACATGGTGGATGTGGATAATGGTGAGATCATTGAGTTTGTGAACGATGGGATAGAAGAGCTACAAAAACAAATCGCGATAGATCACGGCTACGAACTCGTGCACCACGAACTTGTCCTTTACGTCAAAAAGAAGCCAGACTAAAACCCCTCAAGCTCAACCAACTCCTTATAAAGCTGCAAATGCCGCTTTGCGCTGACCTGATCTCCCGCTAATTCCTTTAACCTGGCTAGATTGTAATGAGCATCCGGAACGTTGGGTGCCTTCTCGTAATAACTAGAAGCTATGGACGTCTCATCAAGTTCATCAAATATCGTACCCAAGTTATAATTAGCAAGCTCGTGTCGGGGATTCAAAGATAAACCCCGCTCATAGGCCTGTTTAGCCATTTTCAAGTCGCCTTCGAGCTGCAGAATACGACCAAGGTTGATAATCGCGTCAACATTCGTGGGGTCCAGAGAGGCCGCCCTTTGGTAAACATTCTTCGCCTGATCCTGATCTAACTCCTCTAGATCCAGACCTAAATTGTAGAGCTCATCCGAGGTCAGTTCTTCGATCGGTTTACCACCCCCGGCTGACTCATGAGCTAGGTCAGAGACTTCTTCGGCCAGCTCAGAAATAGAGAAGTCCATCGAGTGCTGACCACTTTCGACCTCCCATAAATTGTCGGCCTCTCTTACAAGAACCTTATTCCCTGAAGCAAATATTCTCAATGCGCTCAAGGAGCGTGCAGTAGACAGTTCTGATTTTAGCTTACGGAGTGCTTTGTAGGATTTTCGAACACTGACGTTAGAGTCGATCATTCCTTTCGCCGTCCTCAGCAAGACTACGTCTTGGAATGAGAATCGGTAATGTCCCTTCTCAGTTCGATTAGGCTTGAGAACCTCGCTTCGCACGTAGTGGCGAATCTGAGGTGGGTTGAGACCGATCAGATCCGATACTTGTCTAGTGCTGTATCCTCGCATCAGTCTCCGCAACTTTGTGGATCGAAAAAGGGTCTCGATACTTGCCAAAAATCACCCTCTTACAATATAGCTCAGAGCGAAAAGCCTCTCAACAAATAGGCTGACAATTTGTGTAATTGGTCAAAGTGACATGGTAAGTTTGAGTTGAAACTTAGGGGGGTTGTAGATGGAAACAGCAGTGTCAACGGGAAGGTCGCTATTTAAGAATCCTACATTTTGGTTCTACGGCTCTTCTTCTATGGCATACGGTATCAAAGACAATGCTTTCGCTTATCTTTTGTTGATTTACGCGAACAATTGCCTTGGTGTTCCAGGTTATCTTTCGGGAGGAGCACTAGCTTTAGCCCTTCTGTGGGACGCTGTGACAGACCCAGTGCTTGGGCATTGGTCCGACAAGAGTAATACCCGCTTAGGCAGGCGACACCCATTTATGTATGCCTCATTATTTCTGCTACCTGGCGCTTTTTACGCTCTATTTAATCCGGTTGTATCAGTGAGTGGAGAGGATGCTTTCTTATACGTCCTGGTGCTGGCAATAATCATTAGAACTGGAGTAACTCTATTCGAAGTCCCGTGCACCGCGCTTTTGCCCGATCTAGTAAAAGATTACGATGAAAGAAACCGCTGGCTCGCGTTAAGACATTTTTTTGGATGGACCGGAGGAAACGGCATACACGCCATAAACTTTTTCTTCTGGCTCGGAACCTATGGGGTTGTCGCGCCACAAGGTTACGCCATCTATGGCACGGTGGGAGCACTAACAATTGCAATAGTGATCGTCGCCGCTTCTGTCGGTACTCAAAAAATTGCCGCTCGACTGCCACAACCTGATGAAACCTTCAAATTTAGCGAGATGTTTAGAGAAATGAGGCAGATCGTGGACAGCTTGAAGAACAAAAACTTCGCGGCTTTATTCTTTTATGGTCTTGCAATGGGTGCCGCGGGCGGCCTGGGCGCCGCCCTTTATCTTTATAACGTTACATATTTCTTTGAGTTTACCCCTTTCGAAGTCGGCATTACCGCGATTGCGATCCTATTCTCGCCACCTCTTGCCAGTTTTTTAGTTCCTAGAGCGGGCATCTGGTTTGGGAAGAAACGAGCGGCAATGGCTTTCTTGGCTTTTAGGGCCACACTTTACCCCATGCCGTATATCGCTGTTTTGACCGGCTTTTGGCCTGAACTTGGATCTTTAGCAAGCATCGCTATTTATACAACTTTCATCTATTTAGAAGTCGTGGCTCTGATTGTTGGTGCAGCTCTTTTAGACTCAATGATGGCTGACATTGTCGAAGATAGCGAAAGAAAAACTAATCGTCGCTCAGAAGGGCTTTTTTTTGCGACTCGCGCTTTCGCAGGAAAGTTCATGTCCGCAGCAGGAATAGCGATGGCAGGCGTGGTTATCACAGTGGCTGGTATGGATGGTATTAAGTCAGTGGAGCAAATGACTTTCGAGATAAGAGGCGATTTAGCGGCCTTCTTCTTACCGATTTATTGTGCACTCTGTTTCTTGGCAATCGGTCTGGTTAATCTTTATAGGATCGATCGTGAAACCCATAATGCAAATCTCGCGGCGCTCGCTGAACGGGAAACACGGGATAATACCGATAAAGCCATGGGAGGAGACGTTAGATAACCTCCGTTTCGTCAAAATCAAAAAATCAGGAAAACTTTAAGATGACTTCTATGAAACTTGGCCTATCTCTTGGATATTGGGGGTCCACCCCTCCTCAACACCACGTGCAAATGGCTCAGGACGCCGAAAAGCTGGGTTACGATTCAGTTTGGACGGCAGAGGCTTACGGAAGCGACGCCATTACACCACTAGCATGGATCGGGGCCCAGACATCAAAAATAAGACTGGGAACCGGGATTTGTCAGATCTCAGCCCGAACCCCCACAGCAATGGCAATGGCTGCGCTTACCATGGATCATCTATCAAACGGACGAATGATTCTTGGACTTGGCGTTTCTGGCCCGCAGGTAGTTGAAGGATGGTATGGGGGTCCGTTTTCTAAACCACTATCTCGAACCAGAGAATATATTTCTATCATCAAACAAGTCCTCGCTCGAGAGGAACCGGTGTCAAACGATGGACCGCACTACCCTCTACCTTACACTGGAGAGGGCTCCTGGGGTCTCGGCAAGCCTCTAAAACCAATTGTTCACCCCCTAAGGGCTGACTTGCCCATCATGATGGGAGCGGAAGGTCCGAAGAACGTAGCACTTGCCGCTGAAATAGCCGACGGCTGGTTGCCACTTTACTACTCACCGTTTAGACAAGAGGTTTACTCCGCCTCATTATCTAATGCGAAGGCGGACTTCGAAGTCACTCAAGGAGTGGTGGTCAATATTACCGACGATGTTGAAGAGGGATTGCTGCCTGTAAAACATATGCTTGCGCTTTACGTTGGTGGTATGGGCGCAAAAGACCGTAACTTTCATAAAGAGCTGATTGGTCGCATGGGCTTTGAGGGTGAAGCGGAAAAAATACAGGAACTCTATTTGGCTGGCAAGAAACAGGAGGCCGCAATAGCAGTTCCTGATGCTCTGGCAGACGAAATTTCTCTAGTAGGCCCCGTTGATAAAATAAGAGATCGGCTTCAAGCGTGGGACGAAACGCCGGTCACTTCGATCAATGTCTCTGCAAGAAGCACTGCGGAACTCGAGACTCTGGCCCAACTGGTTTTAGATAGATAAACGCGAGATTAGCTTTTAGCTTGCCGTTTGGCGCGCCTAGCTTCCTTTTCTAACCGCCGTTTTTCTTTAGCCGCTGCACGCGCTTTATCTAGTTCATCACGTAGCGTTAACTCCAGCTGCTCAACTTGAGCCTCCGTCACTTCAGTGAAGCCCGGGATCATGCATCGGGCTCCTTCCATCATTGAGCCATAGGAATTGGAATCGAAACCTTGAATCGTGTCGTATTCACATAGTCGGTTGAGTCTCATATTCAGCTTGACCGTCTGGTTCCGCCTCAATCCAGGGCACCTATTCGCAAGCTGAACCAGAAAGTACTTCTCTCGCCCCAATTTGAACACTACATGACGGTTATCAAGCACTTTTGTACTACGAATTCGTTTCGTATCAATACAAGCCTTTTCCTTATAGTACTCGGACCGCTTCGACGTTTGATTGATAATCTCTTCAACGCTCCTAGCTGTGTTGGATTCCGACAAGACATCATCGGGATAGGCGGCCGCATTCCAAAAAAAAGGCAAGGTAAAGATTATGAGCTTTAGTTTCATCACCACAGTATTCAGAAATCCACGATCGCAGACAAGCCACGAGATACGTCGACTTCTGCTTTGGCCGTGAACATATCATCTGCTCTCGTTTTACCCCTATTCAGACAATAAATAGGTTTATTCTGTTCATAGGCATGGCGAACAAATCGAAAACTAGAAAAAACCATTAGCGATGAACCGATGACGATTACTGCATCCGCCAATGTGGTTTCGCTGAAGCCAAGGTCCACAACTTCCTTCGGCACCGAATCCCCAAAAAAAACCACATCAGGCTTTAATATACCTCGACAACTTATGCATTCCGGAACCTTGAAATCTCCAACATCAACATCGATATCAGCATCTCCATCTGGGGCCGCGGAGAACTCGATACTCTCCAACCAAGCGTTCTCGTTCTCCAACCAGTCTTGAATCTCATCCCTTGGGATCAGCAATCCACAATCCATACATCTGACCTGATCCAACCTACCGTGCAAATCCAGAACTCTCTGATGACCCGCCTTTTGGTGTAAACGATCTACATTCTGGGTGATTAAGAAAGAAACTTTTCCTTTTTTTTCCAGTCCCGCTAAGTCCGCGTGGGCTGAATTCGGCTCAGCAGCCTTAAACACCGGGTATCCTAACTGGCTCCTTGACCAGTAACGTTTCCTAGACTCGAGATTCTGCATGAAAGCGGAGTGTTGAACAGGATGAGGTCGTTTCCATGATCCATGCTGATCTCGATAGTCGGAAATACCCGAGTTTGTGCTAATCCCCGCGCCTGTGATAACTAGCAAGTGCCGGCAAGACTCAATTTCATTAATTATTCTTTGAATAGATTCGTTCATCTTGTTTCTGCGTCAAGGTTGAAAATATTGAGTTCAGCCGACAGACTCTTCGATATTAGAAAACGAGGAGGACAGAATGATCAAGCTTTACGGGTTAAGAATGAGTAACTATTACAGCCTGGTTAAGGCGGTGTTAATTGAGAAAGGGCTTGAATTCGAAGAGGTTAAGGCTCCACCAACTCAAAAGGAGGACAACCTCGCTCGATCTCCTATGGGCAAGATGCCTTCCATCGAGGTAGATGGCCAATACATGTCAGAATCCTTAGCAATAGTATCCTATCTAGAACGGATGTCTGACAATTCACCTCTCATACCAGCGGATCCTTTCCAAGCTGGTAAGGTTATGGAACTAGTGTGCCACATAAAACTGGACGCAGAATTGGTAGCCCGAAGATGCCTCGCTGCTGCAGCATTTGGCGGTGAGGTTTCAGATGAAACTAAGGAGGCAACGGACAAAGACCTAGAAAGAGGCCTTGTCGCGGTCAACCAATTAATGGCATGTGACCCTTACGCGGCCGGTAGTTCGTTCACCCTTGCTGATATGTACACCTTTTATTCCTTTGGGCTCATCAACATGATTTCCCAAAAAATGTTTTCTAAAGACCCTTTAGCTAACTATCCGAAAATCAAAACGCTCCTGGAGATGCTGGCTAGCCACCCCAGCATTCAAAGAGTCGAAACAGAAAAATCTCAGTAGAGGTCTTTATGGGAAAAATCGGCCTCAACTTATGTGCAGTTCTTCTCTGCTTCGTTACTTCAATTGCGACAAGTAAGGATCTTCGTATAACCAAAGCGGAGTCAGTGGGCATTTCGTCGGAACGACTCGCTCGTATAGAGCCTGCTATGCAGCGATATATCGATTCGAGTCTCACTCCAGGAATCGTGACAGCCATTATGAGAAAAGGGAAGCTTGTACATTTTTCCGCTATAGGAGATATGGATGTCGCCTCAAAGAAACCAATGCAGAAGGATGCGATCTTCAGAATCGCATCGATGACTAAGCCCATAGCCTCGGTTGCGTTGATGATACTTTGGGAAAAAGGTTATTTTCAGCTCCGCGATCCGGTATCCAGATTCATCCCCGCTTTCGGCGAAGCAAAAGTGCGGATCGCAGCAGAGCTGGCTTCAGAGACCGATTCTCTCGAAGAACCCAGACGTCCAATCCAAGTTCGGGACATGCTGACCCATACAGCTGGATTAGGAAATAACTATATCGGGGATGTCGCGGCCTATCGAACTCACATGACTCAACCACCCCCAAAAAATAACGCCGAGCAAATAGCGCGACTAGCGAGCTTTCCACTTAACTATCATCCAGGCGAGGAATGGCAGTACTCTAGCGCGACGAGTGTGGTTGGACATCTCGCTGAGATCATATCGGGACAATCTTTAGACGTCTTTCTGGAAGACAACCTGTTCAAACCTCTGGACATGAAAGACACTCACTTTTATCTCGATGATACCAAGGGTGGAAGACTAACTACCCAATACACTCCAGGCGAAAACAACCAAATCATTCCACAAGACCCAGGAAGCAAAGAAAGTCGGTGGATCACCTCTGAACGATCTATTTTTAGTGGCTCGGGTGGTCTGGTTTCAACGGCTCGGGACTATCTCCGTTTTCAACAAATGATGTTAAACGGAGGCGAATTAGACGGCGTCAGAATTTTGTCGCCCAGCACAGTTAGTCTAATGTTAGAAAACCACACGGGCGGTCTGGAACTTTGGCTTCCCGGGCCGGGAATGGGTTTTGGTTTAGGCTACGGAATTGTTATAGACAGAGGTGAAGCAGCAACACCGTTGTCTCAGGGAGCTGCCTATTGGGGAGGTGCCTATTGCACTATTTCATGGATAGACCCAGAGAAAGAGCTTGTTGGCCTTCTGATGACACAAGTTAGGCCGTATACACATATTAATATTAGACAAGACTTTCAAGTTCTGGCCTATCAAGCGCTTTTGGATTGAGACGGTGCCTCGATATCTGAATTATTGTTGTCTCCCATCATCGAGCAAACAATATATGCTGCGAGAGATACAAGCAGTGCTGGAAATACTTCGTGTAATATTTCTTTAAAATCGAGCAACAACCAAACAAATAGAGTAGAAACCCCTAAAAACATTGACCATAGAACCGCAAGCGCGGACCCTCGACCCCAATGTAGTCCAAGGACGACGGCAGGAAAAAAACAAACCGCATAGAGGCTCCCGGAGAAGATTGTTATCTCGATGATATCGCCAGGTGGATTTATAGAGAAAATCGCAGCCAAGACTGCCGTCAAAAACACTGCTGTGCGCGTCCAGAAAACCGGCTTGGAATCCAAGACATACGGAGCCACGACGTTTTTATATAAAGTTGAAGCAGAAACTAATAAGACGCTATCGATTGAAGACATAGCAGCTGCCAGTATCGAGACAAATAGGAAGTCTGATGCCCAGGGAGGAAAGACCGTCCCGCTTGTCAGGAGAGTTGGAACAATAAGGTCTGTGTCCGTTACATCAACAATTAAAAAGTGGGCGTATATGCCTATTGGATACAAGCAAAGCTGAACTACCGTGAGGCCAAGCAGGGAGATCCATAACGCTGTTTTTATAGCCCGGCCATCACGGATGGCATAAAAGCGAGTAAGCTGTCGCGGATCGACCAGCAACTTGAGGGACCCGGAAAGGGCAATCCCGAGCAACACCAAAAATGGTATACCCCCATTTAAATCAAAAATAAATGAGGTCTCCTCTCTTTCTGCCAGCTCAAATATTGAATCTACTCCTCCACTAGCCCGAGTGACGAAAAAGAACATCATTAAGGCACCGACTACCATCATGCCGCCCTGCAGCATATCCGTACGTACTACAGACAGAAAACCTCCTACCGAGGTGTACGCGACCACAACTGCTAACGCAAGGAAAATGGACTGCTCATACGTTAAGCCGAAAAAATTACTAAACAGGTGTCCTACACCTTTAAAAATGGCTACCAAATAGAGAAAACTGCAAATAACAATGACAATCGCTGACGAGATCTTAAGAAGGCCTGTGCCTCTCTCTTTGTTAAATCGACCCGCCAAAAAATCAGGCATCGTAAGCGCATCGAAGCTGGCCGCTAACTCGCGGGTCTTTGGGCCCACTATTTTCCAAGATAAGATTGTGAATAGGATGAGCATGAAAGCCATAGTCATCCAGGGAAGGCCATACTCATAACCCTTGCCAGCGTGTCCAATATAACTATTAGTCGAAGCGAACGTCGCAAAAAAAGAGAGGCCTACAGCCACTCCACCCAGTCTTCGATTAGCTACATAATATCCGGTAATCTCAGCCGCCTCTCTCCTAGAAGCCACGGCGTTCATTGCTAAAAAAGCCAGATAAGCCAACAAAAAGAAGGCAGCAAAGGTGTGCTCGGTCAACCAGGCGAACATAAAGGCTGTTTCTGAGGTGTCTGGCTAGCTCCTACGCTAGGGCAAGCGCGTGTCTTCTAAGGCTATCCAGCGCCAGGAAGAACTCTTCTTTTTTAGCATTTACGTGCGCTTTTGCCTGTCGAATCTCCTCGGATATCTCTTGTCGGCTAATAGAAGCTT
>CACOYI010000020.1 GCA_902631405.1 K189A clade bacterium | reverse complement strand
TTGGCAGGAAGAGATGTTGTTGCTCGATCCATGGTGTTAGAAGTCATAGAAGGCAGGGGTTGTGGCCCCCAAGCTGATCACGTTTTTTTGAAGCTTGATCACCTCGGAGAGGAAACTTTGAATCTTCGCTTGCCAGGCATCTTAGAGCTCTCAAGAACATTTGCTTTGGTCGACCCAGTTAAACAGCCAATACCAGTAACTCCGACCTGCCATTACGCGATGGGAGGGATACCTACTCAGGTTAGTGGGCAGGCATTGACCCAGGATTCAAAGGGCAATGACTCCCCTATAGAAGGCCTATACGCGGCGGGAGAGGCTGCGTGCGTTTCAGTACACGGCGCTAATAGGCTTGGAGGAAATTCTTTGCTCGACCTGGTCGTTTTCGGGCGCGCCGCTGGAATGCATATCGAGGAAGTTATAAAACAAGGCGTTGACTATAGAGATGCTTCCGAATCAGATGTCGAGATGGCGATGTCCCGACTGAACCGATGGAATGAATCGACAGACGGGGAGTCGGTATATGACCTAAAACGAGAATTGCAGACTACGATGCAGAACAGCTTCGGGGTATTCAGAGATGGACCCAACATGAGAGAAGCTCTTAAGGACCTTGTTAGTCTTAGAGAAAGAATAAGCAGGGCGTCTATGCCGGACAAGTCGACAGCCTTCAACACTTCTCGATTAGAGGCGCTGGAATTGGATAATCTAATGGATGTCGCCGAAGCCACAGCGATAGCGGCTGAGCAAAGAGAAGAAAGTCGCGGTGGACACGCTAGAAATGATTTCCAGGATAGAGATGATGAAAACTGGCTTTGTCACTCTCTTTATTTTGCTGATTCGAAGAAGATAACGAAACGTGATGTAAACTTCGCGCCCAAGACTATGGAAGCGTTTGCACCAAAAGTCCGTGTTTATTAAGGTGGTATTGAAAGGAACTCTATAAATGCACGTTAGCGTATACAGGTATAACCCAGACAAAGATGAAGTGCCTAAAATGGTCTCCTACGAAGTGGAGCTCCCTGAAGACAGGGATATCTTCGTACTTGACCTCCTTCATATGATTAAGGACCAAGACACTACGCTCAGCTACCGACGAAGTTGTAGGGAAGGAGTTTGTGGGTCCGATGGTATAAACATGAACGGGAAGAATGGCCTAGCTTGCGTGACCCCGGTTTCCCAGGTGGCTAGACGTGGAAAACTTGTTCTTCGGCCTCTCCCGGGCTTGCCTGTGGTTCGAGACCTGGTAGTCGATATGGCCCAGTTTTACGAGCAGTATTCCAAGGTAAAGCCTTATCTTATTTCCAAAGAGCCGCCGCCGGAAAAAGAGAGGCTACAGTCACCAGAGGATAGAGAGAAATTAGACGGATTGTACGAATGCATCCTTTGCGCCTGTTGTTCGACATCCTGCCCTTCTTTTTGGTGGAATCCAGATAAGTTTATTGGGCCAGCAGGACTCGTTGCTGCCTATAGGTTTCTTGCTGATTCTAGGGACACCGCGACCGAGGAAAGATTGGCTGATCTAGACGACCCATTTAGTGTCTTTAGATGCCGAGGCATAATGAACTGCGTGAGCGTTTGCCCTAAGGGTCTCAATCCTACTAGAGCGATAGGAAAAATTCGAACCATGCTCCTAAAGAGAGACGCCGCGTAATAGACCAAGCGTTCGTATTTTAATCGCCACTGGGGTAAGATATCGACTAAGATTTAATTTTACCCGGTAAAAAATAGTGGAATCTACCTTGTCCTTCATGGAGCGCATGCGGGGAAGCTCTCACCTCGCGGGTCCCAACGCCGCATACATAGAAGATCTATACGAAAGTTATCTTGAGAGTCCAGCTAGCGTCCCCGAAGTGTGGAGGAGTTATTTTGACACGCTCCCGGTAGTAGACGGAGCCATTGGTCCAGACACACCGCACACTACGGTCGTAGAACACTTTGAGAGGCTCGGGAAAAATAAGCATAAAGCTAGGCCCGAGCAAGTAGCGACACATATCTCTAACGCCCATGAACTTAAGCAAATGCACGTTCAGGATCTCATAGAGGCATATAGACGGCGAGGTCATACCAAAGCTGATATTGACCCTCTAACGATGTGGGATCGCCCAGGATCACCCATGCTCGAACTGGCATACCACAAGTTGAATGCGGCTGATTTGGATGAAACATTCAATACAGGTACCCTAAACTACGGCTCCGAAACAGCCACTCTAAGAGATATTCAGTCCGCGCTTGAGGAAACCTACTGCTCGACGATAGGCGCAGAATATATGCACATCGTTGATCCTACTGAGCTGTTGTGGGTGCAGCAACGCTTAGAAAGTGCGCGCAGCAGGCCTAGCTTTGATTCGGATCAAAAAATCGCAGTTTTAGAGCGCCTAATAGCCGCCGAGGGTTTAGAGCACTACCTTCACAGAAAGTATCCCGGACTGAAGCGCTTTGGGCTCGAGGGTGCTGAGAGTTTGATTCCCCTTTTTCACGAACTTCTTCAGCGGTTGGGTGGATATGGAGTTAGAGAGAGCGTCATCGGTATGGCTCACCGAGGCAGGTTGAATGTGCTGGTCAATACTATGGGGAAGAGTCCATCTGATCTTTACGATGAATTCGATGGCAATATAAAAATATCGTCCGGCTCTGGAGATGTGAAATACCACCAGGGTTATTCATCCAGCGTTATGACACGTGGTGGGGAGATGCATCTGGCACTTAATTTTAATCCTTCCCATTTAGAGATTGTCGGACCGGTTGTTCAGGGCTCGGTCCGAGCGCGCCAAGATCGGCGCGGAGACGAAAAAGGGGACTTGGTTTGTCCTATTGTGGTCCATGGGGATGCAGCATTTGCTGGCCAGGGTGTGGTTATGGAGACATTTCAAATGTCACAAACGGTCGGATTCAAAACAGGCGGTACTGTTCACATTATTATAAACAACCAGGTTGGTTTCACCACAGACAGACAGGAGGATGCTCGGTCGACTGAATACTGCACTGAGGTTGCGAAAATGGTTCAGGCGCCAATTTTTCATGTCAACGGAGACGATCCTGAGGCTGTGGTTTTCGTCACTCAATTGGCCGCCGACTATAGGATGACGTTCCATAAGGATGTGGTTATCGAGTTGGTCTGCTATCGCAGACGAGGTCATAACGAGGGCGAAGAACCAATGAAAACGCAGCCCATGATGTACCAAAAGATCCGATCTCACCCTTCGGTCTGCAAATCCTTTGGCGATAGGCTTTTAGAGGAAAATTGTCTCGACGAAAAACGCTTAAGAGATATGACGGACGCCTATAGAAGCCTAATAGAAGAGGGGAAAGGGGTCGCTCTGAGTCTAGTGCATGAACCGAATTCCGAGCTGTTTGTCGACTGGACGCCTTACCTAGGGCACGACTGGGATGAGCCTAGCGACACAAAATTCGATAAGAAGGAGTTCAAGACGGTTGCAGACAAGCTTAGCGACATACCGAAAGGGTTTGCACTTCACAGGCAGGTTGAAAAAATAGTAGACGATCGACACAGAATGGCGGCTGGCGCAAAACCCTCTAATTGGGGTATGGGTGAAGTTATGGCTTATGCAACGTTGTTGAGAGAAGGCCATGCTGTAAGACTTACTGGCCAGGACGTTGGAGTTGGAACTTTTTCCCACCGACATGCGATTTTCCATAATCAGAGGGATGGCTCGAGAGTTGTGCCACTAAAATCGATTAATGAAAACGCGCGCTTCGATGTTTTTGATTCCCTCTTGTCTGAGGAAGCGGTTCTTGCGTTCGAATATGGCTATTCCGCGACTTCTCCGAAGTCGCTTGTTATTTGGGAGGCTCAGTTTGGAGATTTTGCGAACGGGGCCCAGGTAGTTGTCGATCAGTTCATTAGCTCTGGGGAAACAAAGTGGGCACGTCTCAGTGGTTTGACTCTTCTTTTGCCACATGGGTACGAAGGACAGGGACCTGAGCACTCTTCAGCCAGACTAGAGCGATATCTGCAGATGTGTGCTGAACACAACATGCAGATCTGTATTCCCTCAACACCTGCTCAGGTTTTTCATATGCTGCGGAGGCAAGCAATAAGACCTACGAGGATCCCTTTAATTGCTTTCACGCCAAAAAGCCTCCTTAGACACAATCTGGCTGTTTCGTCGCTGGAGGAACTTTGTGATGGATCCTTCGAAACAGTGATTGGTGAGACGGATGATCTGGAGAAATCAAAAATAAAGCGGCTGATTTTGTGTAGTGGGAAAGTTTATTATGACTTACTAGAGGCTAGGAGAGAGGCGGGTTTGTCTGACGTCGGGATTGTACGTATTGAACAGTTGTATCCCTTCCCCACAGACAAGTTCGCGGAGACGCTAAAGGAATATCAGTCGGTCGAAAAAGTTATTTGGTGTCAAGAGGAGCCTATGAATCAGGGTGCTTGGTATCCTTTTCAACACCGACTTCGAGCGGGTCTGAATCTCGTCTTTGGCGAGGTTGCTCTCGATTATGCGGGTAGAGAGGCATTTGCAGCGCCTGCTGGTGGATCTCCAGGTTTGCATCTCGAACAACAGCATCAGCTAATTAGGGACGCCCTTAATGGGTAATTTCACGACAATAAATCGAAAGTAGAAATTAAATGGATATCAAAGCACCCACTTTTCCAGAATCTATAGCGGACGGAAGCATAGCTCAATGGCACTATCAGGAGGGTGCTTTTGTCAACAAGGATGACCTTCTAGTCGATATAGAAACCGACAAAGTGGTCATAGAAGTTTACGCGCCGGCCGACGGCGTTTTGGTATCTATACTAAAAAACGAGGGTGAAACCGTTCTCTCAGATGAAATAATTGGCAAGTTCGAAGAAAAAGCAAGAGGCAGCGCTCTAGAAGCTAATACCGCAGAACCGGCGGATCAACCAGAAATAGTGGCCGGTGAGGTTGGTGGGGCTAGCGAGGTGGCTCTGGCAAGTCCTGCTGCGAGAAAGCTCGCGTCGGAAAAAGGGGTTAACCTCAAGTCCGTTTCGGGCACAGGCAAGGGGGGTCGCATTACAAAAGAAGATGTCGAGACGTTTTATAAAGTCGAAGCGAGCTCCACAACGCTCGCTGATGATACGGAAAGCCAGGGCCCTGTTGTGCCGGTCTCAGAAGACAAAGTCAGTGCCCCCGTGCCGAATTTTACGGGAGAACGCATAGAGCGACGTGTACCAATGACTCGACTAAGGGCCAGCATAGCCAAGCGCTTGGTAGAAGCTCAACATAACGCTGCAATGCTGACAACTTTCAACGAAGTTGATATGTCGCCGATAATGACTATTCGCAGGCGATATCAGGATGAATTCCAAAAGTCACACAACGGTGTTCGGTTAGGCTTTATGTCTTTCTTCGTTAGAGCTGCTACAGAGGCACTGAAACGATTCCCAGCTGTTAATGCCAGCATAGATGGAGAAGATATTGTCTATCACGGTTACTATGATATTGGAGTTGCGGTATCCACTGATCGTGGATTAGTCGTTCCGATATTGAGAGACACAGATGCTCTTGGACTAGCTCAGATCGAGAGTGAAATCGTCTCTTACGGCGAGAAAGCTCGAGAAAACAAGCTATCGCTTGAGGATCTCTCTGGTGGGACCTTTACGATTACTAACGGAGGAATTTTCGGTTCTTTGATGTCAACACCAATTCTGAATGCCCCTCAAACAGGTGTGCTGGGTATGCATAATATCGTTGAGAGACCAGTGGTTGTAGAGAGTGAAGTTGTAGTGAGACCGATGATGTATCTAGCGCTATCTTACGATCATCGACTGATCGATGGAAAAGATGCTGTTCAATTCCTAGTGGCAATCAAAGGGATGATAGAAGATCCGGCTAGAATATTATTAGAGCTTTAGCTAGCTAAACAGTGTGGTTGAGATTAATTTAAGCTTGATAAGGGTAGGCTAACTGTACTATGAGTAAAGATTACGACGTGATTGTCATCGGGGCCGGTCCGGCGGGATACCATGCAGCTATACGGTGCTCCCAACTGGGACTTACCACCGCCTGCATTAATAAGATGGTTGACGATATGGGCTCTCCGGTTCTCGGTGGAACGTGTTTGAATTGGGGATGTATCCCATCCAAAGCACTCTTGGACGCCTCCCACAAATATGTTGAGGCTAGTAACGATTTCAGTGACCTTGGAATCGAAGTCTCTAGTGTTAAGGCTGATATTCCGAAGATGATTGCGAGAAAACGGGAAGTTGTATCTAAGCTCACCAAGGGAGTAGAGGGACTCTTCGCCGGTAACTCGATTACAAATCTACCCGGAACAGGCAAGCTCATGGCTAACTGCCAGGTGGCCTATGAGTCACTAGATGGGAATAAAAAAAACCTACAAGCTGACAATGTGATTCTGGCATCAGGGTCGGTTCCCGTGACAATACCAACCGCTCCAATAGACAATGATTTAATAGTTGATTCGACTGGTGCATTGGAGTTTCAATCAGCACCGAAGAGGCTTGGTGTCATCGGTGCTGGGGTAATAGGCCTGGAGTTGGGAAGTGTGTGGTCTAGATTAGGATCTGAGGTGATTATTCTGGAGGCACTAAATGAGTTCTTGCCCCAAGCAGACGGCCGAATAGCCAAAGACGTATTTCGTACACTAGGTAAGCAAGGATTGGATATACGTCTAGGTGCTCGAGTGACTGCTAGCAAGATAAAGGGAAAGGGAGCAAAGAAATCTGTCTTAGTTACTTACGAGGCGGGTGGAGAGGAGAGCGAACTCGAGTTTGATAAGCTGATTGTTGCCGTCGGGAGAAGGCCCTATACGGAGGGCCTTCTGTCTTCTGATTCTGGTGTGAATCTAGATGAGAGAGGTTTCCTTTTCGTAAACGACACATGTTCTACAGATGCACCTAACGTCTATGCAGTTGGCGATGTGGTCCGAGGCCCACAATTAGCTCACAAAGGAATGGAAGAAGGAGTAATGGTTGCTGAGCGAATTGCTGGTAAAAAGCCACTGGTCAATTATGACGTTGTACCTAGTGTCATTTACACTCACCCCGAGGTCGCTTGGGTGGGTAAAACCGAAGAACAACTCAAAGCGGGAGGGGATCCATATAATGTTGGGAGTTTTCCTTATGCAGCCAATGGGAGAGCGTTAGCTGCGAATGAGAATGAGGGGATTATTAAAATACTGTCCGATGCTGAAAGCGATCGTATCTTGGGAGTTCATGTTTTTGGTGCCCAGGCTTCCGAGATCATAGCGCAAGCCGTGATCAGTATGGAATTCAGCGCTACCGCGGAGGATCTCGGGCTCATCATGTTTGCTCATCCGACTCTTTCAGAGGGTATGCATGAGGCTGCTCTTGGCGCATCAGGTCATGCGATACATATGGTCAATAAGAAAGCTAGAAAGGGATAAGAAACTCCAACTGATCGGTAGTCGGTAAATGCAAAATCATTCAATAATAGGGGGTCGTTTTGAATCTACATGAGTACCAAGCGAAGAAACTATTCGCGGACTATGGCTTGCCGGTCTCAGAGGGCTACGCGGTAGACACCGCGGATGAGGCGGTGGAGGCTGCAGAAAAAATCGGTGGGACACGCTGGGTTGTCAAGGTTCAGGTCCATGCTGGAGGTCGGGGAAAGGCAGGAGGAGTCAAGCTGGCCGATTCTCTTGATGAAGTGAGAGCCTTCGCTGATCAGTGGATAGGCAAGCGTCTAGTTACGTTTCAAACCGATGAAGATGGCCAACCTGTTAGCAAGATCTATGTCGAGAGCTGCACCGATATTGCAACTGAACTGTATTTAGGCGCGGTAGTCGATAGGGGGACAAGACGCGTTGTTTTTATGGCGTCAACCGAGGGCGGCGTTGAGATCGAGCAAGTCGCTGAAGAAACGCCAGAAAAGATTCTCAAAACAATGATTGATCCTTTCGTGGGGCCCCAGCCCTATCAGGGAAGAGATCTGGCTTTCAAATTAGGGCTGGAAGGCAAACAGGTTCAGCAATTCTCAGCGCTTTTCATGGGCCTCGCCAAATTGTTTCATGAATTAGATTGCTCTTTATTAGAGATCAATCCGCTTGTAATTACTCAGACTGGCGATGTTCATTGTCTGGATGCAAAGGTGAACATAGATGGCAATGCGTTGTACAGACAAAAGCCGATTCAAGCGATGAGAGATATGAGTCAAGAGGACGAACGTGAGGCGCAAGCGGATGAGTATAACCTCAACTATGTCGCACTAGATGGAAATATAGGTTGTATGGTCAATGGAGCTGGTCTTGCAATGGGGACTATGGACCTAGTGAAATTGCATGGTGGAAATCCTGCAAATTTTCTGGATGTAGGTGGCGGCGCGACAAAGGAAGCAGTCGCCGAGGCGTTTAAAATTATCTTATCCGATGATTCAGTCAAGGCCGTGTTGATCAATATCTTCGGCGGCATAGTCAGCTGTGCGACCATTGCCGAGGGGATCATAGGAGCTGTCCAGGAGGTTGGTGTGACTGTGCCTGTCGTTGTTAGGTTTGAGGGCAATAACTCCGATTTAGGAAGGCAGACCTTGAAAGAAAGCGGGCTAAATATAATACCGGGTGAATCTTTGGTAGATGCGGCAGAAAAGGCTGTAGCCGCAGCGGGAGGGTCGAAATGAGCGTACTTATCGATTCAAGCACTAAAGTGATTTGTCAAGGATTTACCGGTGGCCAAGGGACTCTGCACAGCGAACAGGCTATTGCTTATGGGACCAAGCTGGTGGGAGGAGTTACTCCAGGAAAAGGCGGGACACAGCATCTCGACCTACCAGTTTTTGATACTGTCGCTGATGCGGTAAGCAATACTGGAGCGACCGCTAGTGTCATCTATGTGCCAGCTGGTTTTTGCAAGGATTCGATCCTGGAGGCGCTTGATGCCGGCATAGAGCTTATAGTTTGCATTACTGAAGGCATACCAACCTTAGATATGTTGGCCGTGAAGGCTCGACTTGAGGTCAGTGGCTCGAGGATGATTGGGCCGAATTGTCCGGGGGTCATTACCCCTGGAGCCTGCAAAATAGGAATCATGCCTGGGGATATCCATTTGGCCGGTAAAGTGGGCATCGTCTCTCGCTCGGGCACCCTGACCTATGAAGCGGTAAAGCAAACTACTGATCGAGGTTTTGGACAAAGCACCTGCGTCGGGATCGGAGGGGATCCGATCCCAGGGAGTAATTTTATTGACATCCTCTCATTGTTTCAGGAGGACCCTGAAACAGAAGCCATAGTCATGGTAGGTGAGATAGGAGGTACGGCTGAAGAGGAGGCTGCGGCTTTTATCAAAGAAAATGTGACAAAGCCGGTGGTCGGGTACATTGCCGGAGTTACCGCACCGCCCGGCAAGAGAATGGGCCATGCGGGGGCGATTATAGCCGGGGGCAAAGGAACTGCTGACGATAAATTTGCCGCTCTAAACGACGCTGGGGTAAGAACTGTGCGCAGTCTCGCTGAAATTGGCGACGCTTTAGCCGACGTGACAGGGTGGACTTGAAACTGGGTTAAATTTTTTAGGCTGATTTCGGCCGTCACGCTCGTGTGTTGAAAAATAATTAATCAGCACCAGTAATACAGATCATCAAAACAAGTTAGAAGAGAATTTAAGATGGCGAAGAAAAAAATAGAGAAAATGAATTTTCAGACGGAAGCAAAGCAGCTCCTTCAGTTAATGATTCACTCTCTTTATTCGAATAAAGAAATCTTTTTGAGGGAGCTTATTTCGAATGCCTCCGATGCAATCGATAAGTTGCGCTTCGAGGCCATTGCGAATCCCGAAATGACTGAGGGTGATACAGACTTTCATATCGATGTCACTTTTGACAAAGAATCGAAGACTTTGACGATATCGGACAATGGGATCGGTATGACTCGGGAAGAAGTCATTTCTAACCTCGGCACAATAGCGAAATCCGGAACAGCCGAGTTTTTCTCGAAATTGACAGGAGACCAAAAATCCGACGCTCAGCTCATTGGTCAGTTTGGAGTTGGCTTCTACAGCGCGTTTATGGTTGCCAAGAAAGTCGAGGTCGAAACTTGCAGTGCGATTCCTGGATCAACAGGAGTGAGATGGAAGTCCTCCGGAGAGGACGAATATTCGATCGAAAATGCTAAGGATCTAAGCAGAGGGACTCGCGTTATCCTTCATTTACAAAAAGAGGCCTTGGAATTCACCGAGGACTATCGGCTGCGCTCCGTAGTTAGAAAGTATTCGGACCATATTGGGGTACCTGTCCGGATGGTGAAGGCCTCAATAACCGGTGATGAAGAAGAGACAAAAAAGGAAGAAGAATTAGAGGCAGTCAACTCCGCGCAGGCGCTCTGGACAAAGTCCAGAACAGACGTCAAAGACGATGAATACAAAGAATTCTATAAGCACATATCGCACGATTTCGATGAACCATTAAGCTGGAGCCATAACAAAGTAGAGGGGAAGCTAGAATATACGAGTCTTCTTTATTTACCCAAGAAACCACCTTTTGATCTATACAACCGAGAGACTCCTAAGGGCTTAAAGTTGTATGTTCAACGCGTTTTCATTATGGATGACGCGGAGCAGTTTTTGCCACTTTACCTGAGATTTGTTAAGGGCATCGTAGACTCCAACGACTTACCATTAAATGTTTCTCGTGAAATTCTTCAAGAAGATGAAAAAGTTACGAGTATTCGGAATGCGTTGACTAAGCGAGTGTTGACCATGCTCGCGGACATGGCAAAAAAAGATGCTGCAAAATACCAAGAGTTCTGGGATGAATTTGGTGAGGTGATAAAGGAGGGCATGGGAGAGGACTTCTCCAACCGGGACTCCATTGCCAAATTACTCCGTTTCTCCAGCAACAAAAGTGGTGAGCAGGAAAAAAAGGTCGTTAGCCTGGGGGACTATTTAGGTCGCAAAGCGAAGGATCAGAAAAGTATCTACTACATCTGTGCTGAAAGCTTTGAAAAGGCCTCGCGAAGTCCTCATCTGGAGATTTTTAAGCAAAAAGATATCGAGGTTCTGTTTCTCTTCGATCGAATAGACGAATGGATGATGAGCATGCTGACCGAACATGAGGAGCATCCGCTAGTTGATGTCATGCGAGGCGACGTGAAACTACCAGGAGAAACTGAAGAAAAAGATGATGAAGGTGGCTCGGAAGATGAAGCTGAACAACATCCTTTAACCGAGAGAATCACCCCCGTTCTAAAAGACAAGGTACAGAAAGTTAGACCCAGTAAGCGTCTTACAGATTCACCAGCCTGTTTAGTGTTGTCCGAGGATGCGATGGGTATCCAGATGAGAAAAATTATGGAAGCCAACGGGCAGAGCATGCCGTCGAGCAAACCATACTTTGAATTTAATCCAGATCATCCTCTCCTAAAGAGACTCGATGAAGAGTCCGATGAGGATCGATTCGGAGAATTAGTAGAAATACTTTTTGATCAAGCTAGTCTCGCGGAAGGGGGTTCCTTGCAAGATCCTGCCTCTTATGTATCCCGTATGAATCGTCTCATGCTTGACTTGATGTCTGGTTAATCCCGGTTATCGGCAATCAATTTGGACATCTCGGTTTTAGGAGGCGGTCATTTTGGAACCGTTATAGCTCATTCCATAGCCGAAAACGGGAACCCCGTGAGTTTATGGATGAGAGACGAAAGCCGAGCTGAGACAACCCAGAAGACGCGGGAGAATTTAAAATATCTTCCTGGATTGGCGATTCATCCGAGCGTTTCAATCACCTCTGATATAAAAACCGCCGTTGTGGGCGCCTCTATGGTTTTTATTACTGTACCGTCAGCAAGCTTTGCCGAGGTCTGTAATTCGATAAGGAACATTTCCGATGAAAAGGCAGTATTTGTGAGTGGAACAAAAGGGATTTCGCCGAACGGTTTTAAGTTGATGAGTGAGATTACTGCGGAGACGTTGCATACATCGAATGTCGGAGTACTGTCGGGGCCGAATTTGGCTGAGGAAATTGCGAAAGAACAACTTACAGGTACGGTTGTTGCGAGTGAGAAGAGCATTATCTGCGATCGAGTACAGGATGTGCTTCATAGCGACCGTCTGAGGGTTTACAAGAGCGCTGACATTTACGGGGTTGAGTTGGCGGGCGCGTTAAAAAACATCTACGCAATTATTTGCGGAATGGCTAACGGTTTTTCTGTTGGTCAGAATACGATAGGGATGCTCTTAACTCGTGCGCTTGCTGAAATGAGTCGATTTGCGGTTGCAATGGGTGGTAATCCTTTCACTTTTCTGGGTTTGGCTGGTGTGGGAGATCTTTTGGTCACCTGTTCCTCGCCTTTGAGTAGAAACTATCAATTGGGATTAAAAATCTCTCGGGGCATGTCTGTGGATGAGGCGATAGGAGAGTTGGGGCAGTTAGCAGAGGGGTTGAATACGCTAAAGTTAGTTCATTCAAAAAAAAATGATATGAATGTCTACATGCCCTTGGTCGATGGTTTGCATCGGGTTTTGTTTGACGGGGACGAAATTTGGTCGGTGGTGCGGGGATTAATGGAGGCCCCGGAGGGGCCAGATGTTGAGTTCGCTGATCCTTCGATTTGGCCGTCGAGATAGTAGATTGCGACATACAGTCGAGACGGTTCTGGAGAGTGTAAGGCAGCGGCTCCAAGCACAACCCCTATGTTATGGGCATGGCACAGATAATGCGTGGGATGAAGCTGTCGCCATTGTGCTCGCTGTTTCTCATTTGCCAGATCGCAAGGAAAGCCTTCGCGAGCAAGTTTCCGACTCGCAAATGAAGGATATCGACTCAATTGTGGAAAAGAGGGTCACAGAGCGTTTGCCTCTGCCCTACGTCCTTGGGTCTTGCCAATTTATGGGCAGCACTTTTTTAGTGGACAGAGGAGTAATTATTCCCAGATCTCCTATAGGCTATTTGCTCAGAGATTGGGAATGGATTACACAGCATGAACATATAGCCTCTGATTTAAAAGTTGCCAAAATTCTCGATCTTTGTTGTGGAAGTGGATGCTTAGGCATTCTCGCTGCCAAGAAGTTCAAAGCAGCGCGAGTGAAAATGATAGATATCGATCCCAGAGCTGTCGCCCTGTCGAAAAAAAATATCGAGAAGCACGACCTTTCAAGTCGGGTTAAGGTCCTGAACAGGGATATTAGAGATGCCCCGTCTTTCCTTAGTGCGGCGGATTGGGACCTAATCCTATGTAACCCACCCTACGTGAGTGTGCGGGATATGGAGCAATTACCTGCGGAATATCTTCACGAACCTGAGATGGCTTTAGCAGGTGGATTGGATGGTCTGGATTTATTCGATTCAATTTTTGAGATATCCAGTCATCTTATGAGTCCAAGTGGAGTCCTTATTGGAGAAGTTGGTGGCAGTCAGGCAGCATTTTGCGAGAAATACAAAACGGTTGATTTGAGTTGGCCCGATCTTTATGACGGAGGCGAGGGTGTCTTTTTGCTTGAACGAAACGCCTTAGATTCCCATACTTAGCGGCTTAATCCGTCTCACAGATGTTTTCTAAGGTAGAAAAAGGTTATGGCTGGAAACAGTTTCGGTCAAGTATTCAGGATAACCACTTTTGGTGAAAGCCATGGAGTCGCCCTTGGCGCGATTATTGACGGCTGTCCGCCCGGATTAAGTTTGAGCGAGGCAGACATCCAAAAAGATTTAGACCGGCGGAAGCCAGGGCAATCAAAATATACAACTCAGCGCAGAGAGCCAGATCGAGTCCAAATCTTAAGTGGCGTATTTGAGGGTAAGACAACAGGAACGCCTATTGGGCTAAAGATAGATAATGAAGATCAAAGATCGAAAGATTATTCGGAGATAAAAGATGTCTTTCGACCCGCGCATGCTGACTTCACCTACGAGAAAAAATATGGCATTCGCGATTATCGAGGCGGGGGCAGGTCCTCGGCTAGAGAAACGGCAATGAGAGTAGCTTGTGGTGCGGTTGCGAAAAAATATTTAGGGGAAAGGTTAGGTATTCAAGTTTATGGTTTTTTGTCTCAAATAGGAGATATACAGCCCAACTATGTCGACGCTACAGCAATAAACGAGAATCCTTTCTTTTGTGCCGACCCTAGCGCAGTCGAATCTATTGCGGAATTAATTGACTCTCTCAGACGCGAGGGAGATTCTATTGGTGCTGAAGTAACCGTTATGGCTACGGGCATGCCTATTGGATTGGGTGAGCCCGTGTTCGATAAGCTGGACTCAGATTTGGCCTCGGCTCTCATGAGCATTAATGCGGTCAAAGGTGTCGGGATTGGTGATGGTTTTTCGGTTGTGAATCAGCGCGGCAGCGAACATCGAGATGAAATGACGAAAGACGGATTCCTTTCAAATCATGCTGGAGGAACATTGGGAGGAATTTCATCTGGTCAAGATTTGTTAGTGAAAATGGCCTTAAAGCCCACTAGTAGCATCGTCTCTCCCGGTAGAAGCATTGACAAGATCGGAGATGAGATCGAGGTCGTTACGAAAGGCCGTCATGATCCTTGCGTGGGAATTAGGGCGACCCCTATAGGAGAGGCAATGGTAGCGATGGTTTTAATGGATCATTACTTACGATATCGGGGTCAGATTGATCATGTCAATCTTGGCGAACTACAAGTAACTGAGAGTGCCGATTAAACGCTCCCAGCGTGCATCGCAAGTCCTGACTTCTTTATATGAATAGAACGTTGTACGACAAAATTTGGGACAGTCACTTCGTTGGCACTCGAAGTGATGGCAACAGCTTGCTCTACATAGATTTGCAACTTCTTCACGAGGTTACCTCTCCGCAGGCTTTCGAGGGGCTTCAAATGGCCAAACGGCCTTTATGGAGAGTTGGGGCAAATCTTGCTACGCCAGACCATAATGTGCCGACAGAGTCGAGAGAACTCGGTATGGCCGGTATCAAGGATTTGATTTCACTTGAGCAGGTAGAGACACTTAACGAGAACTGTAAAAATTTCAATGTTCAGCAGTTTGATATTCTGGACAAGAGACAGGGCATTGTTCATGTGGTGGGCCCAGAACAAGGCGCTACGATGCCGGGAATGACTATAGTTTGTGGTGATTCACATACCTCGACCCACGGAGCGTTTGCATCGCTTGCTCAGGGAATAGGCACCTCTGAGGTGGAGCATGTCATGGCTACTCAGTGTCTTGTGCAAAACAAAGCAAAAAATTTCGAGGTAAGGGTTGATGGACTTCTTGAAGAGGGTGTCTTTGCGAAGGATGTCGCTTTAGCGATCATCGGCGCTCTCGGTACGGCCGGGGCTACAGGGCATACAATCGAGTATCGCGGCGACGCTATATCTGCTCTCAGCATGGAAGGTCGTATGACCCTATGCAATATGTCCATTGAAGCTGGTGCAAGAGCAGGATTGGTGGCAGTGGATGATTGTACGCTTGAATACGTAAGAGGGCGACCATTCGCACCGAAAGGTGAACTCTGGTTGAGGGCGCTAGAGAGTTGGAAAGATCTATACAGCGACGATGGGGCCCATTTTGATAATACGCTTTCTTTGCAGGCGGGAAATATAGAACCCCAAGTTACGTGGGGGACCTCTCCTGAAATGGTCTGCGGAATAACCTCATCTGTGCCCGACCCTATGGCGATATCGGATCCCGTCGTTTCGGAGTCGACGAGATTGGCGCTTGGCTATATGGGTCTTGAGGCTGGCACACCAATAACGGATATTGAGCTTGATCAGATTTTCATTGGATCCTGTACGAATGCTCGTATCGAAGACTTGCGGGTTGCAGCTCACGTTGTTTCCGGGAAATCAGTAGCAAAAAAGATAAAAAGGGCATTGGTTGTTCCCGGCTCAGGTCTAGTTAAGCAGCAGGCTGAAGAGGAAGGTTTAGCGAAGATCTTTGTTGATGCTGGATTTGAGTGGAGAGCGGCTGGTTGCTCTATGTGTTTAGGCATGA
Source organism: K189A clade bacterium (assembly GCA_902631405.1). Classification (GTDB taxonomy): domain Bacteria; phylum Pseudomonadota; class Gammaproteobacteria; order Pseudomonadales; family Azotimanducaceae; genus UBA4421. Next base: position 14,097 of record CACOYI010000020.1, on the reverse strand, counting down.
ATCCCGATCAGCTTGGAGAAAAGGAACACTGTGCCTCAACGTCAAATCGAAATTTTGAGGGGAGACAGGGACACAAAGGTCGAACTCATTTAGTCAGCCCGGCTATGGCCGCGGCCGCAGCGGTTGCAGGTCGATTTGTCGACGTCAGGAGTTTTTTTTGATGGAGGCGTTTGTGCTGCATACGGGCTTTGCAGTTCCCCTTGATAGAGCCAATGTTGATACAGATCAAATAATTCCTAAACAATATTTAAAGTCTATTAAGCGAACTGGTTTTGGAGACTACTTGTTTGATTCTTGGCGTTTCCTGGACTCTGGGGAAATTGGAATGACCCCCAATGAGCGCAGAATTAACCGAGATTTCGTTCTGAATGAGGCCAAGTATCAAGGAGCCTCAATCTTACTAGCTAGAGACAATTTTGCTTGTGGCTCGTCAAGAGAGCACGCAGTTTGGGCGCTGCAAGAATACGGGTTTAAGGTCGTGATAGCGCCAAGTTTCGCAGATATTTTCTATACGAATTGTTTTAAAAATGGGCTTCTGCCTGTGTCGCTATCTGAGCAAGAGGTAGATGCTTTGTTTGTGTGCGCAAAGCAAGATAAAAGGATAGAAGTAGATCTCGAGAAGCAGTGTGTGAGCGTTGAAGATCAATCGGAATTCTATACTTTTGAGATCGCTGAAAATTTGAAAAAAAAGATGCTTAGCGGAATGGACGATATTGCGCTGACATTATCACAAAGCGAGTTAATCGAGAGATTCGAAGCAATGCACAGGGAAAATCAGCCCTGGTTGTTTCGGGAATAATCTCATTTTTTGGGGAGCGACATGAAGCAAAAGATACTTTCTCTGGCCGGAGATGGGATTGGTCAGGAGGTTGTGCCCGTTTCTCTAGAGGTTCTGAAAGCGGTTACAAGCCTGGCCGGGAGAGACATTGAAATTGTGCATGGTCTTGTAGGCGGTGATGCCATAGACAAGGTTGGCTCGCCGCTTCCAGACGAAACTCTGTCCTTAGCTCGAGAAACGGACGCGATTCTTCTAGGTGGTGTGGGTGGTCCAAAATGGGATGACTTACCCACGCAAGAACGGCCAGAGCGAGGGCTTTTGGGGCTGAGACAATCTCTGGGCCTATACGCCAATCTTCGACCAGCTCTGGTCTCTCCTGCTTTGGTGGGCTCGTCCTCCTTGAAACATGAAATCGTTAATAATCTCGATATTCTCATAATCAGAGAGTTGACCGGCGGTATCTATTTTGGCGAGCCCAGGGGAACTGATGTTCGAAATAATGAAAGGGTTGGGTTTAATACTTTGATTTATTCGGAGAGTGAGATCGAACGAATAGCTCGAACTGCATTCGAGCTTGCCGAAAAACGAAACGGTAAACTTTGTTCCGTTGATAAGGCGAATGTGCTCGAGGTCTCCCAGTTATGGAGAGAGGTCGTGGAATCTCTATCTTCTCAATATCCTGCGGTCCAACTCAGTCATATGTATGTAGATAATGCTGCTATGCAATTAGTTCGTAACCCAAAGCAGTTCGATGTGGTCGTCACTGGAAATATGTTCGGAGACATACTCTCAGATATCGCCGCCATGTTGACCGGGAGTTTAGGTATGTTGCCCTCCGCATCCCTAGCCGGTTCCGGCGTCGGATTGTTTGAACCCGTGCACGGGACAGCGCCCGACATAGCAGGAGAAAACGTCGCTAATCCGATCGCAACGATTCTTTCGGTGGCGATGATGTGTAAATATAGTTTGGATCTCCCTGATTGTGCGGAGTCGATTGAGAACGCGGTCAATGCTGTTCTTGATGAAGGTTTCCGGTCAGCGGATATAGCTGGTAGTGAAGAGTCGAAAAAAGAAACGATTCTTGGGTGTGTTGAAATGGGTGAAAAAATCATCTCGGCATTAGCGATTTAAAGGACGTCTAGTAAAAAAAGCGGTTTACAAGTTATGTCAGGCAACAAAAATTACAATGTGGTGATAGCGGGAGCGACCGGTGCGGTCGGTGAGGTGATGCTGGAAATCTTAGAAGAGCGTGAATTTCCAGTGGATGAGATTTTCCTGCTAGCCTCAGAGCGGTCGGAAGGTAAGCGTCTTCAGTTTAGAGGTAAAAATGTTCGGGTGGAGAGGTTGGATCAATTCGATTTCTCAAGGGCTCAGATCGGTTTGTTTTCAGCGGGAGGAAGTTTGTCTCGCCAGTTCGCTCCTAAAGCTGCGGAGTCGGGCTGTATAGTGATAGACAACACCTCAGAGTTTCGTTACGACCCAGAGGTCCCTCTAGTGGTGCCTGAAGTTAATGGTCACAAGATAGCCGACTTCGGGGTGAAGAATATTATCGCCAATCCGAATTGTTCAACCATCCAGATGATGCTGGCGCTCAAGCCTATTCAAGAGACAGTGGGTATTGAAAGAATCAATGTGGCTACTTATCAGGCGGTCTCGGGAAGAGGACAGTCTGGAATAAAAGAGCTGGCCGGACAAACAGGCAATTTGCTGAATGCGAAGCCGATTGAGCCCGAAGATATGCCTGTCCAGATTGCTTTTAACGTAATACCCCAATGCGATGAGTTTCAACCTAATGCTTATACAAAAGAAGAAATGAAGATGGTTTGGGAGACACAAAAGATATTTGAAGATGAAACGATTCGCGTAAACCCTACTTGTGTTCGGGTCCCTGTCTTCTTTGGGCATTCTGAAGCAGTTCATGTTGAAACTAAGGAGCATCTTCCAATAGCAAGGCTGGAGGAACTACTCGAAGGGACTGAGGGCGTAATTCTGATGCGAAATAACGAATATCCCACACCGGTGACTCACGCCGCAGGAAAGGATCCGGTTTACGTTGGTCGACTGAGAAAGGATATTTCTCATGAAAATGGCATAAATATGTGGGTTGTTTCTGACAACGTTAGAAAAGGTGCTGCCTTGAACACTGTTCAAATAGCAGAGTCACTTATTACTAATTACGCTGACAACTTACCTAATGCCTAACGCGCTGCTCGGGTTTTTCAGACTTACGTTAAAGCTTTTAGCTTTTCTGCCCGGAGCAGTATGGTCTGTGGAGATTTTAGAAATCAGAGTAGATTCGCTACAGGGGCAACCTCTCTCCGCAGATGTTGTGTTTTTTGGTGTTGACCCGGACGAGGATTTCTCTGCCTCAATTGGAAACAGAATAGAGTTCGACCGAGCCGGAGTCCCGTACTATTCAATCACAGCAGACGTAAGCGCCAGTCTTTCGGAGTCATTGTTTGGCGAGACCGTCCTGAAGCTTACTACTGATGAGGCGGTTTATGAGCCAGAGATCACGGTCCTTCTGGCCTTGTCCTATGGAAAGTCAAATACCAATAAGGTTGTGAAAATGTCCCTTGCTGGATCTGCTTCTTCGGTGCTTGAATCAAATGACCTATCCCTTGAAACCAATGATTTGGAGGACCGAGAAACACGGTTAGTAAGACCAAATGAAACACTATGGTCGATAGCGGATGGTACGAGGGAAAGCTTGGATATAACCGTACAACAACAGATGCTAGCAATCATCAAGCTGAATCCTTCGGCGTTCATAGGTGAAAACATCAATTCTTTGAAGAGCGGTTATCTTCTTGTTTTGCCAAAATTTTTTGAGGCAACTTTATTAAGTGTAGCGGAGGCAATTGATCAGGCCACAAGCCTATTTTCTGAGTGGAGTGGAAATATCAGGAGACTTAGAGAATCAAACAGACCAAGTTCAGTTGTTGAAAGAATTTCAAAAATCGCACCGATTAATGAGCCGCAAAATGAGATTGATTTCTTGCCTGGACCAAAATCGTCTGAATCGGATTTGGTGGCCAATTATGAAAAGACTGAACTGTCTAGTGAAAGAGTGATTCAAAAGAAGACCACATTCCCGGAGATCTCAGTTCCTGTTTCTGAGGTAACTTCGCAGTCTCAACCAGTTGAGATTCTCTCTCAAGCTCAAGGAGCAAGCTCGTTAGCGCTTGATAAGGAAAACCAACAAATCCTGAATAACTCGGCGCTATCTAGGCAGGAGAAATTGTCATCGAAAGACCTAGTCTCTGAGACGAAGAATAGAGAAATTAAAAAGGCCGTGAGCCGAAAAGATAAGAGCTGGCTAGATCAGATTCAGACGCCGCGGCATGTGGCGGCAATAACCGCTGGTGTTTTGATTCTACTGATAATATCCATGCTGCTCCGAAGGCGTGGCGCTCAGTCACAAGATAGGTCAAAGAGAAAGCCGGCGAAGAAATTAAAAAATGTTCCGATAGTGGAAGAGTCCGCGTCTGCTACCGATAATTCTAATGACAATGAAAAATCCGATGACTCTGCAGAAGACGTTGGGATCAAAACTGACGTCATAGAAGAGGGGGCGCGAGTAGATAAGAAGGAGGAGAATTCGCGGGAGATATCTGACGATCGGGAATCTTTCTCCAGGGAGTCTGATGGCGCAAAGTCAGCGTCAGACGAGCCCGCCGAGAAAGTGTCTCATGAAGAAGTAGTTCAGACAGTCCAGGATTCGGTTTCGGTTCAGCCTTCACAGTCCGGTGATTTGTCTGACGAGGAAACTGGCAGTCAAGAGGTCCTCCAATCTAAAGAGACTTATGATGGAAAGTACTCAATCGAAGAAGCAAGACCTGCTTTCTCGGAAGAAGAGTCTACCGAACTAGGGGGGGCATCTGAGGACGAAGAATCGGATACACGGTTAAAATTAGCGGTAGCTTTCAAAGAAGCTGGGGATATTGAAGGAGCGATAGAGTTGCTGGAAGAGGTTCTTGTCGATGGGAACTCCGATCAAAGTGAGACGGCCCGCTCTTTATTAGCCGAGCTTAGAATCGAGTAATAGATCTCTCGTCTGATGTTCGATGAACGCTAGCTTGCCGGTCCAAAAATATGCGATGGCTGTTCAATATAAGGGCACAAACTTTAGTGGCTGGCAAAGTCAAAAAAATGTGGAAACCATTCAGGATAAATTGGAGAAGGCGCTGCTCCAATTGTGCGGTAAGGAAACTATCGTTGCCGCCGCAGGAAGAACGGATGCAGGGGTGCACGCCTTATGTCAGATTGCGACGTTCGAGTCGACGCTTACTGATGATGAAAGAGATTGGGCCCGAGGTATAAATGCTCTAACACCCAGTGCGATTCAAGTACAATGGGTAAAAAAAGTGCCCGCTAGTTTCAACGCCCGATATTCAGCAGATTCAAGGACGTACAAATACCTTTTTTTCGATGCGGATCGCTTCGATCCATTCATTGGAGAATTGTCTTGGCGTGTCGATAAGCTTGATTGCTCTGCCATGCACTCAGAGGGTCAAGCTCTTTTGGGGGAGCAAGATTTTTCGACTTTTAGGGCCTCTGGTTGTCAATCTAAAACGCCCTTTAGGTGTGTTAAGCGTTGCTCTGTGGATAGGTTTGGTGATTTTGTCGTTTTGGAAATAGAGGCTAACGCGTTCCTGTTCCATATGGTGAGGAACATAGCTTCGGCTCTAAAAGATGTAGGACAGGGTGCGCAAACAAACTACATAAAAGATCTACTCGAGAGAAGGGATAGAACCCAGTTAGGTGTAACTGCACCACCGAGCGGACTTTATTTAACCAACGTGGCTTATGAGGCTTATAGTCTTCCAAGTGTTAATGATAAGCCCAGCATTCTCCGAGCGCTCTCTGTCTGATTATTTCTTGGACAATTGGTATTCTTGAAAAGTAAGAGCCTTGAATGATTTCTATGTTTAGAGGAGCGGTACTAGACTTCAGAGTGTCGGAAGGGATGTGATGGTCGAAGAGAAAAAGGACCGATGGTGCAAGATATGCGGAGTCACAAGTCCCGAAGACGGGCGGCTTTTGGCGGAAATTGGTGTAAGCGCGATAGGGCTTATGTTTTATCAGGATAGTGATAGGTATGTATCTTATGAAAGAGCAAAAAGGGTCTCCGATGAAATCAAAAGCGTAAATCCTTCGGTCAAAACGGTGGGTGTTTTTGTCAATCCGACTAGTGACATGGTAGGGGATGCGATAGCTCAGGTTGGGGTAGACATGCTTCAATTTCATGGAAGCGAAAGTCCGTCCTTTTGTGAGTACTTTGGGCTTCCCTACATAAAGTCAGTAGGTGTTACGGCGCAGACGAACTTCGTTGAGCTGGATGCTGAATATCGAGAAGCTTGGGCGTTTATTTTGGACAGATACGATGCAGAAAAGCATGGAGGAACAGGAGAGATTTTCGACTGGCGTTTTTGGCCTGAGGGAATTAATCGAAGATATATTTTGGCGGGCGGTTTGAAGCCGGATAACGTTGCGGAGGCAATAAAGGTGCTCGACCCTTTCGGCGTGGATGTGAGCTCTGGTGTAGAGAGTCTTCGCAGAGGGATAAAAGATAGGATGCTTGTGGAAAGGTTTATGCAGGAGGTGAAATTTGGCTGAGAAGATAGAGACAGAATTCTACGATGCTCCATCGAAGGGTGGGTATTTTGGTGAATACGGCGGTAGGTTTGTTGCCGAGACGCTTACGCATGCACTTAACGAGTTGTCTGATCTGTATGACAAAGCTCAAAGAGATCCCCAATTCAAGAGAGAGTTTCATCATGACTTGAATCACTTCGTGGGCAGACCTACCTCTCTTTATTTTGCAAAGCGCTTCACCGGGCTGCTTGGCGGGGCAAAGGTGTACCTAAAAAGAGAGGACCTGAATCACACGGGAGCGCATAAGATTTGCAACACTGTCGGGCAAGCACTGCTCGCAAAACGAATGGGAAAGCCTAGGGTGATAGCGGAAACGGGTGCCGGCCAGCATGGGGTGGCAACGGCTACTATCGCGGCAAGGCTTGGGCTCGAATGTGACGTCTACATGGGAGCCGAGGATGTAAAGCGACAGAGTCTCAATGTCTATCGTATGAAGTTAATGGGTGCAAATGTTATCCCCGTGAGTTCGGGTTCGCGCACCTTGAAAGATGCTCTCAATGAAGCGATGAGAGATTGGGTGACCAATGTCGACAATACTCACTACATTATAGGCACGGTTGCTGGTCCTCATCCCTATCCTATGATTGTGCGCGATTTTGCGTCAGTGATCGGACAAGAGGCGCGCGCGCAAATGCTAGAAAGGGAAGGACGCCTTCCTGATACAGTCGTTGCTTGCGTGGGAGGGGGCTCTAATGCGATGGGTATTTTCTATCCCTTCGTGAATGATTCGAGCGTATCTTTGGTCGGGGTTGAAGCTGGGGGTAACGGGTTGCAGACCGGTGAGCACGCTGCGCCCTTAAATGAGGGGAAGGTGGGGGTTCTGCACGGAAATCGCACATACCTGATGTGCGACGACGATGGTCAAATCAATGAGACGCACTCAATATCTGCGGGACTAGACTATCCTGGGGTTGGACCCGAGCATGCTCACTTGAAAGACATAGGAAGAGCAACTTACTCGAGCGCCACTGATGTGGAGGCTATGGAGGCCTTCAGAATGATGAATAAATCGGAGGGTATTCTAGCTGCCTTAGAAACAAGCCATGCATTGGCTTGGGTCGTCAAGAACGCTCCTGCGATGAAAGAAAGTGAAATTATACTAGTCAACTTAAGTGGCAGGGGCGATAAAGATATCCTAACGGTTGCCGAGATTGATGGGATCACGCTTTGAGTTCAGCAAGCGACCAATCGAGGCTGACTAAAACCTTCACCGAATTACGGAGGAATAAATCTAAAGCCCTAGTGTCATTCATAACGGTGGGCGACCCCTCGTTAGATCACACGTTGGAGTGCTTGCAAGGTCTGGTTGAGGGAGGCGTGGATATTCTGGAGTTGGGCATTCCTTTCTCGGACCCGGAAGCTGAGGGTCCATCCATTCAGGCTGCCAATGAAAGGGCGCTTAAAGGAGGAGCGACCTTAAAAGATGTTCTCGATCAGGTGAAACTTTTTAGGAAGAAAAATACCGATACTCCTATCGTGTTAATGGGATATCTCAATTCAATAATCGCGATGTCGGACTTCGAAAAGCGAGCCTCAGAGGCTGGTGTTGATGGATTGATCATGGTGAACCTGCCGCCGGAGGAGGGAGAAAAGATAGCTCAACCGTTGGCTGCGCAGTCCATAGATCTCATTTATCTCTTGGCCCCGACCACTACAAAAGAGAGAAGTAAGGAGATCGTAGAAGTAGCAAGCGGTTTTCTATACTACGTTTCTCTGAAGGGTATCACCGGAGCCGATCACTTCGATTCAGTAGAAGTGACAAGAAAAGTGAAAGAATTAAAAGAACTCACGGATCTTCCTATATGTGTTGGGTTTGGCATAAAGGATGGGGAGACGGCAAAAAAGATAGCTCCTCACGCGGATGGGATTGTTGTTGGGAGCGCATTTGTAGATCTTGTTGCCAAAGGGGGAAGTCCCACTGAGATTTCGGCAAGACTAAAAGAAAAAGCCTCAGAACTTCGAGTTTCAATCGACTCAACAAAAGCTCCTTAAGAGACTGGTTCCTTCTCAAGTATGAAATTGTCAGAGTGGCTAGAACACATTTCTCTGCAGCATAGCAAGACGATCGATATGGGTTTAGACCGTATGAGAGAAATGGTCGGGAGGTTGGATCTAGAAAGGCCCGCGGAAAAAGTTGTAACCGTAGCAGGAACAAACGGAAAGGGGTCTGCCGTTATTGCCACGGAATCGCTTCTTTTGTCGGCAGGGATGTCGGTTTTGAGCTCCATATCGCCCCATGTAAAAATTTTCAACGAACGTATTCGGATTAACGGCGAGGAGGCGTCAGATTTAGATATATGTTCTGCTTTTCAATCTATCGATGAGGCAAGGCTTCTCGATAGGGAATTACCACTAACTTATTTTGAGTATTCTGCACTTGCCTCGTTGTATCTGGCAAAAATGAAAAAAGTAAATGTAGCGATTTTTGAAATTGGTTTGGGGGGGCGTCTCGATGCTTTCAATGTAATCGATGCTCATACCGCCGTAATCACCTCTGTCGGATTCGATCATATGGAGTTTCTGGGAGACAACCTAGAGTCGATAGGCAGGGAAAAAGCTGGAATCCTTAGGCCGGATCAACGTGTGGTTCTTGGCCCCGATATGCCTGAATCCGTTACTGAGTATTGCGACAAATTGGACTTGTCGCCAAGGACTTACGGCGAAGATTTTGTCGCGGATTCCAGCACCCTATCTCAGCGTTGGAATCTCAAGGGGGATAGCTATTATATTGCTGATATTCCTTTGACTAATTTAGCCCCCCAAAATATTGCAATTGCGTTCGAGACAGCAACGACAATTACAACAGTGGAGCACGACTATTTGAAGAATAGCTCTTTGAATAGACACTTCCCTGGACGGTTAGAATCGCTCGAATATTCCGGTAGAAAATTCGTGTTAGATGTTGCGCACAACCCGCAGGGGGTTGAATTTTTGTTGAGCCAGTTGAAGTTGCGAAATTACTGCGTTGGAGCCGTCGTTTGTGGCATGCTGGCGAATAAGGAACATGCTGCCGTCTGGCAAAAGATGGAGGCTCTGCACGAACTGCCTTGGTTTATAGTAAGCACAGAGGGCGAAAGGAGTTACCCTAATCACCTATTGGTAGAAAATTTTTCAGATTCTTGCACTCCTGTGGAGAACGTTGAGGAGGCTGTCAGCTCAGCGATCAAAAAGACTAGCACCACAGGGATAGTTCTTGTATTTGGATCATTTAATATAGTGGAACGTGTTGGAGACTATCTGGCTGTTTGATGCGAAAACGAATCTTAAGCTATCGAGTTTCATTAATGATCCTGTTGGTTGCGATCGTTTTGCTTTTGGTTCCTTTTTATTTTGATTACAGAAATCTCCCCGACGATTACGTCTCCACTGGACATTTAAATAGTGTTGAATCAAATCTATTTGAGATGCGAGATAGTCTTAAAGAAAGAATGAACACTATTGATTACACGGACAATAGCTCGATTAGCCAAATCGCCTCAGATAGATTAAGTGAGCTACCTTCCAAAATGCGCGAATTGGCGGACACAGAAAATTACAGTCTAGATTCGGGTACGCTCTTTGGCGAGCCAGTGATGGGCCCGGTTAACGAAAAAACACAAGTCTTTGCGATAAGAGTGAAATCATTTGATTCGCTTGAGGACGCTAGATTTTTTCGTGAAACACTGCGAGATAATGGCCATGATGCATTTATAAGTAGCTCTAAAGAAGTTCTGGCAGATAACACCCTATCTAAAGTCGTCGATCATGGTGTTTACGTGGGTCCTTTCCTAAAAATTGCTGATATTGACGAAGTCTTAGAAAGCATAAACGTTCAATTTGGGGTAGAGTCTTCAATGGTTGGGATGAGCCAATAGGGTCAGATGGCAGTATTCGATATATTCATAGCCAGTTTGATTTTTATATCGGCCGCGATCGGGTTAGGTCGCGGTTTCGTCAAGGAGTCCTTGTCCCTCGCCTCGTGGATTGGAGCCACGTTTGGCGCTCTATTTTTTGGGCCTGTTCTCGCAACAACATTCCCGGACTCATGGGCAGACAGTCCCGTAGGTCAGGTATTAGCTTTTATTGTCATGTTGGCCTTTTTGTACATTGTCTTGCTCAACATACAGTGGACTCTTATCAAGCTCGTAAAATCCGCCGGTCTTACTGGAACCGACAGGTTTTTAGGTTTTGTATTCGGAGCATTGCGAGGTGGCGTCTTGGCGACTGTGCTGGTGATGGTCATGCAGACCTTCTCGATTGATGGTGGTTGGTGGAAAGCCTCTGTAGCAAAGGATTACCTTCTTCAGTTTGAAGACGAAATTTGGGGTGGTTTCGAGTTGGCTAACGAAGCAGTGCAAGACATTCAGGAAATGAGTGAAGAGCTTGATAAACCAGACACGGTTGAAGTCCCAGATGAGGTAGAAATCGAATATGACTACGATGACTACGAGTATGAATATGATCAATAAAAGATTGTTAAAGGGAAGAGGTTAACTCGTTCCGATGTGCGGCATTGTTGGAATGGTAGCCAGTGACGAGGTCCGTCAGGATCTCTATGATGCCTTAACCATCTTACAACACCGAGGACAAGATGCTGCTGGGATTGTCACAAGCGACGGCAACCAGTGTTTTCTGAGAAAAAGTAATGGGCTAGTGAGTGATGTATTTCAAGATCATCACATGCAAAGGCTCCAGGGAACGGTAGGCTTAGGCCATTGCCGATATCCGACGGCGGGCTCCTCAAGTTCAGCGGAGGCACAACCGTTGTATGTGAATTCCCCTTACGGATTAGCTTTGGCACATAATGGCAACCTAACCAATTCGGCCGATTTACGCTCAGAGTTAACCGCAAACCAGCTGCGTCACCTGAATACTAGTAGCGATTCTGAAGTGCTTTTGAATATTTTTGCGAATGAACTCGGCTCGATACAAGCAATCGAACCCACACCGAGCGATATCTTCAAAGCAGTTAGCGCGGTGCATGAACAATGCAGAGGCGCGTACGCAACAGTGGCAATGATAATTGGTTCTGGGATTGTCGGTTTTAGAGACCCCTATGGTATTCGACCTCTTGTATATGGACGACGACAAACGGAAGTTGGTTTCGACTATATGATCGCCTCCGAGTCGGTTGCGCTTGATATTTTAGGTTTTGATTTGATAGCTGATGTTAACCCTGGCGAGGCGATCTTTATCACTAATGATGGCCAGGTGTACGCGCAACAATGCTCGACGCAAAGCGAGTTGGTACCTTGCATTTTTGAACACGTTTATCTGGCGAGACCGGACTCTATCTTAGATGGTATGTCGGTGTACAAAAGCCGCTTAAAAATGGGCGAGTATCTAGCCGAACAAATTTTGAAGCACTACAGTGGTCGAGACCATGACATCGATGTAGTGATACCAATTCCCGATACGGGGAGGACTGCGGCGTTACCTTTGGCGCATGAGCTAGACACTAAATACAGAGAAGGCTTTGTAAAAAATCGCTATATAGGGCGCACGTTTATAATGCCAGGACAAACTCAAAGAAGAAAATCTGTTAAGCAGAAACTCAATGCAAACTCTCTAGAGTTTAAAGATAAAAATGTTCTACTTGTGGATGATTCGATAGTGAGAGGGACCACTATCACGCAGATAATACAGCAAGCAAGGATGGCCGGCGCCCGGAAGGTCTATATCGCCTCGGCGGCTCCTGCCGTCAGGTTCCAAAATGTATATGGCATCGATATGCCTGCACGAGATGAGCTAGTGGCAAGCGATAGAACAGATGAAGAAGTCGCGGAAAGCATTGGCGCTGACTGGCTTGTGTACCAAACTATTGAGGACCTTGAAGCGAGTGTGAGAAAAGGGAATCCTGAAGTTGGACGGTTTGAATGCTCGGTTTTTAACGGGTCTTATGTGACAGGCGATATCGACGAAGCTTATCTAAAGCGAATCTCAGATGATCGCAGCGACTCGGTAAAGCAGCAAAGGGAGATGAGTTTCCCGCCTGCTCGTAAATTCGAAAGGCAAAGTCCAGTCGCAGACAAGAGTTTCACACAAGATGTAGATATTGTAGATCTGCACAATCACGGATAGCGCTTCTGATCATGAAAAAGAGAAGACCCACCCCCTGCGTCGGTATTTGCTCGACGACTTTCGGTGATTTGGTTTGTCGTGGATGCAAAAGGTTTTCTCATGAGATTGTGGATTGGAATAGTTATGACGACTCGCAGAAAGAGATCATCTGGGAGCGATTAGAAAAAATTAAGGAACAAGTCGTTGGGCAAATCGTGAAGCGTAAAGACGAGAAGCTGTTTCAGTCTGCGATCGAAGCTCAAAAAATAAATGAACAGCAAGAGCATCAGGCCACATACGTCTTATTGCAGCGATTGGTGCGACATTCAAAGCAGTTATCTTTTGCTGGGTTAGAAAATGCATCGCCTGACTATGAGGGGAACGAAGAGGAGATTGACTCTCTCGTAACGCTTCAGCAGATAGACAAGGAAATAGTTGTGCGTTCTCGAGCCTTTTATGAACTCAGTTATAAAGTAAGTGCGTGAGCCGACCAGACATTCAACCTGTTCTAGAATTCCTCAAAATTGAGACCCCTGCCAGTTGGATTAATTCTGTAGAGACGAATATAGAAGTCCTTCTCATTGATCATGCTAACTGTGAGAAGAAGGCAGCGAACAGCGCGCTGAGCATCATGTTCAGATACGTTGAATTTCCTTATCTCATTAAACATATGTCCAAACTTGCGAGGGAAGAGCTTCGACACTTTGAGCAGGTTGTAGATTTGATGTTGGATCTTGGAGTGGAATATAAGCCATTAAGTCCATCTAGGTACGCGGCAACTCTCCACAAAGAGATCTCCAAAGAGGAGCCTCATCGGTTAGTAGACGCGCTTATTTGTGCCGCCGTTGTTGAAGCAAGGTCATGTGAACGCTTTTCAGCGGTTTCCAACCAAGTGCCGGAGAAGATAGGGAATTTCTATCGATTCCTCCTGAACTCGGAGGCAAGACACTTCAGGGATTATATTGATCTTGCGCGAGCACATGCGAAGAATTCGAGGGCGTCGATTTGCGATGGTTACGTAGATCGGAGAATAGATAAATTCTTAGATATTGACAGGGAACTAATCACACAAGTCGATCAAGAATTTCGATTTCATAGCGGTCCTGTAGATTAAAACAACTTAATTTGAACTCGAAGTCATTCTGGTAACAAACCCATCCACACCGTTCCCAGGGCCCAAGCGTTATCCTAGTAAATCCGTCGTCATGTTTTTCGATTCCAGGACGATGCGTATGCCCGTGAATAACTATTGTGATGTCATTCCTTTTCTTAACATCTTCAATTGCTGATGTTGAAACATCCATTATGCCTTCGGCTTTAGTAGCATTAGATGCCTGACTCTCTTTTCTTATCCTTTTACTGAATTCCCGCCTAGTCTGGAGCGATTGACTGAGAAACTCTTTTTGCCAATCCTCACTACGCAGTAGGGTCTTCATTTCCTGGTAGTCGTGATCGTCGATGCAATAACAATCGCCGTGGGCTAACAACAGACCTTCTGCCAGTCGAGTGGAGTCGGGAATAAAGGTCACGCCGGTCTCGGAGCAGAACGCTGAGCCAATTAGAAAATCTCGATTTCCATGCATGATGAACAATGCGGATTTTTGTGAAGCGCCGCGGATGGT
>CACOYI010000019.1 GCA_902631405.1 K189A clade bacterium | reverse complement strand
CTGAAGATTCATTCCATAATCGATAAGATTAATGAGAATCTGCACGTGGCCCTGAGGTTGCATTGATCCACCCATCAATCCAAAACTGACCAGCGGGCGATTATCTTGAAGAATAAATGCGGGAATTATGGTGTGAAAGGGTCGTTTCCCAGGCTGATAAACATTTGGGTGATTGGGTTCTAGAGAGAACAACTCACCTCGATCCTGCAACATAAAACCCAGACCATCTGGTACTAGCCCAGAACCCATACCTCTGTAGTTAGACTGGATTAACGACACCATCATACCGTCTCTATCTGCGACCGTCAGGAAGGTCGTGTCGCCTTCACTTTCAAATTGGAAGGAACCAGGAGATGGGTCCCTGAGCACACTCTCGGGGTTAATCAGGTTAAACCTTTTCTTCCCGTAAGCATCCGACAACAGTTGTTCGGTAGGCACATCAGAAAAGTCTGGATCTCCATAGTATCTTGCCAAATCCTCAAAAGCTAAACGCTTAGCCTCGGTCAAATAATGCCAAACCTTCGGATGATTCCTAGACCATTGCCTCAGGTCGACATTCTTCAATATGTTGACCATTTGTAACGCAGCAAAACCCTGACCATTCGGAGGCAATTCGCAAAGCTCGACGGTGCGATAATCGAGGCATACAGGCGTGACCCAACTACTCGTGTGAGAATTGAGGTCTGCAAACACTAGGTCCCCACCAATTCTGCGCATGTACTTGTCGATCGTACGAGCAATTCCCCCTTTGTAGAACGCATCTCTACCCCCCTCCACAAGTGCCCGATAGGTATTTGCAAGATCGGGGTTTTTGAATATCTCCCCTACCTTCGGCGCCTCAGGGCTAAAAAACACTGCTCGAGCATTTTCGAATTCATTAATCTGATCCAATCGCGACATAAAGGATCTTTCGGCACGCGCAAAATAAAAAGCAATAACAGGAGAGACCGGAAAACCATTTTCTGCGTAGTCAATTGCTGGCCCGAGTATTTCGTCCATCGGTAGGCGACCATATCTCTTATGTAACTCAAACCATCCATCAACGGCACCTGGAACAGTGACCGGCAAGTGTCCCAAGGGGGGGGATTTTATCTGAGCCGTCTAACTCTTTAAGTAATTGCCCAAAAGAGCGAGATTTTGGACTTCGGCCGGACGCATTCAAGCCAGCAAGTTCTTCAGCCTCCGGATCCCATACCATCGCGAATAGGTCTCCGCCTATTCCATTCCCTGTGGGTTCCATGAGACCGAGCGCTGCGTTCGCAGCAATTGCTGCATCAACTGCGGTGCCGCCGGATTTTAAAATATCTATGGCTATCTGCGTGGCCAAAGGCTGAGCCGTCGCCGCCATTCCGTTACTCGCATATACGGGGCTTCTCGACCAAGCCGGACCTATGGGCCTTCCGCCGGGACCGATTCCCGTTTGAATGTATTCTTCGCTAGGTTTGTCGACCCCACTCTGAAGGGGTTTTTTCTCTCCTGCACATGAAGACAACAATAGGAGGACTAGGGTCCATATAACCCCTTTGAAGTTTATTGCCCTCAACTTGTAAGCCATTTTAAATCAGCCCACAATTCGAGTCCGAGAACAATCACCCATCTTTCTCTCACTATACGGTTCTCCTCGCAAATTGCCGTCACTGGGACAAGGCGCTTTTAAAATATCTTCGTAACATTCCGCTGCCAAATTTACGGTGCCTCCAGGCGGTAGGCCTTGGCTGCAGTGCCACTAAATACGCTCTGCTTTTCCGAGTCGGAAAGTCCCAATCGGTCGGCCATTTTTTTGAACAAATTCCACAGAGTTCTGTAGGAAACACAGTCCTTATCAACAGGGAAATTACTTTCAAACATGCAACGATCCGGTCCAAACTTTTCAAACGCATACTGATATCGGGGCAACAATGCTTTAAGGAGGGCGTCCGAATCCCAAGGGGATTCAGTTTGATGCATGTGATAAGGGGGCTCCCACTCTCCTACCCGCATCTGTGCACCTCCCAACTTCATCACCGTATTTGAGCACGCTGCGACAGCATCGATGGCACTCCTCCACGCACTAATTTCCTCTTCATTAGCGTCTGGATCAATCTTCCCTCCTAGATGGTTAACAATAACCGTAATGCCCTCATTCTGGTTCGCAAGGTCAGCTAGACGCGGCAAACGTGTAAAGTCGGGAGACCAGTTATCGTAGCTCAAGCTGTATTTTTCGAGTAAAGAAAATCCGGTTTGAAAAGTATCATTTAAATCAGCAGGAAATGCGCTTCTGATACCTCTGAAGTTTGAACTGGCTTGTAAGTGGGCCTCCAAAACCCCCTCGGCTTTATCTCCAAGTCTCAAATCCGCAGTAGAGAATATTCCGGTACATAACCTGGTTGGGCCATATAAACCAGAACGGCTCATCGCAGCGACTCCATTTACAAATTCCGTTTCTCCAATACAACGCATTTCATCGGGCCCGTCGGCACGGTAAAAAGCACCGCACTGAGCAAAAACGGTTTGAACAATATTATGGCCACTTTCTTTTATATCCCGACTAATTTCTTCACAGAGATAAACCTCCTGACGAAAGCCCATCGAATTATTTTGTCGTAAGTCCCACAGGTGATGATGGGGATCAATAATAGCCAGGTCAGGCTCTAAAACTTGCTCAGGTGCTTCTTTACTTATCCAGTTTTCGATATCTTGATTTTCAAGAATAGTCACTATTCTCCTCCTCACTAATGACGGGCTCGCGGCGTTGAAAGCATGCCCACATGCTTCAGTTCTATCACATCACTTTGTTCAAATCACAAAACATTAAAGCGTCGGGTCAATCAGAATTTTTGCGTGAACCTCCGGATTTGCAAGATCCTCAAAAGCTTCGGCCACCCCCGCCAAACCAACGGTTCCAGTGATAAGTGGTTCAACGTCAATCTCGCCCTCGGCTATGTTCGTTAGTGTCTCAGCGAATTCTTCCGGTTGATAGGCTAGAACAAACTGCAAGCTTAGCTCTTTGTTGATAGCAACTAATGGCCTTATTTGATCAGGCTGCATACAAACGCCAATCACTACGATCCTACAGTTCCTTTGGACACCCACCATGATTTGATCGATAACTCCGGGTATCCCTACACATTCGAAAATAACTCCTTGCCTGAACTTCTGCCCCGCAATTGGGTCCGATGGCATCAACTTGCCGTCAA
This sequence comes from K189A clade bacterium, assembly GCA_902631405.1. Classification (GTDB taxonomy): domain Bacteria; phylum Pseudomonadota; class Gammaproteobacteria; order Pseudomonadales; family Azotimanducaceae; genus UBA4421. Next base: position 27,404 of record CACOYI010000019.1, on the reverse strand, counting down.
GACCATAGGCCGCCTGCTCCTCCCACGTGGAATAGGGAGACGTGACGCTGGGATCAACAATCTCATCGGCCCCCATCAACTCTGCCAACTCCCGCCTTTTAGCACTGTAATCGACAGCGATAACAGGCCCCACTCCTGCTAGTTTCAGAGCACTGATCACCGCGAGCCCAACTGGACCACACCCAATAACCATAGGTATCTCTGTTCTATCTAGACGGGCCATCCTGACAGCGTGCAACCCGACAGCCATTGGCTCGGTCAGTGCCGCATGAGTGAAAGGCAAACCATTTGGCACTTCCAAAAGCAATGACTCGGTAAGAAGCATGTTTTGTGCGAATCCTCCTGGCACTGTATTGGAAAAGCCTATCGCCGAGGGCTGGCCGTGATGATAGGTCGCGGGGTATGAACAGACCCTTGTGCCTGGCTTCAGCTTTTTAGCTGTACCGGGGCCGTGGTCTAAAATTTCGGCACAGAACTCATGTCCTAGTACCACATCTTTTGCAAGATCCATCGAGAACGACCCACCAGTCTCTTGGGAAGTTTGCACCAATTCGTGTCCATGTTTAAGCGCGTGAAGATCAGAACCACAGATACCGCAGGCGAGCGTCTTTACCAGTACTTCTCCCTCAGAAGGTATTGGCTGAGCCATATCATCAACGACAATACGTTGCTCTCTCATAATCGCCGCTCTCACAGGTTAAAAACTCCCTCTTCCCATTAACTTGAATAGTCGCAGTTGATTAACCGTTTGCCTAGAATTATTGGGACCCCAATGATTGCCCTTCTAAACTTAGGTGCCCCATTAAAATTTCTCGCCTTGTCTAAAGAAGGCCTCCAAAATCCCGGATATTGCGAATTCCTCCCGCCATTTTTCCAATTAACAAACGGTTCTTGCCTCCAGACCGTTCGTCCTGAGCATCCATCAAATAGCTTTTTTGAGTTGATATACACACCACATGTCTCCGATTGCGGAACACTATTCCCAAGCGCAAATCCGACGACCGGGATTAAAACTAATAAATACTAAATCTGGCGAATAAAGCTGGATGGTCACTGAGGGACAGAGCACCTGAGACGAAGTTAACGTCTTCTCCAGACTCAAGGACCGTTAAATTAGTTTGAGTGCCGCCTCTATAGAAAATATAGTCCAGGACAGTCCAACCCCTTTGAGACTGCTTACCTTTTACCGCCCTGGTCAACCCGAGTCGATCTCGAAAGTCAAACAGAAGCTCTCTATCTTGTGTATTGTCCCAATCTAAATTGAAGTCCCCCGCAACAATCAACGCTTCAACAGTTATGCGATTTTCAATCGATCGGATAAGCTGATCTAGCTGAGCCGCTCTTGCCACTCTATCAAATTCACTCCTCCCCGCATCCATATGAGTGTTTACCAAAACCAATCTATCTCCTTCCGTCGATATAAGATCGATGATTTGGAAACCTTTTTGGGCAAAGCAGTCGTTTGCCTTATTCAACCAACCTGAACAAGTTTCAAAAGGCTCGAAGGAGGTTGATACTCGCCATCCGAACTCTGCGAGACTCGATAAAAACGTTAGCCCTGAACCGGAGCAAACGGGACATTTAGCTACTGCTGCATTCTCGCCTCGGGAAATCAGAAGCGCTTCGTGTGCATGGGTCTGAATAAGGTCGTGGTGAGCAAAATCCTCTTGAAAGAGAGACACATCATAAGCGTGAGCTAGTTCAATTATCTTTGGGAATCTCCACCTGGGCTTATCTCTGGCGAGTATCGTAGGTAAGCCATGAGTGTTATAGACGAGTAAGTTCAGTTCTACCCCTTTTTTTTCCTCAGCAAGTAAGATGACAGAAAATATGGAAACAAAAGAAATTACCAACCAAACTATAAATTTGGCGAACGAAGAGCCTGACCGCTCTAACTGCGAAATTGAGACTTCGATCATGATTTCTTAGACGTCAAACTGAGCAGGCGTTCCTAAATATTTCTCCAACCAACCGTTGATCATTAGACAAGCGGCCCTCATTTCGCTTTTGAATTATTCTGTTCGACGTTTGTCGATTGCCGAGATCTAGCCAATTTGCGAGCCTTAAAACTTTCTCGAATAAAATATATCGGGAAGCCTATTCCCCAAATGGCAAATGGAATTTCCCCTATAAAAGGTGCGGCGAGAAATAGTAAGGCGAAGCCCGCAACATATATAATTCGTAATCTAAGCAATTGTAATGCCTCATCCGTCCCCATGCCGCGCTAATATTCTACAAAAAAACATTCGCTCCCGGACCGAGCGGCAAATCCAGTATCACCCAGCCAATTGTCATCGTCAGACCAGCAATCATTAGCGCGATAGAATACGGAAGCATAGTTGCGACGAGACTGCCGAGACCGAAAGTACTCTGCCATCTTTGGCAGAAAATTAGTATCAGTGGGAAATAAACCATCAAGGGAGTAATGATGTTCGTCGCACTATCGCCCACACGATAAGCTCCAGTTGCCATTTCCGGCGATATACCCAGAAGCATTAACATGGGTACCATCACAGGCGCAATCAAAGCCCATTTCGCGCTCGCTGATCCGACAAATAAATTGAGAAGTGCAGAGACAAGTATTATCGCAGCCAATAAGGCCGCAGCGGGGAGATCCGTGCTGCCGAGGAAATTTGCACCATGCACAGCAAGTATTAGCCCTAAATCTGACCACCCAAACATTGCGACAAAATGCGCTGCGGTAAATGCCAAGACCAAGTAGTAGGCTAGATCTTCCATGGATCCAGTCATCATCTTGACAAGATCTCGATGGTCGGTGATTGTGCCCGCGCCTTTCCCGTAGGCCCAGCCAGCAATGACGAATAATAAAAAGAACGCGGCCACCAAACTCTTATAAAAGGGAGCGAACTGCGCATCAGACGGTGCGCTCTCATCGATTAGAGGTGTCCCTGGTCCAAACAGAAACAGCAACCAGAGCGCGATGACAACAACCGCAGCAAGCCCAGCAAAACGAAGTCCCCTCTTTTCGGAGTCTGACAAGGGTTTGTCACTCTCGTCGCCAGCGCCGGTTGCCGCGGCAAGTGTTGGATCAAAAGACCCCAATCTTGGCTCAATGATTTTATCCGTTACAAACCAGATGACTGGCAGAAAAACGACGGTCATGCCAACGATGAAGAACCAATTCCCGGCTATGTTTGCCGAAAAATCTCCAAAGACCGCATTGACACTCGCCTCAGTAATACCGAAGAGCAGAGCGTCGAGTTGACCTGGCAGAAGGTTCGCTGAGAAACCACCTGATACACCCGCAAATGCCGCTGCAATGCCCGCGATAGGGTGACGGCCTGCCGCGTGAAAGACAATACCCGCAAGAGGTATTAAAACAACATATGCTGCGTCTGCAGCTAGATTCCCAAGCATACCAGCGAGTACCACGATCGGTGTAAGCAATTCCTTAGGTTTATCTCGGGCAGCTGCTCGCATTCCAGTCCCAAAAAGTCCAGCTCGTTCTGCAACTCCTGCACCCAGCATCACAACCAACACGTAGCCCAAAGGGTGGAAATGAGTAAACGTTTTAGGCATGTCTATCCATAAGCGCGCTATGTTGTCTGCCGAGAGAAGACTAGAAGCTGAAATGATCACGTTAGCGCCAGTCTGGGGATCGATAAGAGTCGGGTGATCTGCAGAAAACCCCAATATGTTGGCAACGACAGAGAGAAAAACCAACCCCAAAATAAGCCACAAAAAAAGGAAAACGGGATCAGGAAGTTTGTTTCCATTCTTCTCGATCCAACCTAAAAAACCGCCAATCTCTGCTTCAGAATTTTCTTTTGTTGACTCAGAGGGTCTCATCCTTCTCTCCTTTCCGTGGTCTAAAATCTATGGGTTAGAGTCGGTTGTTTTTAGGCCCTAAACTGGAAACCACCGAATGCATCTGCAACCCGATCCAAATGGTCATTAAAAATATCCGTCTCCCTAAAAAGGTTCGCTAACCAATCATCAAGATTCCAGTAAAAAAATAAAGGCGATATGGGCGGCTACTGACAAGTCTTACACGCTCGGCTTGACTCTACAAAAACTGTTGCATCGGCACAATTCAAAGCGCGAGTGAGGTACTGAAATCCGGCACCCCTTCCCAGCGACCGGGATCCGAAGCTCTAAGGACCGCTATCGTTTTTATTACCTCGGGGTTTGCAAGGCCCCAGGGAGCCTTCCCCGTTAATACGCGGATGATATTCTCTGCCTGTCGAATGGGACATTCCTCCAAAAATGTGGGCGAAAATCCGGCCAAATGAGGCGTAATAATCGCATTAGGTAGCGAAAGAAGCGGGTCTTGTGACTCGATGGGCTCGACCTCAGTAACATCTAGTCCCGCCGCTTCAATTACCCCAGATTGCAAAGCTAGAGCCAGAGCAGCACCGTTTACGACAGGTCCACGAGAAGTATTCACTAAAATAGCAGTCGGCTTCATAAGTCTCAGTGAATCCTCGTTGATCATGTATCGAGTTTCATCGGTGAGCGCCGTATGAATGGACACATAATCTGATTTCTGAAGCAGTTCTTCCAAGGAGACAAGCTTTACCCCATATAGATCTGCCGTGGTCTGAGGCACATAAGGATCGTGAGCAATAATTTGAGATGGTCCAAAGCCACGTATGCGGGTCGCGAATGCACGACCGATATCACCAAAACCAACAATTCCAACTGTATGACCAGCAATCCGACGAACCGTCCTCATATATTCAACGGTCAACTTCCCATTATCCCGCCAGGCGCCTTCACTCGTGGTACCCACTGTATCGCAAATTCTTCTGGTCAAAGCGAGCATCATTGCTACGGCGTGATCAGCCACTTCTGCCGTATTTACCCCAGGCACATTACAGGCTAGGACACCCAACTCCGTCGCCGCGTCTAGGTCGATCGAATCAACCCCTACGCCCATGCGACTAACTACTTTGAGTTTCGGACATGCCTCGAGTACTTCTCTGGAGGTCAAGGGCATCACACCGACTTGAGCTCCGTCTGCGTCCTTCAAAAGATCGATCATGTCTTTCTCAGACAGACAAACGCCTTCAATTACTTCAAAGCCCGCAGCCTCAAATAGATCAATACGGTTAAACGGCGTCGACTGAAGCGCGATTTTCATGGGTAACCTCTTGGCCCGAAAACATTAAGTCTACGCCCCTCGAGTGCCCAGCCAAAGCTCCCATTAATTGATACAGGTCTACCAGACTTTTTCCCAGCTACCTGATTTGATGGATTTATACAGCGCCAGGGCAGTGCGCATTTCGCCTAGCGAGAATTCGGGCGTCGCTGCCATAACCTTCCCGTCGAGTACCACTTCACAAAAATCCTTAATTTCCTCTCCATAGGAATTTATCTTGCCTTCCACTGCATTCATAATCACTCGACCACGCGGGTTTTCGTTGTTGTAGAGGATAAGCTGCCCCTGTCGACCACTCGTGATCTGAAGCTCACCCATGGTACCTGTTATGCGAAACATATCTGCGGGAGCAGCAACGTGAGCGACGTTCTGGCAGATTAAAGTCCCAACGGTGCCGCTCTCGAATTTTAATAACATTCTCGACCAGGACTCGCCTTCCATCCTGGGTATGTGATGACCCGCAACACCAATCACCTCATCTATTTCGCCCATCATCATGCGAAGAGGCCTTATCCAGTGCGCACCTCCATCAATCGTTACCCCCCCACCCGACGACGCAAGACTATACCTCCAAGGCGGAGGCGCTTGTGAATCGACCGATACTGGATCGTAGAAATTACCGTTGGCGCTTATTACCTCTCCAATAGCGCCATCATTCATTAACTCCCTAGCCTTTAAGACATCCGGCCAATACTGCGCTTGCTCGGCGATCATAAAAACGGTGTCCACTTTTTTACTGGCCTCTAAAATCCGCTCAGCACTGGGCAGATCATGGGCCATCGGTTTCTCCAGAAGCACATGTTTGTGAGCATTAAAGCAATCTAGAGCCGCAGACTCATGCAAATCATGGGGCAGCATAATATCAACTGCATCAAAGTCTCCACGCTCGAGGGCCAACCCGATTTCGCTAAAGGGCTCCGCGTTCGTTGCGGCCGCCATCCCATTCAGTGACTCCAGGTTAGTATCAACGACTACTGTCACATCAACCCTAGTAGCGATACGCTGAATGCCCTTCCAATGCTCCTGAGCAATGCCTCCACACCCAATGAGAGCGATTTTAAGTCTGTCCTCTTTCATTAGGTCCTTTGCTTTCTCCGTGGACAAAGACGTTCTTCGGATATAAAAGGTGGTATCAACCCTTCACAAATAATAGACGCCCGCAGTTCACCTAAGCTTTGACGCAATCCCGGGATCGTGTAAGAACCGCCATAAAAACCGTTAAAAATTCGTTGTTTTGCACAACTGTCCCCAGATTGATCCACAGAACTTTTGTCCAATAGTGTTATTTGTGTGAATGATATTTTCTGCAACTTTGACAAACTCTCTATGCTCTTTCGCACATTCTCTTCTGGCTCCGGCGGCGAAGCGTTCTTATCCTCCCCCCTCCAAGAATATTCCCCCGGAGCTTTTTTCAGCTCCTCCTATCAAACTTAAAGAATCTAGAAACCTTCCCTAGGCGCTTCGAAGCAGTGTTCGAAACCCACAGCTAACCGCGGCCGCAGCATTTTTTGAATTTTCTACCACTGTCACAGGGACAGGGATCGTTACGCCCTATCTTAGGTATTTCTCTTAGATATGGTGTCTTAGGGGCACAACAGGAGATGTCGTCGCAACAACTTTCTTGTTCTTGAGGAGCGAACGTCTTAGAAACTTTTTCATTCATAATCGTATATCTATTGGGCTGCTACGTGCGAGTCTATCACGGCAGAAGTAACCCCGCCTTGCGTTTATTCCTTGGGAAAAACAACTAGCAACAAACTGATATTTATTTTCGGCAGAGCTCGTAATAAAAATGAATTAGAAAAGCCCTCACATCTGACAGTAAACCCAAGTGATAAACAGAGATGTCAGAGGCTCAATTACAGCTAACATTAAAAGACATCTTAGTGAAACAGCCGTTTTGTGGCAGACTCTTCGACCAATATTTTTGACCTGAGGCGGCTTGAGTCAATGAAAAATCTCGCTAGCTCAATTTCCTGCGTATCACTTCTATTTTTAAGCACCACCGTAGCCAGTATGGTAGGCCGGGAAGAACAAACTTTAGAAGATGGCGATTTTGAAGAGGTCTTCGTTCAAGCCACGCGATCAGGGCGTAGAATGCGAGACGCAGCTATTCGAGTAGAAGCTCTTTCAGGGGAGGAAATCGAAGAAAAGTTACTCATGCGCCCCAGCAATATTTCCATGATGTTAAATGAAACAGGTGGACTTCGAGTTCAGGTTACGTCGCCAGCCTTGGGCTCCGCAAATGTGAGAATTCACGGCATGCGTGGCCGCTATACTCAACTGCTGGCTGATGGGTTGCCTCTCTACGGTGGCCAGGCTTCTTCGCTTGGTCTACTTCAAGTGCCTCCAAGTGATCTCGGCCAAGTAGAAATAATCAAGGGAGCGGCATCTGCTCTATATGGAGGCCAGGCGCTTGGAGGCGTAATCAATCTGGTCTCAAAATACCCAGGCTCTGAACCTAGCGGAGAGTTGATTTTAAATGCCACCACGCGTGAAGGTCAGGATATATCTGGCTACGGCGAGGCAAAGCTTAACAATCTCTTTCGTACCTCATTTCTGGCTAACGTCAGTCGTCAGTCCGCTCAGGACTTGGACAAAGATCAGTGGATAGACATGCCCAGCTATCATCGTGTCGCATTGCGACCTAGGCTTTTCTACGAAAGCGATGAAGGTACGACAGCACTGCTCACAGTAGGTGTGATGAACGAAGATCGCGAAGGAGGGACGGTGCCCTATGGTCTCACTCCGAATGGTGAAAGCTTTCCCCAAGATCAAAAAACACAAAGATTAGATGCAGGTATAAAACTCAGCCGTCCAATAAACGACGCAATGTCACTTGAGGTAAGGGCATCTTCGATGCGACAGGATCACGATCACGTATTTGGAGATCGTCTTGAAACCGATCGCCATGAGACGCAGCTTCTTGAGTTCTCTGTAGTAAGAAATTCCGCTAGGACGACATGGGTAGGTGGCCTCGCATATCAGGACGATCATTATCAGGCCGACGTGCTGCCTTCATTTAACTACCATTATAGAGTGCCAGCGCTCTTCGGTCAGTTTGACTATGATCTTTCCGATGACATAACAATCGCCGCGAGCACGCGCTGGGACGACCACAGCCAATATGGCTCTGAGTTGAGCCCCAGAATCTCGCTGCTCTATAGACCGGGCAATTGGACAATACGCGGATCCCTGGGACAAGGGTTCTATACGCCAACACCATTCGTTGAGGAAACTGAGGCAACCGGACTGTTTGCGCTGACACCACTCGAGAATCTAGATATTGAAAAAGCCCATACCGGATCAATCGATCTGGGATACGCCGTGGGGAGCTTCGAGACTGGCCTGACACTATTCGCTTCTGAAATTGATGGCGCTATCGGCACAATACCGACATCCGCGGGCAGAGTAAGCCTCGCCAACTCAAAAAAACCGACAAGAACTCGCGGTGCAGAGGTGTTACTTCGGTGGCGGCAAGCGCCTTTTTCGATTACCACCGGCTATCTATTTCTAAACGCTACAGAGCAGCCTTTGAGCACACTCACAAGGCGAGAGGTTCCGCTAACTCCGGAGCACTCAGCGAGCTTCGTAGCGATGTGGGAGCAGCACGGACGGGGTCGTTTGGGTCTTGAGCTCTACTACACAGGAGAGCAGTCGCTGGCAGAAAACCCCTACAGGGAAAGAAGCAAATCATATCTTCACGTTGGTTTATTGGGCGAAGTTAACTTGAAAGGCATTAAACTATTTCTCAATCTTGAGAATCTTCTCAATGTGAGACAAACCCGCACAGATCCAATATTGCGTCGAAGCAGAACTGCAATGGGCAGGTGGACAGTAAACGCTTGGGCTCCATTGGAGGGGTTCATTGCTAACGCAGGCGCCCGCATAGAATTCTAAAGACCTGCGAAGTCTCAGCCCCGTCTCTAGACGACTCCAAGTCAACCTAAATCGCTAACAACAGGTTACTACTCCTACCCACTCTTATCCCTCGCCACCTGCACGCCAAGAAGTCTAAAATCTAGAACATAAAAAAACCAGGAGCGCACGTTGACGAGAATTCTTAACATATTCATAGGGATAATATTTGCGCTAATAACACAGCAAGCTCTAGCCTCCTCGGATGAAACGTACAAGTATTCAGGAGGAGACGGCACAGATCTGACCATGCATGTTTTCGTGCCAGAAGAATCAAAGCACTCTGGCAAGGCAGTTATTTTTTATTTTGGGGGTGGTTGGCGGGTCGGCTCACCAGAACAATTTTTTCCTTTTTGCTTGGCTCTTAGAGCTCGTGGGATAGCCTGTTTCGCGCCAGACTATCGCGTATCCAGCAGACAAGGAACCGACGCGATCGATGCACTAAGTGATGCTAGATCTGCCTATCAGTGGGTGGTTTCAAAAGTGGACAAGTTTGGCGTGGATAAATCACAAATCTATGTCGGCGGCGGTTCTGCAGGAGGCCATCTAGCAGCCGCTGTAGCAATGATCCCGAGTAAATCAATAACACAAGCACCTGCCGGAATGTTGCTCTTTAATCCAGGTGTAGATATTGGACGGAGCGATCGTATACAAGGATTGTTTCGCAATCAAGCCGAACAGTATTCACCAATTGAGTATGTCCGCCCTTCTTTACCGGGCGCGTGGATAGTTCACGGGAAAGCCGATGAAGCAGTCCCATACAGCACTGTCGTTGATTTCTGTCAGAGAATGGATTCAGCCGGGAATCTTTGTGAAATTCTAGGATTCGATGAAGCGGGACATGGTTTTTTTAACGCGAGAAGACCAGCCTATGATGAAGTGTTGAGTGCACTATTGGCTCACTTAGATTCCTAGATTCCTGCTATGGTTCGTCGAACTTCATCTAATCTTGGACTATGACGGTCTAAGGAACGAGCAGACTAACAGCTGTAGGGTAGCGTTTTAAGCGAGGGGCGCCATATAGACGCCCCAAGAACTCTCTACTCAAACATTTTCAAGAACTCGCCCATATCGAACTGAGTTCCATACAACATCGAACTGTTCAGTGCGACATCAGCTGCAATAGCAACAGCAGTTTTTATTTCTTCTTCTGTTGCTCCTGCAGCAATCGCGAAATTGGTATGTGCAGGTATGCAATACTCACATTTCATCGCAACCGAAGCAGAAAGCGCCACCAATTGGGCATATTTCAGAGGGATAGCTCCGTTAAAGACTTTCTCTTCCACCGCTTTGTAGTAGGCATCTGCTGCAGGTTGCACCGCCTTCGGATGCATTTCAATGAATGGGTTCGCAGTTTTAACGTCCCGCATATGGTCATCCGCCAGAGCGTTCGCACCAAAACACGCAAGCATAGTGAAAAATATTACCTTCATAATTATGTCCTAGGGTTAATGGAAGCTCTGAGTATACGCTTATGCGCGGTCAAATATCCCGATGTGTGACGAGATGCATGATCAACTCAAAGCACCGCTTCAGATCGAGTATGACAAGCTTTCTGCAGGCGAATCTGAGCTGGTCTGGCTGACCCGGTGTCTCTTTCGGCAGGTCGAGGATATCTTGGCACTCTGCGAAGGGACTGCGAATCACCAACCAGTCAGCCACCTCTATTTACGGTCGAACAAAACACAGCAAAAGCAACCAAATGCCACTACCTAACTTGAATCGGCAATGCTTGGCACGAGCGCGCTCAACAGGTAACAGATGCCTAAATCCTGCTGCCTTTGGTTGCAAAACATGTCGATATCACGGTGCTAAGCGCAGAGAGACAGTAAAAGCAGGTAAAGCTCATCCACAGTTCAAACACGGCGAGAGAACACAAGAAGCGATTTCAAAATATCGGACAGCCATGTCTTGGCTTCAGATAATAGAGAGCCTGGGATTCAATGGTGATATCCTAACGGGCCCGAGAACCAAAGGGCGAAGAGTAAAACTCGGCATTATTCGATAGTTAGTTTAGCCGCCAATGCTTGAAAGCTTTCTCACTCATAGGCACGGGTTATGGCGCTATACTAGTTTGAATTCTGGTGCGCTTAGTCCGATGATTAATTGCCCCTAAGAGTTTTATGAAATGACGGACAACAAAATCCTAGAAAACGTTGGACGTGCAAAACACCGGGGTAAATTAGTGGCGTTGGTCATTTTATATGAGGAGGACTCTGGCTTTACCGCAGGAGAGACTTTTAATCCAAAGGATGCCCACCGGCATCGGGCCGTGGTCGCCACCTACAAAGCAGCACCATCCCAATATCAACACCTCTATGACGCTTTTTGTATGAAATGGGGTCCTGGGCTGGCTAACCTAAGAAATTCTAGTGATTACAGAAATTGAATCACTAAGAAAAAGAGGCAGCATTGCCAATCGTCTAGAAAGACGAAGTGCTCACCCAAATTAATGCTACCAGCAACACAAGGAGTCCCAGATAGAGAAGTGGGGGTACTACGGGGGGTGAGTCACGCTAGCTCGCGATTTCAGGAAAAGGCGGTGCAGATTGAAAAAGAACGCCCGCTAGTGCATTTTTTATTGGGGGTAAGAAAGGGGGTAGCAGCAGAAAAATCCCTGAGACCCCTATATAGAGGGAAAAGTGGCGGAGCGGACGGGATTCGAACCCGCGACCCCCGGCGTGACAGGCCGGTATTCTAACCAGCTGAACTACCGCTCCACATGGTGGGTGTTACTGGGATCGAACCAGTGACCTACGGCTTGTAAGGCCGTCGCTCTCCCATCTGAGCTAAACACCCGATTGTCAGCAATCGATATAGGCTGGCTATCTTAACCCCTACCCCTTCGCTGTCAAATAAGTTAATCAGATGCCCTCTTTTTCTGAGCTTGTTTTAACTATTCCGCCAAACTTCGCTTTACTTCTCCAGAGCGCGATAGTCGGAACCAAAAAGAGCACTCCTACTACGGTGGCTGGTAACAGCCCTCCTCCCCTCTGGTTGAGAACGCTCCAAACGAACATAGCGATCGCAACTTGCGCCGCATAAAGAGAGGCCCAGGGCCACATCCATGCCTTCATATTCTTGAAGCCGTAGGCGCCTAATCCATAGATCAGCCAATGCAGCGGTTCAGTCGCCTTAGCCCACCAACCAGTCAACGTGAACCCGAACCAAATCTCTTTATCTTCAGCAACCGGCTTTATGAACATATCAAACGGCATGTAGATAAAAGTCATATAGCAACAGAAGTAAAACATCAGACTCATCCACCAGGGCCGCAATCTCCAATCTTCAACCACCGCTCCCCATAATTTACCCATCGGTCCTCCTTTTAGACCACTCGATTTGGCAGCTCCGCTCCACTTATATAAGCCTGTATATTATCAAAAGCGCACATCCCCATGGCTTCACGAGTTTCATTCGTTCCACTACCCATATGAGGAAGAAGCACCAAGTTTTCCAGTTTTAGAAGTGCTGGATTTATAGAGGGCTCGTTCTCATATACATCCAGACCGGCTCCAGCAATTTCTCCCTCGCCCAAAGCGCTTGCCAAAGCATCTTCATCGACGACTTCACCCCGCGCCGTGTTTATCAAAAAAGCATGACTCCCCATAGCGGCCAACGCTTCTTGATCAATCAGATGTTTCGTTTCGGAGGTTGACGGACAATGTAGTGAAATAAAATCGCTTTTTTGAAAGAGCTCGCTCAATTCGCATCTGGTCGCACCAACATCTTCAGCGAGAGAGCCCTCTAACGGCGACCGACTCGAATATATGATCTGCATTCCAAAACCATGATGAGCCTTCTTCGCCATCGCCAAACCAATCCGACCCATGCCAATAATGCCAAGTGTTTTTCCAGTGACCTGAGTAGACAGCATGTGTGTCGGCCGCCAGCCGTCCCATGCTCCGGATCGAACCAACCTTTCGCCCTCTCCTGTTCTTCTTGCGCACATTAACAGCAAGGCCATCGAGATTTCGGCCGTCGCATCAGTCAAAACTCCCGGTGTGTTCGTCACGGCAATACCTAGCCTCGAAGCTTGCTCAATATCGATGTGATTAAAACCTACTCCGAAATTCGCGAGAAGTTTGGTTCGAATGCCTCGTTCTTCAGCCAGTGCAAATACCTCTGCTGAAATTGAATCGGTAACCGTAGGACACAGTATTTCACTCGAACAGAGAGCTGTGACTAGAGATTCTTGATCCAGAGGTTTATCTTCGTCGTTGATGAATACCTCGCACTGATCTCCCATTGCTTTCTCTACTCGGGAGGGCCACTTTCTCGTCAGTTGGCATATTGGTTTCTTATCTCGCACGGTTCTCTGGCCTTAGGTAGTATTTTGAGACTGCACTTACGGATACTAATCCTTATTGAGTCAGAATAAACTGTCTTCGATTTAATTCGGGAAACCGGATATAGACATCACCCCAGGGGAGAAGACTATGACAAAGGCCTACAATCACTTTATCGGCGGAGAAATGGTTACCGGCAGGTCCGGTCACTACAGAGACATCTTCAATCCCTCTTTAGGAGATATCAGCGGCACGGTTTCCTTGGCCAACCTCGAAGAAGCGGATCTGGCAGTCAAGAGCGCTCAAGAAGCTTTTCCTGGTTGGGCTGCATTGAACCCACAACGGCGCGCACGGGTCATGTTCAACTTCAAAGGTCTCATTGAAAAACACGCCGACGAGCTGGCTCTAATAATTTCTGAGGAGCACGGTAAAGTTCTTGCCGATTCACACGGCGATATTCAGCGAGGACTCGATGTAATCGAATTCGCTTGCGGGATCCCGCACCTTACAAAAGGAGAATATTCGCAAGGCGCTGGTCCGGGAATAGACGTTTACAGTATGCGCCAGCCGATTGGTGTTGCGGTCGGTATAACGCCATTTAATTTTCCCGCAATGATACCCATGTGGATGTTCGGCGTCGCAATCGCTACCGGGTGTACTTTTGTTCTTAAGCCTTCAGAGAAAGATCCCGGTGTGCCCTTACGACTAGCGGAATTAATGATGGAGGCAGGAGCGCCCGCAGGTGTGTTGAATGTAGTCAACGGCGACAAAGCTGCGGTAGATGCGCTTATTAAACACGATGATGTGAAGGCTGTGAGTTTTGTTGGTTCATCGGATATCGCGCATTATGTTTATCAGGAGTGTGCAAAAGCCGGCAAACGAGTCCAAGCTATGGGTGGAGCCAAGAATCACGGAATTATCCTGCCCGATGCAGACATTGCCCAGGCAGTGAAAGATATAAGCGGCGCTGCCTATGGTTCAGCTGGAGAGCGATGCATGGCTTTGTCAGCCGTAGTCACGGTTGGGGAGAAAACTGGTGACCAGTTTATTGAGGCGATGACAGATGAAATAAACCGTCTAAAAGTAGGCAGATCAACCGATGAAGAGGCTGATTACGGCCCTTTGGTTACTAAAGAGCATAAGAGCAAGGTAGAGGACTATATCCAGCTGGGAATCGACGAGGGTGCTGAACTTGTTGTAGACGGAAGAGGATTTAGCCTGCAGGGCTACGAGTCAGGTTTTTTTCTTGGGCCATCACTCTTCGATAAAGTAAAGCCAGAAATGAAATCCTATGAAGATGAGATATTCGGCCCCGTTCTTCAAGTTCTCAGGACGGAGACATTTGAATCAGCTTTGGATTTACCGTCACAACATCAATACGGAAACGGCGTCGCCATTTTTACTAGAAATGGGGGCGCAGCTCGGGAATTTGCTCAGCAGGTTGAGGTCGGCATGGTAGGAATTAACGTGCCTATTCCGGTTCCTGTCTCGTACCATTCATTTGGAGGCTGGAAACGTTCTGCCTTCGGCGACGCAAATCAACATGGAATGGAGGGAGTCCGCTTTTATACGCGGACAAAGACAGTAACTCAGCGCTGGCCTGAACAAATGACCGAGGGCTCTAGCTTCATCATGCCAACGATGGACTAGCCTTCAGGAGAGCCCGACGACTGGAATAAGAGCCCCATGGATTGCCTTAGCGTTATCCGATCCAAGAAAACAGACAACATCTGCTAATTCCTCTGGATCTACCCATTTACTGAAGTCTGCATCGGGCATGTCTGATCGATTACGAGGCGTATCAATAATGCTAGGTAGCACAGCATTAACATTGACGCCTTTTTCTTTTACTTCCTCACTCAACGATTCTGTAAGCCTCATCACAACAGATTTTGATGACAGATATGCTCCCATATTCGCCATACCTCGCATCGCACCTTGTGCGCCGACATTGATTACGCTGCCATTGCCTCGTTTCACCAAGATGGGAATAGCCACTTCAAGGACCCTTCTAACCGTTTTTACATTAATATCGAAAAGACTCTCCCAAAATTCATCTGTCGTCTCTTGAACCGTGGGTCCCATGTCAAAACCCCCAGCAACATTGGCCAAAACATCAAAATCCCCGATTTCTTGGAAGCATTGCGCAACACTCGCTTGGTCTAGCAAGTCGCAAACTAAAGTTTTTCCGTAATCTTGATCTAGGATTGGGACCACATCTAACAATGTAACGCTCGCACCATTAGCTGCCGCTACCCGTCCAACCGCACTACCTAACGCGCCCGCACCGCCCGTCACCACGATCTTCTTTTTCGTCAATAACATCAAAGGTTCTCGATTCGTTTCTGAACATATAGTATCAGCAGATTGAAGGGGGAAAAATTATGGTTGCAAAAATTCTATCAGGCCTAGTTGGTCTCATTATGCTCTCTACTACAGTTAACTGGATTTTTGATCCAGCAGGGGCAGCTGCAAGCCTCGGAATGAACACAATCCTAGAGGGAATCGGCAGAAGCACATTAATCGGTGACTTCACTGCGTTCTTTGCCGCAATAACCACCTTCATCGCGATTGGAATCTATAAGGAAGAGGGAAAGTGGCTTTTCAGTGCTGCCATTATTCTTGGCCTTGCCGCCATTTTTAGAAACGGAGCATGGCTCATACATGGTGCCGACTACGCCATGACACCGATCATCGCTGAGGTTTTATTTACTATCATCTTGGTTTACTCCGGAAGACAACTCAACAAAACCGGCTAAAAATACTAACCTTGATTCTCTGGGACCTCGACGCTTAGCCCGTCGAGGTCTTCGTCTAATCTTATTTGGCAGGATAGTCTGCTATTAGTACGGCGACCCCATGCATAGCTCAGGAGCTCGTCCTCTTCTGCCCGCAAGGGACTCAACCGATCAAACCAGTCGTCGTCCACCCAACAATGACAGGTGCAGCAGGTGCAGCCTCCACCGCATTGCGCAAGGATTCCTTGAACGCCGTTATCAAGGGCAACATCCATTAAGGTATCACCGAGTGAGCCTTCGAAAGTTTCGCTGGTGCCGTCCTGGTATCGGAAAGTGATTTTCATCTCGGAAGCATGTTAATTCATTTGAAGGATCATTTGGAAAGTCGCATTGACGATAAGGGCACGCTAAAATTGGACTCAGGCTTGAGGAGATAATTTTGATTATAGGACTTACAGGCGGCATAGCGTCCGGAAAATCCACAATCGCAAAGAAAATGAGTGAAAGGGGTGCCTTTGTCTTAGACGCCGACAAACTAGGCCACCGCGTTTACGAGCCCGGAAGAAAGGCATTCGGCCAAGTTGTTGAAGTCTTCGGCGGAGATGTCGTCGCTGAAACCGGAGAAATCGATCGAAAAGTCTTAGGAGGAAAAGTCTTCGGAAACCCAGCCGAGTTAAAAAAACTCACTGACATAGTCTGGCCAGCAATTTCGGCGATGGCCTCGGAGGAAATAAACGAAAATCGCGCCAAGCACCCTGATCAACTGATCGTTGTAGAAGCAGCCGTTCTAATAGAAGCTAATTGGCAAGGCCTTTCTGACGAAATTTGGGTCACAATAGTCGATCCCGCGATTGCTATAGAAAGGGCCTCCAAGCGGGATAATATCGAGCCATCTGCAGTCCAAGCCAGGATTGATGCTCAGGTGTCAAATAAAGAGCGGGCAAGTCACGCGGACGTTTTAATAGACAACTCAGGCAGTGAACAGGATTTATCCGAAGCTTTTGGCCTCGAGTGGGAAAAATTACAAGGGCGCTTATCATGATTATTGATCTTCATGCACACTCGGTAAAGTCTGATGATGGCAGAGCCAAGGTACAAAACTACTGTCAGTGGATTCAGTCTAAAAATATCCCTATCGACGGATTCGTATTAACAGAACATAGACAATTTGACGATGAGTCCGATTACTCTGATCTCGCTAAAAAGTTCAATCTCACCATTCTTAAAGGTGCTGAAGTAGAGACCGAGTATGGTCATGTACTAGTTTTCGGGGTAACTCCAACACTCAAAAAGGAGTTCGACTTCGGCAACATTCACCTCGCCTTGTCAGACGTAATCGAGGCGTGCAATAAGCACGACGCAATCGCGATACCTTGCCATCCTGGCCGCAAGCGGGTTGGAATGGCTGCTCACCTCGAAGAGTTTGGAACGCCTGAAGGCGTTACCGTTGTTGAAGTCTACAACGGTGGCAGTCGCGAAGACGAGGATCAAATCGCCCAAAACATGGCGGATGAACTGGGCTATTTAGGCACTGGCGGGAGCGATGCACATATTGTTAGTCAAATCGGCAAATGCGCGACTGTTTTCGAAGAACCTATTCACACCGAGACAGATTTAGTTTACGCACTTCGTTCAGGAAAATTCACCGCAAAAAAATTGGTATCAAACTGACTAACCAATTGGCCGAACGAGAGGAATAGACAACTCCTCGTGCTCTTCCCAGTCTATCTTCACTCTTTGACCTATGTGGACGTCTTCTAGCGGATTTTCTATTCCGACGACGTTAGTTAAAAAGCGTGGGCCCTCATCCAAATCGACGTACGCGACTACGTACGGTGCTTTTGTCTTAAAGAACGGGTGGTAGCTCAGTCGAACCACGCTAAAAGAGTAAATCACTCCCTCTCCTTTCGAAACCTTAGTAGCAAGCTCACCATCGACAATACCGGTGGAGTGACTTCGCGGATGCCAGATAATCTCGCCAGTTTTTTCACACTGCTGATAGGTAAATTGCTTATCTTTTGTCGCCGCCCAAAAGGCGCCCGTATCTTGCTCATTCAGCCTGGGCAGAGGCCGAGTAATCTTTTTTTCGGAGGCTTTGTCATCGCTCATTATTAATCTCTCGCCAAAATAATCGTTGCCGCAGAATGTCGCGCACCCAACATCCCACCATTACCATGAGCCACCGCTAGCTTGGCGTCCTCTACCTGAGAATAGGACTCACCGCGCATCTGCCGAGCAGCCTCAATCAATAGAAAAATTCCACGCATCCCCGGGTGATTTGACGAAAGTCCCCCGCCATCCGTGTTGATGGCTGGACCATCGTTCGGGCGATCAAATCTGAGTTTACCTCCAGACACCCAAGGACCGCCTTCCCCTTTCCCGCAAAAGCCCAAGTCCTCCAAAAGGGCAAGGACAGTGATACTAAAAGAGTCGTAAATCATGGCCACGTCAATCTCGCTTGGAGCAACACCAGCCTCCCCAAAAGCGATTGGCGCGGAATGAGCTCCCGCTGATACCGTTAAATCACCGCCATTTTCGGGATACTTCGTCGATTCTCCAGAACCTATTATCCAGACGGGTTTTTTAGAACAGGCGGCAGCAACTTCCGCTGAAGCAATAACTACTGCTCCGCCGCCATCGGAAATCATGCAACAATCAAGCAAGTGCAGTGGGTCAGCGATCATCCGAGAGGAAACAACGTCCTCGACCGTTGTCTCCCTGATATTCATGAACTCCAGGTCCTCCATTGCCTTGACAGCTTCTGGATTTCTCATCGCATGGAATCTTGTCGCTACGGATATCTCGGCCAATTGCTCGCTAGTCGTCCCGAATTCGTGCATATGTCGCTGCGCTACCATCGCATAATTTGCCACTAATGTTTGTCCTGCAAAGGTTTCCATATTATCGCCAGGTGATACGCCCCCACCTCTACCACCAGCACCAATGGCAAGTGCGTTGCTGTGTGCCGTAGAACCGTAAGTCAAAAGAGCTACATTTGCCTTACCTGATCGGATATCTCTCAGTGCATGAGCCGCATGGAATTCATACGAGCTACCGCCGACGCTCGTGGTGTCTATGACCGTTGGCTTTATTCCAAAGTACTCAGAAATCATTAGTCCACTCATTGGACCACTCTCGGAAGCATCATAGATAGCATCTACATCTTTCCAATCCAAGCCCGCATCTGCTAATGCCTTCGCCGCACAAGCCGCTTTGATCTGTAGCGGGTTGACCGCCCCTTCCACATCCCGTGACGGGTATTCGTAGATTCCAACTATCGCTGCATCCCTACTTTGCGCACTCATATTAATTCCCTTTTATTTCTCTTCGGTTAGATCTCTGTTAATGAGCTTGAAGTGGCCGCGCTGTCTCATCTTTTCGCTAAGACTAGGCTCATAGGCTTCTTCTGGCGCTTCTCGCACGATCTCATCTAGAACATGTGCATCATCACCAACTAATATTCTCCACCGCTCTTCTCTTACGCCATCCAAAATAATCTTTGCAGCTTGAGAAGCAGAAGTTGGCGCCTTATCTCTGAAGTCTTCCTG
Source organism: K189A clade bacterium (assembly GCA_902631405.1). Lineage (GTDB taxonomy): Bacteria > Pseudomonadota > Gammaproteobacteria > Pseudomonadales > Azotimanducaceae > UBA4421. The sequence continues at coordinate 7,789 of CACOYI010000019.1, read as the reverse complement.
AACTTGAAGAACCATCTTCCTTATATCATCGTCTGGTAGGTTATCGACCGGCAGACCAGCGTCACTATATCGAGATCTCATAAAGGTGACCTCCTCGCTCGACATATCCATAGCGCCGCCTTTGCCGTGGACTTGAGAAGTGTTGAGTGCTATCGAGGTGCCAATATGACCGGGCATAACGACCGAGCATTTAACGTGTGGTGCGTTCAACCTCAGATCTGTAATGAGCGCCTCGGTGAAGCCTTTAACGGCGAATTTTGCGGCTGAGTAGGCGGTGTGAGAGACATCAGGCCCCACACTGGCCCAAAAACCATTCACAGAACTTGTATTAACAATATAACCCTCGTCACTGGCCAAAAGCATCGGCATAAAGGCATTACACCCGTAGAAAACCCCATAAAAACAAACGTCAAAACATCGATCCCATTCTGTGCGGACCATGTTTACAAAAGCACCGCCACCGGCAATTCCTGCATTATTGAAGAGGACATTGATGTGATCGGTGTCGAATTCTTTTGCGACATGTCGCTGAAAGTCCTGGACAGCGCTCTCATCCGAAACATCACAAACGTAAGAGAGCACGCGTCCCCCTCCTTTTGCTTGCGCGAGGGCTTTCGTCTCCTGCATGTTGTGATCAGACACATCACACATAGCAACATCGGCGCCTTCCTCAACCAGCTGACAGACCAGCTCTCGGCCCATACCGGTCCCGCCACCTGTCACTACCGCTATCTTGCCGCTAAATTCCTTCATTCCCCCTCCCAAGGCCTGCGCGGCCGCCTGTAATCTAAACTGACTCTAGTTTCTGCAAATAGTTTGCGACTTGCTTAACACTTAAGTGCTCTTCGCGCCCCAATCCTAACAAAGCCGTCTTCGCAATTGAGTACGCGTCTACCTCAAAATGTTTCCTTAAATTAGGCCTCGACTCTGAGAGACCATAACCATCTGTTCCCAAAACCTCAAACCCTTGTGGCATCCAAGCAGCTATACCTTGCGGAAGCGAGGCCATGTAGTCAGTAGCCGCCACGAATACTCCACTTTCATTTTTGAATAGTTTTTTGACGTAAGGCTCCGCACTTCCACTCGCGTCCTGTCGATTATCAGCTTCTATCGACAATGCTTCTCTTTGTAGCTCTACGTAGCTGGTGATACTCCAAATATCCGTGGGAATACCCATCTTCTCCAAAAGATCCTTCGCTGACAGGACCTGATTCATGATACTTCCGCTACCCAAAAGGTGTACCGTGAACTCTTTAACTTTCTTTATGCCTCTATAGAAAAGATAACCACCCTTGATGATACCTTCCTCAATCTCTGCGTCCTTCTGTCCCGTTTGCTCGGCTATTTCCGAGAAACCTGGCATCTGGTAAGCCTCATTATAAATCGTGAGGTAATAAAACAAATCTTCCTTCTGTTCATACATTCGATACATTCCATCGCGAACGATAACCGCTAGCTCATATCCAAAAGAGGGGTCGTAACTTTTCAGATTGGGAACGGTGCTAGCCAGAATGTGTGAGTGACCGTCTTGATGTTGGAGCCCCTCCCCATTCAGTGTGGTCCTACCGGCTGTTCCGCCCAGCAGAAAACCTTTACACATCATATCTCCACAACTCCAAATCATATCTCCCACTCGCTGCATGCCGAACATTGAGTAAAAGAAATAAAACGGAATCATGGGTAGGCCATGAACTGAATAGGCGCTGCCGGCCGCCATAAAGGATGCAATTGCGCCGACCTCTGTAATACCCTCCTGTAGTATTTGACCATCCTCTGCCTCTCTGTAGGGCATCAAGGAATCCCCGTCCAACGATTGGTATAACTGGCCCTGCGGTGAGTAAATCCCGGCTGCCTGAAACAAACCCTCCATGCCAAACGTTCGGGCTTCATCGGGGACAATCGGCACTACGTACCTCTGAACCTCTGTTAATTTCAGGAGACTCGCTAACAACCGAACCATGATGCCTGTCGTAGACATCTCCCGTTCTTTGCTCGACTCCAGGAAATTACTAAATCTCTCTAACTCGGGAATGATTAAGCTAGGACAGGATAGGGTTCTGTTGGGGATATACCCACCTAATTGTTGTCTCTTTTCTTTGAGATAAATAATTTCAGGTGCACCGTCGGGCGGCCGATAAAATTCAGCCGCTTCAGCGCTTTCCCTATCGAGCGGAACCCCTAACTCAGCAGCGATCTGAGTCCTCTCCTCTCTTGGGATGTTTTTATATTGATGCGCCGTGTTTTTGCCCTGCGCACCCATACCATCGCCTTTCACAGTTTTAATTAAGATGACGGTTGGTTTACCGACAGTTTTTTTCGCTTTTTCAAAAGCAGCATAGATCTTCTTCTGATCTTGGCCGCCTCTTTTTATTGCTCTAACTTCTTCATCAGAAAGCGAGTTCATTAATTTTTCTAGAGCCGGATTTCCCTCTACCCAATGTTCTCTTTGTAAATCGCCGGGCAACATCGAATAAGACTGATAATCCCCGTCAAGGCATTCCTCCATCCGACGCTTTAATTCACCCTCGTGATCACGAGCCAACAATTCATCCCACCCGCTTCCCCAGATAACCTTCAAAACATTCCAATCAGCCCCTCGAAACGATCGCTCAAGTTCTTGAATTATTTTGCCGTTACCGCGCACGGGACCATCTAACCGCTGCAAATTGCAATTGATGACTAAGATTAAGTTATCGAGTCGCTCCCGGGATGCCAGACTGATCGTTCCGAGTACCTCGGGCTCATCAGATTCACCATCACCAATGAAACACCAGACCTTCCCGGTCGCAGCGGGTTTAAGACCGTGATTCTCTAAATATTTTGCAAACCTTGCCTGATAAATAGCCGCGGGCGTGGATAGCCCCATCGAAGCATTCGGCACCTCCCAAAAGTCAGGCATACTCCGAGGATGCGGGTATGAAGATAATCCCCCACCCTCTCCAAGCTCTTGCCGATAGTTTGCCAACTGTTCTTTCGTCAACCTACCTTCTAGATAAGCTCTAGCATAGATGCCTGGCGCTGCATGCGGCTGGGGTAAAAACATATCGGCTGAGCCGCGATCGTTATCTGGTCCCGCGCCTTGAAAGAAATGATTGAACCCAACTTCCAACATAGTTGCACAAGAGGCGTAGGTCGCTATGTGTCCGCCGACACCGATGCCTTTATCTTGCGCCTGAAGAACCATCGCAATCGCGTTCCAACGATTGATCTTTTCGATCCTCTCTTCCAATTCGATATCGCCAGGGTATGGCGATTGATCACCTGGCGGAATCGTATTCACATAAGGTGTATTGAGAGTCGCTTCGTCTAATCCTATGTTCTTCGCAAGCGCATAATTTTGTAAATGGCGAAGAATCTCTTTGGCCCCTGCAGGCCCGAACTCCCTATAAATAGCGTCTAAAGAGTCAGTCCATTCCGCTTTGTCTTCACTAAGATCTCCACCAGAGCTCTCATTAACGCTTTGTGGATCCGCTGTTGTCATATCTTCGACTACCTAAAGTGCAGCCCGAATTCGTGCCGCGTGGTCCTCGAGCAATGTGAAATCTGCCATCTCGCGCGCGTGCATGCTCGCATCCAAGCCATCCTTACGAGGCAGTATGTGAAAGTGGAGATGAAAAACGGTTTGACCCGCGGCTTTTCCATTTAATTGAGCAATCATGATTCCGGGACTATCGAATGCCTTTTTTACAGCAGCGGCCACTTTCTGCACATTAACAATCGTTAGACCTAATATTTCCGGATCCGCCTCATGCAAATTCTCGGTTGCATCCTTGGGAATAACTAGAGTGTGTCCGTCAACTTGTGGCATAACGTCCATAAACGCCAGTGAGAACTCGTCCTCATAAACCTTGAAAGCTGGAGCTTCCGCTCTCAAGATCTTCGCAAATATATTTTGGTCGTCATAAGCCATACCAGTTGGACCCCCGAGTTAAGTAACTATCTGTCAGCTTATACTGCTGGAAAAGATACGTAAGGTCCAAAACATACGCTAGGATTCAATTCGATCTAATATTTCTCTCGTATGTTGTCCAAGAGAAGGTACCTCTTGGGCACTTTCGTTATAGCCCTGAGATCCAGGGACCCTCGGTAGATCAACGATCTCTTCCCCAACTCTTATTCGTGACAGATGAAGATCGGGATGGTCCCGCAGTCCTGATAATTCATTAACGGGCGCAAACGCTATATCGGCGTCATCGAGGGCTCGGCTAATTCCAGTAAAGGAAAGTGCGCTAAATTTCTCTTCGATGATCTTATTCAACAAATCGCGATTCCTTACTCTTAGCTCATTGGAGACGAAACGAGTATCAGTCGCGAGATCAGGCATCTCAAGCACACCTACAGCCAATTTCTGCCACTCTCGCTCGTTCTGAACTCCAATCAAAATTTTCTTCGAATCTTCGCAATGAAATACACCATATGGTGCTATCCCAGGATGTGCCAGACCAATTCGCCTCGGAGCAGCTTCACCGTATCTGTCCAACAAGTAAGGAACGGTTAGTAATTCAGCAACGGAGTCAAAAAGAGAAACATTTAATTTTTCGCCGAGTCCCGTGGAGTACCTCTTTATTAAGGCTTCCAGGATTGCCTCGTACGCGAACATGCCCGAAGCAATATCCACTAACGAAACACCTACGCGACCTGGTTCACTAGGACTCCCGGTGATCGAGGCTAGACCTGACTCTGCCTGGATCAGCAAATCGTAGGCCTTTCGTGAGAATCCAGGTCCATCTGGTGCAAACCCAGAGATAGAACAGGATATCAATCGTGGATTTTTCCTGTGCCAGTCATCTAGGTCAAAACCCAACTTCGCGAGAGCACCTGGTTTAAGATTTTGAACCAGAATGTCTGCCGATTTAACCAGAGAAGTGAGGGTCGCCTTGTGTCGCTCATCCTCCAAGTTGAGAACGACAGACTTCTTCCCTCCATTCAACCAGACAAAATATGCGCTTTGGCCCTTTACAGCCGAGTCATAATGTCTCGCGAAGTCTCCAGTCTCTCGTTCGATCTTTATAACTTCAGCACCTTTTTGAGCCAAACGCCTCGTACAAAGTGGTGCAGCGACAGCTTGCTCCAAAGCTATTACCTTTATGCCTTCAAAAACCATTTTGGGATTTTTAATATTCCGAAGCAAAAAAAAGAGGGCATTAACGCCCTCTTTCCTTTCTCCACCGACTGTTAGCCCGCTGAGTATCCAAGAATCGCTTTGGTCTCAAGGAACTCCTCGAAACCGTGCTCTCCCCATTCTCGACCGTTGCCCGACTGCTTATACCCGCCAAACGGCGCTTTTTGGTCATTTGGCGCGCCATTTACATGGACATTTCCACTGCGGATGAGTCGCGCTATTTTGTTTGCTCTCTCTCTGTCACCAGAAGAGATATAGCCACTAAGTCCATACAAAGTGTCATTCGCGATACGAACGGCGTCTTCATCGTCTTCATAGCCGATCATCGAGAGCACCGGTCCGAAAATTTCCTCTTGCGCAATAGTCATATCGTTTGTGACATGAGAAAAAACCGTCGGCTTGATGTAGTACCCCGCGTTCAGCCCCTCAGGCCGGCCCGTTCCTCCGGTCTCCAGCTTCGCACCTTCATCGATCCCTTTCTGAATCAAATTTTGAATCTTGTCGAACTGGACTTCAGATACGACAGGTCCAATCGTCGTGCCTTCAGCGCTTGGGTCCCCGACCTTTACTTGCTCGGCAGCAGCCTTCGCAACAGCTGCAGCCTCATCCATTCGAGATTTCGGCACCAACATCCTGGTAGGCGCGTTACAGCTTTGTCCGGAGTTCGTGCACATACCGAAGACGTCTCTGGCGATCGTTTCTTGAAAATCAGCATCATCAAGAATGATGTTGGCAGATTTACCACCAAGCTCTTGAGCTACTCTTTTAACTGTTGGCGCAGCGTTTTTGGCGACTTCCACGCCTGCTCGCGTAGATCCGGTAAAAGACATCATGTCTACATCAGGATGCGAGGAAAGAGCCGCTCCGACAACGGGACCGTCACCGTTTACAAGGTTGAAAACGCCAGCAGGAACACCTGCAGCATCCATTACCTCTGCAAAAACGATCGCGTTAAACGGCGCAACTTCAGAAGGCTTCAAAACCATCGTACATCCAGCCGCAATAGCTGGCGCGACTTTGCAAGCGATCTGATTAATTGGCCAATTCCAAGGGGTGATAAATCCGCAAACCCCCGCAGGCTCTTTTATTATTCTGGAGGTCCCCAAGTCCTGCTCAAATTCATATGTTTTTAGCACCTCCAAAGTGGTCATAAGATGACCCAGTCCCGCCGGCGCTTGGGCCTTGTTCGCCAAATTGACAGGTGCTCCCATTTCTTCGCTAATCACTGCAGCAACATCCTCTAGGCGTTCACTGTATTTAGCAATAATGACCTCAAGAAGCGCGATTCGCTCCTCTTTCGTTGTTTGCGAAAAAGAATCAAACGCAGCCTTAGCAGCCGCAACCGCCTTATTAACGTCTTCGACACCACCCATAGCGATCTGTCCAATTGGTTGTTCAGTCGCCGGGTTTATCACATCGAGCAACTCTGAAGTCGTCGGTGCTACCCACTCACCATTGATATAAAAGTTTGTTCTATTACTCACAGGTCCTCCCTAATACAAAGTACATCTATATTCTTACCACCACGGAATCTTTTTTAAGATTCACAAAGAATTTGTCTAGCTTAACCCGACTTAATCGAGAGTTAAATCTCGACAATCTAAACCTTAATCAGCCAATCCGACCAAATCGGTCTGCAGATACCAGGTAAGGCTGGCAGCCTACCGATAGATGCCCACGGAGCGTTTGGCCGATGAAAATCAGAACCGACCGACGCGGCGAAATCAAATTTCCTCGCAAGCCTTGCCAGATGCGCAGTATTATCTCTATTCTGATTTCCGGATATCACCTCCAGAGCATCCCCCCCAACCAAGCCAAAATCTTCGAGCAGTTTCATTAATCTGCTATTCGAAAATCCATATTTTAAGGGGTGTGCTAACACCGCCGAGCCACCAGCAGACTGGACAACCTCGCAGACCTCGCCAAGACTCAACCAAGATGTTTCAACAAAAGCAACTTGGCCCGCTCCTAGATAACGATCGAAAGCCTGTTGGATATTACGAACAATACCTTTTGCGACTAGCGCTTGTGCGAAGTGCAACCTTCCCGGAGGCCCTTTACCACTGAGAGAATAAGCCTTGGCGAGGATGTCTGTGACACCCGCAGTCTCTAGGCGTTGCGCGATAGCAACTGAGCGATTCCGTCGAGTCAAATTTTGTTGCGTGATAGCACTTTTTAATTTCGGGCTGCCCAAATCGAAGTTCAGTCCGACTACGTGCACTTCCTGTCTCTCCCAGGAGACACTGAACTCGCAACCAGGAACGATTCTTGGCTTCTCACCTTTCAAATCGTCTTCCAACATCTCATAGGCAGCAATCGAATCGTGATCAGTTATAGAAAACATCTCGCAACCCACTTTCGCCGCCGATCGAATAATATCTCGTGGTTCAAGCTCTCCGTCGGAACAATTCGAATGAATATGAAAATCGACTTTCATTTGATCAACCTGAAATTTTGGGAAAAAAACCGGACCGTAACCTTGAAAATTTGTCAGAGTGATAATCTTCGCAGATTTCGCCACATAGACTCAATTTTTGACCAACTGTCTTTCCTGATTCGTTTCCGGCAAAATCTTCCGTTCTGGAAAACAAAGGGGGAGATCCAATGAAAGGCACGGTCCATTACGAACAAAAAGGTAACATCGCCGTAATGACGGTTGACAATCCG
>CACOYI010000018.1 GCA_902631405.1 K189A clade bacterium | reverse complement strand
CGGAGAAAGCGGCGCTGGTTGATCACCTTTCCCACCGATGAAACCCATCACTTTTGGTGTTTCTTTTACCAGATGCCATGTCTCGTCATTCAATTCCATTTCCACCAGCACATAACCCGGGAAAAATTTCCTCTCGCTGCGCCGTTTTTGACCCCCTCTCATCTCCACAACTTCCTCTGTGGGAACCAAGACTTCTCCGAAGCATTCCTTCAGACTCGAAATATCTATCCTTTCTTTAAGACTTCTGGCAACGCTCTTCTCCAAACCAGAATACGCATGCACTACAAACCAATTCTTCGACATCTTTTTATCCAATGATTGAACTGATAATCCAACCTAACAAGGAATCTAGTCCCCACAAAATCAGCGAAAATATCAATACAATGACCAAAACAATCAAAGTGGTCTGATTAGTTTCCTGGTTCGTAGGCCAGACAACTCTTCTGACCTCGGAGCGAGATTCTCTGAGGAGAGATACGATCTCCTGGCCCTTTCTTGAATTCCAAACAATGAGGATCGATAACCCCATGATCGCCAATAGAGCCGCCACCCTTACCAACAGCGATTCTGATTGAAAGTACCAGTTCCCACCGATTCCGGCGACGACCAGTGTTACGGCCGCGAGCCATTTAAGTCGATCAGTTCCCACGTTGTCTGCTTTACCGGTTTTCACAATCAAACCTCATAATCAACCTAATCGGCACCTCTACCTTTCTTTGTCAACGTCTGAACCAAAGTCCGCGGAGATCAGGACCTCTTTGATTGGCAGGCCAGGAGGGAATCGAACCCCCAACCTGCGGTTTTGGAGACCGCTGCTCTGCCAATTGAGCTACTGGCCTAGACGCTATTGTAGGCAATCCGCAGGATGCCCGATCATTCAATTACTTTTGATACCACCCCAGCGCCAACCGTTCTTCCCCCTTCCCTGATGGCAAACCGTAAGCCCTCATCCATAGCAATCGGACAAATAAGCTCGACGACCATGTTGATGTTGTCCCCTGGCATTACCATCTCGACGCCAGAAGGGAGTTCCACTGCGCCAGTCACATCCGTAGTTCGGAAGTAGAATTGTGGCCTATAGCCCTTGAAAAAAGGGGTGTGTCTGCCACCCTCATCTTTAGAGAGAACATATACCTCAGCCTCAAATTTCGTGTGCGGTGTAATCGCTCCTGGCACGGAGAGAACCTGGCCTCGTTCAACCTCCTCTCTTTTAGTGCCTCTTAACAACACTCCCACGTTTTCTCCAGCTCGTCCCTCATCCAAAAGCTTTCGGAACATCTCAACACCGGTGCAAGTCGTAGAGGCGGTATCCTTAATACCAACTATCTCTATCTCGTCGCCAACATTAACAATTCCTCTTTCTACACGCCCAGTGACAACGGTACCTCTACCCGATATCGAAAAAACGTCCTCGATCGGCATTAGGAACGGTTGATCAACCGCCCTCTCTGGTTCCGGGATGTAGCTGTCTAGCGTTTCCACAAGGCTTTTGACCGCCGATACACCAAGCTCGTTATCGTCTTTCCCTTCCAAAGCCATCAAAGCGCTGCCCATAATGATTGGGGTATCGCCCGGAAACTCGTATTGCTCCAGCAAGTCAACCAACTCTAATTCTACGAGCTCCTTCATTTCCTCATATTCTTCAGTCCCGACCCCACCGCAGTCGTCTGCAAGCAGGTCCGCTTTATTCAAGAAAACTACGATACGCGGAACGCCAACCTGTCTGGAAAGGAGAATGTGCTCTCTAGTTTGAGGCATTGGACCGTCGGTAGCTCCACAAACCAGGATCGCTCCATCCATCTGAGCGGCGCCTGTGATCATATTTTTCACATAGTCTGCGTGCCCTGGGCAGTCTACATGAGCATAATGGCGACCCTCGCTCTCATATTCGACATGACTGGTAGCTATCGTTATACCCCTTTCTCTTTCCTCTGGGGCGTTATCGATTTGATCGAATTCCCTCATCTCTCCACCAAAGACTTCCGCACAAACCTTTGTAAGAGCGGCTGTTAATGTAGTCTTGCCATGGTCTACGTGCCCAATCGTCCCCACGTTTATATGCGGCTTATTACGCTCAAATTTTTCCTTCGACATTGTTATACCTCAAATAGAAGATCACTAAATCCTGAAAGTCGGTGATCTTATATATATTAGCAGGAAAATCTACATCAATATGTTACTGAAAATAAAAAAATGGTGCTCACAATCGGATTTGAACCGATGACCTCTTCCTTACCAAGGAAGTGCTCTACCTACTGAGCTATGTGAGCGGGTTATACGTTCGGAGCCATCGCCTTTTCTCATAACCTTGAACAGAAACTGATAGGGCACGTCAAAAGACATTTTATCGAGAGGTCTTGGAGCGGGTAGCGGGAATCGAACCCGCATCATCAGCTTGGAAGGCTGAGGTTCTACCATTGTACCATACCCGCCATTATTCTCGCCCCACTGCTAATATTATGGCTCTTTTGAGCAGAACAACAACAGCATCCGCTTAATGGTGGCGGGAGAAGGATTCGAACCTTCGAAGGCATAGCCGTCAGATTTACAGTCTGATCCCTTTGACCGCTCGGGAATCCCGCCAAATTTAAGGAACTCATTCTAGAAGCGAGAGCATTCTCCACCATAGGGCCAATCATGAACACATGTTGGCTGACTCAAAACTGGTGCCGCCACAAGGAGTCGAACCCTGGACCTTCTCATTACAAGTGAGTTGCTCTACCAGCTGAGCTATGGCGGCATGTCTCATCACAAAGCGGCTCATAGTATAAAAAGATTGCTTTTGACGCAACGAGGACCAAGAACTCTGGAATTCCTATGTTCCTTCTCGAGCGCCAATCAAGGAAATTTCACCCGCAATTATAGGAACCTCCTGATCGCCCATTCTCACGAGAAGTTCCCCCTCGCTGCTTACACCAGCAACTATTCCTGAAGTAACCGTGCCCGACCCCTGACTAATTTCGACGAATCTGTCGGCCAGCCAATGCATTCCGTTAAAATCGTCTTTAAAAACAGAAAAGCCACTGTCTGTGAACCTGCGGAAGTCTTCACATAGCTTTTCCACTATGCGCTTAAGCACTTGACTCCTTGATTTCAGAAGGCCATGGCTTATCAAATCCGTCGTAGGCTTATCTATTAAATCAATATAATGACTCTTTAAGCGATAATTTAAACCAACTCCTATCACTACCGAAGCACTATCACTGTTGTTGGAAACTAATTCGACCAAGATCCCACAGACTTTTCTGCCATCTATATATACGTCATTGGGCCACTTAACAGTGACATTAGAAATTCCAAGATTAATGAGAGAATGCGCAATGGAAAGCCCAAGAGCGCAACTGAGGCCTTTTATCGACTTCTGTGCTTCTGAAACTTTCATCCCCAAGCTGAACATGATGGTACTGGCATAGGGACTCCGCCATGTCTTGCCCCTTCTTCCCCTTCCTTCGTATTGAAATTCGCAAAGGAACAAAGAATCTGCATTGTTCCCCTTAGAATAGAAATCGACCAACATTGTATTAGTCGATGAAACTAACCGAGAGTAACATAAGTTTAGAGATGGTTCTGTTTTGGCAAGTGCATCTCTTAAAAATGGTATATCCAATTCAATAATCGGTTCGGTAACTGATACCCTGCCTGCTTTTAAATCTATTTCCAAACCTAAATCAGCGACCGCAACAGGAAGATCAGAGGGCCACTCACTCATCCTCACGTGACCTCGCGAAAAGAGTTCCTTCAAAAAAATCTCGGCTTCATTATTGGACATCACCGACGCCATCATAGGAAAACCTCGCAACAAAAAGCCTCGAACCCTAGGGGGTTCGAGGCAAATAAATCCTGACGATGACCTACTCTCACATGGGGAAACCCCACACTACCATCGGCGCAGGACCGTTTCACTTCTGAGTTCGAGATGGATTCAGGTGGTGCCAGTCCGCTGTTGTCGTCAGGAAAATCGTTTGAGGGATTCGTCTAGACGAACACTCCTCCTACAATTTTTTATAATGTTTGCTAACTGAATCGGTCAGCTAGCATCCAATCAGAGAAATTCTTTAAGAAACATCTATATCTAATAGCTGCCATATCTTTTTCTTTTCCGCTCTGCACCGGTTGGAGCGATTTCGATTATATGGTCAAGCCTCACGGGCAATTAGTACAGGTTAGCTCAACGCCTTACAACGCTTACACACCCTGCCTATCAACCTCGTAGTCTTCGAGGGCCCTTCAGAATCGCTAGATTAGTGAGATCTCATCTTGAGGTTGGCTTCCCGCTTAGATGCTTTCAGCGGTTATCCGTTCCGAACATAGCTACCCGGCAATGCCACTGGCGTGACAACCGGAACACCAGAGGTTCGTCCACTCCGGTCCTCTCGTACTAGGAGCAGCTCCTCTCAAATCTCAAACGCCCACGGCAGATAGGGACCGAACTGTCTCACGACGTTCTAAACCCAGCTCGCGTACCACTTTAAATGGCGAACAGCCATACCCTTGGGACTGGCTCCAGCCCCAGGATGTGATGAGCCGACATCGAGGTGCCAAACACCCCCGTCGATGTGAACTCTTGGGGGGTATCAGCCTGTTATCCCCGGCGTACCTTTTATCCGTTGAGCGATGGCCCTTCCATACAGAACCACCGGATCACTAAGACCGACTTTCGTCCCTGCTCGCCCCGTCGGGCTCGCAGTCAAGCACACTTCTGCCTTTATACGCTTTGCATGATTTCCGACCATGCTGAGTGTACCTTCGTACTCCTCCGTTACTCTTTGGGAGGAGACCGCCCCAGTCAAACTACCCACCACACACGGTCCTCGATCCAGATAATGGACCTGAGTTAGAACCTCAACGTAATCAGGGTGGTATTTCAAGGACGACTCCACGATAACTAGCGTTACCGCTTCAAAGTCTCCCACCTATCCTACACAAATTAAGCCAAAGTCCAGTGTGAAGCTATAGTAAAGGTGCACGGGGTCTTTCCGTCTAGCCGCGGGTACACGGCATCTTCACCGCGATTTCAATTTCACTGAGTCTCAGGTGGAGACAGTGTGGCCATCGTTACGCCATTCGTGCAGGTCGGAACTTACCCGACAAGGAATTTCGCTACCTTAGGACCGTTATAGTTACGGCCGCCGTTTACCGGGGCTTCGATCAAGAGCTTCGCATAAGCTAACCCCATCAATTAACCTTCCGGCACCGGGCAGGCGTCACACCCTATACTTCCACTTACGTGTTTGCAGAGTGCTGTGTTTTTAATAAACAGTCGCAGCCACCTGGTATCTTCGACCACTTTCAGCTCACGGAGCAAGTCCGGTCACCGAAAATGGCGCACCTTCTCCCGAAGTTACGGTGCCATTTTGCCTAGTTCCTTCACCTGAGTTCTCTCAAGCGCCTTGGTATTCTCTACCCGACCACCTGTGTCGGTTTGGGGTACGATCAATCGTAGCCTGAAGCTTAGAGGATTTTCTTGGAAGCTTGGCATCAACCACTTCCCATTCGTTATGAATGGTTCGTCATCACGCCTCAACCTTAAAGAGATCCGGATTTTCCAAAATCTCAAGTCTACACGCTTAAACCTGGACAACCATCGCCAGGATGGCCTAGCCTTCTCCGTCCCCCCATCGCAACTACGCTTGGTACAGGAATATTAACCTGTTTCCCATCGACTACGCCTTTCGGCCTCGCCTTAGGGGTCGACTCACCCTGCGCCGATGAACGTTGCGCAGGAAACCTTGGTCTTTCGGCGAGGGGGATTTTCACCCCCTTTATCGTTACTCATGTCAGCATTCGCACTTCTGATACCTCCACCATGCTTTCCAGCACAGCTTCACAGGCGTACAGAACGCTCCTCTACCGTGCAACGCACTAAAGCATGTTGCACCCGCAGCTTCGGTATACAGTTTAAGCCCCGTTACATCTTCCGCGCAGGCCGACTCGACCAGTGAGCTATTACGCTTTCTTTAAAGGGTGGCTGCTTCTAAGCCAACCTCCTGGCTGTTTAGGCCTTCCCACATCGTTTCCCACTTAACTGTAACTTAGGGACCTTAGCTGGCGGTCTGGGTTGTTTCCCTTTCCACGACGGACGTTAGCACCCGCCGTGTGTCTCCCTCGCTGCACTCATTGGTATTCGGAGTTTGCATGGGGTTGGTAAGTCGGGATGACCCCCTAGCCCAAACAGTGCTCTACCCCCAACGGTGATACGAGAGGCTCTACCTAAATAGATTTCGAGGAGAACCAGCTATCTCCGAGCTTGATTAGCCTTTCACTCCTAGCCACAGGTCATCCCCTAATTTTTCAACATTAGTGGGTTCGGTCCTCCAGTTGATGTTACTCAACCTTCAACCTGCCCATGGCTAGATCGCTCGGTTTCGGGTCTATTCCTACAGACTATAGCGCCCTATTAAGACTCGGTTTCCCTACGGCTACCCTAAACGGTTAACCTCGCCAGTAAAAATAACTCGCTGACCCATTATACAAAAGGTACGCAGTCACGGCCGCAAGCGGCCGCTCCCACTGCTTGTATGCATCCGGTTTCAGGTTCTATTTCACTCCCCTAACAGGGGTTCTTTTCGCCTTTCCCTCACGGTACTGGTTCACTATCGGTCAGCTGAGAGTATTTAGCCTTGGAGGATGGTCCCCCCATATTCAGACAAGGTTTCACGTGCCCCGCCTTACTCGTTTTCATCTTTATATCATTTTCGTGTACGGGGCTATCACCCTGTATCGCGTTTCTTTCCATAAACTTCCACTAACAATATATAGACTTAAGGGCTGCTCCCCTTTCGCTCGTCGCTACTTAGGGAATCTCGGTTGATTTCTTTTCCTTTGGGTACTTAGATATTTCAGTTCCCCAAGTTCGCTTCTGCGCCTTATTTATTCAGATGCAGATACCGTCGAAACGGTGGGTTTCCCCATTCGGAAATCTCCGGATCAAAGTCTGTTTGCCGACTCCCCGAAGCTTATCGCAGGCTACAACGTCCTTCATCGCCTTCAGCTGCCAAGGCATCCACCAGATGCACTTTTATGCTTGACCACATAATCCAAAACACTCCAATCAAATTGACGATGCAATTTGATTAGTTAAACGAATTGAGCTATGCGTTCGTTAGATTTTTCGCCTTCTTTTTCGCTCGCCTTCGGGATTATGCATTCAGAGGCGGCAAAAAGAATACTAAGACATTTCTAAAAGAAATTTTTGTACCCGCTAATTCAAATTAATGAATTCGCGGCTTTCTCTGATTTTTTAAAGAGCGGAGCTCACGGCTCTAAAACGCTCTCGCCAACCTTGGAACGCTTTTCCACAGCTGACGACAACGTTTTAATTAGTAAAGCAGATGGCATATATGACGGCTTGTAGGTCTATTAGTACACCTGTCCTTTTTTGCTATGCATTTTGGTGGAGCCGAGGAGGATCGAACTCCTGACCTCCTGCGTGCAAGGCAGGCGCTCTCCCAGCTGAGCTACGGCCCCGGAAAATGAAACGGCGCATCGTGGTGGGTCTGGGTGGATTTGAACCACCGACCTCACCCTTATCAGGGGTGCGCTCTAACCAACTGAGCTACAGACCCAGCGCTCAAAAACAAACCATTCGTGTGAGAACAACAAGATCCAATCTAGCTGGACCGTTCTTGACGATCGCTTTCGCTCACATCATCGGTCTTTTCTTTTTAAGGAGGTGATCCAGCCGCAGGTTCCCCTACGGCTACCTTGTTACGACTTCACCCCAGTCATGAACCACACCGTGGTAACCGTCTTCCCGAGGGTTAGACTAATCACTTCTGGTGCAATCCACTTCCATGGTGTGACGGGCGGTGTGTACAAGGCCCGGGAACGTATTCACCGCGACATTCTGATTCGCGATTACTAGCGATTCCGACTTCATGGGGTCGAGTTGCAGACCCCAATCCGGACTACGAGAAGCTTTTTGGGATTCGCTTACTATTGCTAGCTTGCAGCCCTTTGTACTCCCCATTGTAGCACGTTTGTAGCCCACCCCGTAAGGGCCATGATGACTTGACGTCGTCCCCACCTTCCTCCGGTTTGTCACCGGCAGTCTCCTTAGAGTTCCCGACCGAATCGCTGGCAAATAAGGACAAGGGTTGCGCTCGTTACGGGACTTAACCCAACATCTCACGACACGAGCTGACGACAGCCATGCAGCACCTGTATCTCGGTTCCCGAAGGCACCAATCTATCTCTAGAAAGTTCCGAGTATGTCAAGGGGTGGTAAGGTTCTTCGCGTTGCATCGAATTAAACAACATGCTCCACCGCTTGTGCGGGCCCCCGTCAATTCATTTGAGTTTTAACCTTGCGGCCGTACTCCCCAGGCGGAGAACTTATTGCGTTAGCTGCGCCACTAAGAGGCGAACCTCCCAACGGCTAGTTCTCATCGTTTACGGCGTGGACTACCAGGGTATCTAATCCTGTTTGCTCCCCACGCTTTCGCGCCTCAGCGTCAGTGTTAGTCCAGGAAGCTGCCTTCGCCATTGGTATTCCTTGATATATCTACGCATTTCACCGCTACACATCAAATTCTACTTCCCTCTACCACACTCTAGTTCGCCAGTTTGGAATGCAGTTCCCAGGTTGAGCCCGGGGCTTTCACATCCCACTTAACGAACCGCCTACGCGCGCTTTACGCCCAGTAATTCCGATTAACGTTTGTACCCTCCGTATTACCGCGGCTGCTGGCACGGAGTTAGCCGGTACTTCTTCTGTCGTTAACGTCAAATCATTTCGGTATTAACAAAATAAATTTCTTCACGACTGAAAGTGCTTTACAACCCTAGAGCCTTCTTCACACACGCGGCATCGCTGCGTCAGGCTTTCGCCCATTGCGCAATATTCCTAACTGCTGCCTTCCGTAGAAGTCTGGACCGTGTCTCAGTTCCAGTGTGGCTGATCGTCCTCTCAGACCAGCTATAGATCGTAGTCTTGGTGAGCCATTACCTCACCAACAAACTAATCTAACGCAGGCTCCTCTAATAGCGCGAGGCCCAAAGGTCCCCCGCTTTTCTCCTCAGAGTGTATGCGGTATTAGCTCGAGTTTCCCCGAGTTATCCCCCACTACTAGGCAGATTCCTACGCGTTCCTCACCCGTCCGCCACTTTACTCGCTCCCGAAAGAGCTTTCTCGTTCGACTTGCATGTTTAAGGCGTGCCGCCAACGTTCAATCTGAGCCATGATCAAACTCTTCAGTTCAATAGGATCGAGCTTTTCTGCTTAATGCAGACTTAAGCTCCAATTTTTTGCTCAAATGAATCTCGTGTTCCCACACGAATGGTTTGTCTTACTGTTTGGAGGCTGAAAGCCTTTAACAGTATCTGCTTTTTACTTTTTTAAAGAGCTACCCTTCTTCTGGGGCAAGGTGTCGTATCATACGGAAGCTGCTCAGAGACGCAAGCAGAAAAGATATTTTTTAGGGGTTGTTGATAGATTCTTCTAGGTCTCCTTACATAGAATAATATAAGACTTCTTACCTTTTTTTAGAAGGAGATACTGCCCATACAGCGCGCCTTCAAAGTCCAGCGACATGCTAGGGTCACCAATGGTGATACCGTTTATGCTGATGCCCCTTCCTTGAATTAGCTTCCTCGCCTCACCATTAGATTTTGCGAGATTCGAACTGACCATTGTCGATAGCAAGCCATCCCCGGATTTGCATCGCCAACTTGGAAGCCCATCCTGCAACAGCTGCTCCAAATCACCTTGCTCTAATTCATCAAAATTTTCTGAAAACAAAGCGCTGGATATTCTACGTGACGCCAGGCAGTCTTTTTCTCCGTGTACAAATTGTGTCACATGATCGGCAAGCACACGTTGGGCGATCCGATCCTCAGGTTTTTCTTTTGATCTTTGGATTATCTCAACTATCTCCTCTGACGGTATGAAAGTAAAAAACTTCAAGAATTTTTCGACATCTGCGTCACTAGTATTCAACCAGAACTGATAGAAACTGTAGGGAGAGGTCTTGGATCGCTCTAACCAGACCGCACCCGCCTCACTTTTGCCGAACTTGGTGCCGTCCGCCTTGGTTATCAGCGGCAACGTCAGCGCATAAGATTCAAGAGAGAGCTTTCTGCGAATAAGATCGATGCCTGACACCATATTGCCCCATTGATCGCTTCCTCCTATCTGTATCGTGCAGTCATTCGAAACTGCAAGTTCCAGAAAATCCATAGACTGCAGAATCATATAACTGAACTCAGTATAGGAAATACCCTGCCCTTCAGCTTCCAACCGGGGTTTCACCGCGTCTCGTTGAATCATCTTATTTATCGAAAAATACTTGCCAATATCTCTAAGAAATTCGATTAATAGAACTTCATTGCTCCACTCCAAATTGTTCACGATGAGTGCCGAATTCTCGCCCGTAAACCTCAAGAAAGGCTCCACTTGTTTCCTCAACGAAATCACTCTGTTTTCCACAACTTCGGAATCTATTAAGGTCCTTTCATCAGACTTGAAAGATGGATCGCCGATAAGACCCGTCGCCCCTCCCAGAAGTAAGATAGGTTTGTGACCTGCTCGCTGAAATCTATTCAGGGCTATTAGCGGCACTAATGAACCGACATGCAAGCTGTCCGCGGTAGGGTCAAAACCACAATAAACAACTCTTCTTCTTCTGAGATGTTCTCTTAGCCCTTTCTCATCTGAAACTTGTGCGATAAGGCCACGCTCCGACAACTCATTCAAAATGCCTTCGAATTGACCGATCATTTTTTTGGAATCTCCAAGCCACCTATTATTGTTTATTGCTGTTAATATTGTTCGACGGTTACATCCTCTTACCGTAATCAGAACAACCAACAAGCAAATTGATGCAACTCCCGAAAACACACATATATCTGATTATCGTTCTTGCTGTCACCTTCACGCTATTCTACGTAAGTCAGTATAACGAACCGCCGAAGAAAAGTGACGAGTCCCTTGTTCCTAAATTGGATTCAATCTCTGCTGAAACAGAACCGGTAAGTGAAAGCGAACGCGTGAGACTCGAACACACAATAGCAGCGGGTGAAAGCCTCGCAAGTATCTTCAAAAAATATGGCTATGAAGCAATCGATCTATATCTTTTAACCCAATCAGAATTCGGAGCTGCGCTAAAGTCTATCTATCCAAAACAAAAATTATCATTTCTCTTGCGCGACAGAGAATTGATTCAATTGACATACTCTGCCAATCCACTTCAATCTTATCTCTTCGAAAGAGATGGAGATAAATTTCGATCCGAGTCGACCAACCTACATCCCGATCGATTTTTAGAACGAAAACACGGCGTCATTGAAAACAGCTTATTTCTCGCGGGCCAGTCACTTGGCTTGAGTGACAACTTGATAATGAGATTTGCTCAGATATTCCAATGGGATGTAGATTTTGTGCTGGATATTCGACCAGGTGATGAATTTTCCATCGTTTTCGAATCTCTTTACCTAAACGGAAAAAAAGTGGAGGACGGAGATATCTTGGCTGCGACTTTTATAAATCAGGGAAAATCTTTCGAGGCTCTAGCTTACGCGAACCAGGATAATCGCCTGGATTATTTCACTCCCACTGGAAAAAACATGAGGAAAGCCTTTTTAAGAGCTCCTCTTGAGTTCTCTCGAATTAGCTCTAACTTTAACCCTCGACGACGTCATCCGCTTTTCAAAACAGTGATTCCTCATAGGGGCATCGATTATGCTGCTCCGACTGGCACACCAGTTTTCGCCTCGGGAGATGGCAAAGTTATAAAAGCGTCGAGAACGAAGGCCAACGGGAAGTTCATAGTGATTTCACACGGCGAACAATTTGTGACTAAGTATTTGCACCTATCAAACTTTGCAAACAGGATAAAAAAGGGAAAGAGGGTGAAACAGGGTCAAATAATAGGATATGTTGGATCAACAGGGTACGCCACAGGACCGCACTTACATTACGAATTTCTTGTTAATGGGGTTCACCGGAACCCAAGGACAGCCCAGCTACCAAAAGCCGCCTCGATTCCACCAAATCAACTAGAGAATTTTCTTTACAAGACAGAAAGAAATAGAATGCTCCTCGCCTCGCAAATTTCTAAAGACATAGATTAAAAACCTTTTGTAATGAGACCCCAGAGCCCCATGTTCGTCGGTGTTATGACAGGAACCAGTGTTGATGGTTTAGACATAGCGGCAATAGAAGTCGATCTTGATGAAAAAATTGAATTTATTGCTTCGGAGACAACCGCGTTTCCTATTGATCTCAGGGAAAATTTACTAGCGCTATCCAAGGCCGAGGCGACTAGCATCTCTTCTTACGGAAAACTCGACGCAGCGCTTGGCAAGTTCATTGGTAACTCTGTGAACAGTTTTCTGAGGAGATTCGGTATCGATCCAAAAGACGTGCGAGCTATTGGTAGCCACGGCCAAACAATCAGACATCAACCGCCAGGCACGCATGGCAAAGACGAACAATCCTTTACTCTGCAGATAGGAGACCCAAACCAGATAGCGCACATTACTAAGGTTATTACGATCGCAGATTTCAGAAGAATGGATATAGCGGCTGGCGGCCAAGGAGCCCCTCTAGTTCCTTTATTTCACCAGAGGATATTGAAAAAACAAAGCTCAGATACCGCGCTGGTAAATATCGGCGGCATAGCCAATATTACCTATATTGAGGAGGTTTTGCATGGCTACGATATTGGGCCAGGTAACTGTTTGGTTGATGCTTGGTGCCAGAGAAACCTGAATAAGCCGTATGACGATCAAGGCAATTGGGCTCGAACCGGAACACTTAACGATCAGCTCTTAAAGAGACTGTTGAACGAACCGTATTTTTCCGTCCAACCTCCAAAAAGCACTGGTAAAGAACTGTTTAATCTCGACTGGTTGAAGAAAAACACCACTGAATATCACCTGGAGAGGATGAACTCTCAGGATGTTCAAAGAACATTATTAGAATTAACAGCAGTCACCATCTCCAAGTCCTTAAAGAATGCGCCAAACGTTTCCAACGTAATTGTTTGCGGAGGAGGGCGCAGCAACGAATTCCTAATGGAGAGGATCAGTTCTCTGCTAGATCTCGAAGACAAGGATGGATACGTTCTGGATGCAAGCGAGCGTTGGGGCATCGACGGTGATAGCTTGGAAGCCTCGGCATTTGCCTGGCTGGCCTTTAGGCGACTTAATAACTTGGTGGGAGCGGTTCCATCAGTTACAGGCGCAAAAAAACCATCTATTCTTGGGGCAATCTACACCCCCTAAACGGAAAAGGAGTTGCCACATCCGCATGTTGAGGAGGCATTGGGATTGTCGACATAAAATCTAGACCCATTCAAGTCTTCCGAATAATCCACTTTCGCCCCGACTAGATATGGGAAACTCATGGAATCAACCACAAGTTTGATACCGCCTTGTTGCAAGAGAGTATCATCGGGGCAGACCTCGTTATCTATTGTGAACCCATAGGAAAAACCATTACAGCCGCCGCCGGTAACAAACACTCTGAGATTTAATTCAGACTCGGAATCCTTCTCTGTTATAGACAGAAACTTACAAACTGCGGCCTCTGTCACAATGATATCGGTCATCTTTTATCCACTTTCTTTTCCAGCCGGGTTAACCGAGCCTATCCTCCGCTTCCCTTTAGTGCGATTTCTTTTTCTTCATCCGAATCAAGCTTCACTTGCCCCGCGACTAGTCTTCCGGTGATTAGGGAGCCCCCCTGAATCTCGATGGTAGAGTAGTGAAGATCCCCGAAAATTCTTGCTGTTCCACTTATTTCTAACTTCTCAGACGCTCGAACATTCCCCACAATCGTTCCATTAACGACCACGTTTGGGACTCTTATTTCACCCTGAACCTTGCCAGTTTTAGATACTACTAATTTGGCGAGGTCTGAATCGGAGTTCAAGTCTCCTTCTACTTCTCCCATTATAAACAATTCATTGTCGAAAATGATTTCTCCCTTTATCAGAGTCCCAACCTCGATAAGAGTAGAAGACCCTTTTTGTTTATTTTTCACCGCCATATCGTTTTCAACTTTAAGAATCTAATATCCAGTCTAACTCTCTTTCCACCAGTGAGCGTCCACCAGCGGATCGCACAACTATGGACGCCCTTTTTGGTTGGAAATCAGTAGGCAGCTTAATTTTACCTGCGAGGTCTTGAAAATATTTAAATTTATAAGTTAGTGGGAACCCCATTATCGAATTTTCTGTCGTGAATTCTATAGGGTCTCTGTCTGCACTGGACCCTATAATCGAGAGTTCCACCTCCCCAGAGATTGTTTTGGCGGCTTGGACATCTTGCCCTAACAAAATGGAGAACTCGAAAACGTTCTCAACTTCAGTGGCAAAGGCTTTGAACTCAAACATTTCTAGTGGCCCTTTTCCGGCAGAATCCTCGATTAAATTCTCATAGAAAGTCAAGGCGTACTCAAGATCGCTTTTCTCAAGAAGCACTTCATCTAATCTATTTCTTAGTTGAGTTAAGGCAGTTTCGTTGACCGCTACCAATAGGTCTGACTCTTCCAGCCTACGTTGCAGCGACGCTTTTTCTGACTCTAGTGCAGAATTAATGCTAGTGAGCTCAATCGACCTCAAGATGACAACATTCGCATTCCATTGACCAGCAATTAGACCCAAAGCGAAGACCGAAAAAACAGATAACAAAACAAGCAATGCAAGTTTGCCCGTTCTACCCGAGGGCCTTGCTACTACTTGGTATACAACATCCTTCTTTGGAGGCATGCGTCAGGAGGCTCCACCTTTCGTTTTAACACGTTAAATTGACCTAAAAAAGCATATCATTTTTTTCGTTCAGAGAGACAGATTGCGACGCTACAAAAGCGAGGATCACCCCTAAACGACAGATGCTTTTCCAGTCGCAAACTTCCTGTAGTAGATTCCTGGTTGATTGCAATAGGATCTCTCAGGTTTTAACTTCTTGGCTCTGATTGCAAATAACCCGAACTCGAAAAATTTCCAGAGACGTTCCCAATGAAAAAAAATTTATCTGCTAATGCGATGAAAGAGGCTAAAGAGCTTTTCCCTGGCGGTGTGAATTCTCCTGTACGCGCTTTTCAATCGGTTGGAGGAGAACCTGTAGTGATGGATTCTGCTTCTGGACCTTTCCTAAAAGACTTAGATGGAAATATTTATATAGATTACATCGGTTCGTGGGGGCCGATGATAGCGGGACATAATCATCCGTCTGTGGTTAAGAAAATCGAGCAGCAGCTTAAGAAAGGCATCAGTTTTGGCACTCCTGCCCAACCGGAGAATCATTTAGCTAAAGAGATAATGTCGCGGATGCCGTACATCGAAAAAATCAGGATGGTTAATTCAGGAACAGAGGCGGTTATGTCTGCGATCCGACTGGCCAGGGCGGCAACTGGCAGAGAATTAATTGTGAAATTTGATGGGGGTTATCACGGACACTCAGACTCCGTTCTCGTCGAGGCTGGTAGTGGTATCTCGACACTGGGGTTGCCCGATTCTCCCGGAGTGCCACGGAACCTCGCAGAAAAAAGCATCTCCGTAGCGTACAATGATAATGAAGCCATTCAACAGGTGTTCGAGGAAAAAAGGGAGGAAATAGCTTGCGTGGTTGTCGAACCTATAGCCGGGAACATGGGCTGCATACCAGCAAGCACCGATTTCTTGAAGCACCTTAGGCTCTTAACCACTAAATATAGTGCACTTTTGATTTTTGACGAAGTAATGACGGGATTTAGAGTGGGCACGAATGGGGCTCAAGGCCTGTACAACATACAGCCTGACTTGACGGTTCTTGGAAAGATTATCGGTGGTGGTCTCCCGGTCGGTGCTTTTGGTGGTAAGAGACATTTGATGAGGGAGGTCGCACCTGATGGCCCTGTATATCAGGCGGGGACTCTTTCAGGAAACCCTCTCGCGATGACCGCGGGCCTGGCAACCTTGGAGCTTCTAACAGGGGAAACATATTCGGAAATTTGGAAACAGACACAAAAATTGGCGTCTGGTTTTGAAGAGATCGCCGAGAGTCACTCTATTAAAGTTTCCGTTACTAAAGTTTGTGGGATGTTTAGCATCTTTTTCACTAAATCCACTCCCAGAAATTTTCTAGACGTGAAAGCTTCAGATATCGGAAGATTCAACCGTTTCTTTCACTCCATGTTGAATCAAGGTATTTATTTCGGTCCTTCGGCATATGAGGCTGCGTTTGTCAGCGCATCCCACAACGAGGAGACCACGAAAAAGACATTGCAGGCAGCGGAGACAGCTTTTTCGGAGTTAAGCCAGACATAGCGCGATTAAGTCGAGGAGTAGCTAAAATGATCGATCTTTTTGGAATTGGCAACGCTTTGGTGGACTTTGAATCAGAGGTTACGGAAACCTTTCTAGATGATCATTTGCTTTTAAAGGGCCAAATGTATTTAAAAGACGAAGCTGAGATAGAATCCCTAAGAGATAAGCTTGCGTCTGACCTAAAAATGTCGAGCGGCGGCTCTGCCGCAAACACTATTTATGGGGCATCGGGTTTCGGGCTTAGCTGTGCATACTGCTGCCGAGTCCAGGACGATGAAGCCGGGAATTTTTTTGTTAGAGAAATGAAAGAGGCTGGAGTTCATGTAGATGATATTCGAGTAGAGAGTTCCCAGTCACAGAGCACAGGGAACTGCCTTGTGCTGGTCACCGACGATGCACAGCGGACCATGTGCACCAATCTCGGTATCTCCTCAGAACTCTCGGTCGAAGACTTAAACCTTAATCGTTTGAAAAGCTCTGGATATCTCTATGTTGAGGGTTATCTGGCGGCGTCTGAGACTGGTTCGCAAGCCGCACTGAGGGCGATTGGAGTTGCAGCGGAGCTAGGGGTTCCTGTAGTACTGACTCTTTCCGACGTGTCTATGGTCAATTTTTTCAGATCTAATCTTGAAAGATTTTGCACCTCCCAGATAAATACGATCTTTTGTAATGAGGAAGAGGCTCTCAGTTGGGCTGGAACCGATCGCCTTGATATTGCCTTCAAAAGACTAAAAGAGATCGGCAGAGCTATCCATGTCACTGTCGGATCGAAAGGCTCGATGGTTTGTGGTCCAGACGAAAACCCCAAGGAGGTAAAAGGGATCAAAACAGAGGTGAATGATACGAACGGAGCTGGCGATATGTATGCCGCCGCAACCCTGTCCATGATAGCCAGAGGCTTCACTCACGCTGAGGCCGCACATTTTGGCAATTACGCTGCCGCACAAATCGTCAGACAGTATGGAGCTAGATTATCGTCCGTTGAAGTCTACCAAACTATAAAAAATCGATTCGCCAATAGTTCGTGACCGCAAATCTCTCTTTCAACAGAGAAGAGGAATAGCTTTGGCAAGCCGGGACAATCCTTCGTCAATATTTACTTCACTGGTTGTATAGGAAAATCTAACGTAGCTGCTAGCCTCGTGGGTACCGAAATCTGTCCCGGGCGTGACCGCTATGTGGAAATCATCTAATAAGCGTCGACAAAATTCTTCACTAGGCATCCCAAATTTCGATACATCCACATACAGATAAAATCCCCCTTGAGGCATCAAAGGTATTTCAAAACCCAACTCTTTCAGACCTAAACTCAGTTTCTTTGCCCGGTGCGAAAAGAATTCAGCTCGCTCCGCGTGAATCATCATGGCTTCCTTGGAAAACGCAGCTAGAGCTGCATACTGAGCAGGAGCATTAGGGGAAATGATCAGGTTCTGTGCCAATCTTGAGAAAAGTTCTGCGGCGCTGCTTGGTATGACCACCCACCCTAATCGCCAACCGGTCATGCCAAAAAATTTCGAGAAGCTGTTTATTATGAAAAGATCGTCTGTTACCGCCAAGCCGGAGGAATAAGATTCATTCTCATGAATCAAGCCTTGGTAAATCTCATCTAAAATGAAAAATCCACCCTTCCGTTCCACGAATTGAGCGATCTCCTGGAGCAACATTTCATCCAACACGGCCCCCAGCGGGTTTGAGGGCGAGGCCAACAATATACCTTTAGAGCAACTGCTCCAAAGTGTCTCTAGGGCATTCGCGCTAAATCCAAATTGTTCACTAGCTTTAAGCTGTATTCTTATTGGCTTGGCACCAACTTGCGCTAGAAAAGCCTCATTGCAGGGGTAACCAGGATCAGGAAGGAACACCTCATCACCCCTATTGAAAAGCAATGCGGACAACAACATCAGCCCCGAACTCGCTCCACTGGTGACAAAGATTCTTGTCTCCGGGATATCAAGGCCAATGTTTGAGTAATACTGAGATATTTGATTTCGCAGAGCTGGAAGCCCCTCGGCGGATGTGTATTTCGTTTTACCCTCTTTTAAGGCTCTTATACCCGCACTGACGATCGGTTCAGCTGTGTTGAAATCACTTTCACCGACTTCGAAATGTATTACTTTCTTGCCTGCAGACTCAAGGGCTTTAGCTTTGCTCAAGATATCCATGACACAAAATGGACGAATTTGGGAACTAAATTGAGAGTAACTATGCAAGTTCTTGAGTCTCAACGTATCGATTAATTCTTGTGCAAAACAACCTTAATTATAACTTTAATCTAGATATCATGTTTTTGTTCTGTTAATTTACGCGCCTTTTCTATCCTCGATCCTGATAACTTTCTATTCTGAGCAACGATTTATGGTTATAAAGACGAAAAAGAGTTCACCCAAAAAGCGCAAAACTGCTCCAGCGCGCGGGAAACAAGCGAAGATTACAAAAGCCAAAACGCCAGCTGATAAATCCAACTTTAGCAATTTTGAACCCTATAAATTAAAAAAGGGAGAAAAATACTTGAATGAATCTCAGGAAAAGCATCTCAAGAAAATACTAGTTGATTGGCGAAAGACTTTAATGGAAGAAGTCGACAAGACAGTAAACTATCTTCAAGACGAGGCGAGTAATTTCCCTGACCCAGCAGACCGCGCTGCTCAAGAAGAAGAATTCAGTATTGAGCTAAGAACCCGTGACAGGGAAAGGAAACTAATCCGAAAGATAGACGACACACTGGAGAAACTAGAACAAGGCGACTATGGATATTGCGACAGCTGCGGAATAGAGATTGGACTTCGTAGGCTAGAGGCACGGCCTACTGCAGAGAAATGTGTAGATTGTAAGTCCTTGGATGAAATTAGGGAGAGACAACTGGGCAGCTGATCACGTGTCTGATTTAGCGACCGGCAGATTTGCCCCCTCACCAACGGGACCCATGCACATGGGCCACCTCATTACTGCTTTATCTAGTTACTGCAGTGTGAAACAAAAAATGGGTAAGTGGCTGATTAGAATAGACGATGTTGACTCTGATCGGGGGTCAACGGAAAGCGGCAACCTGATCATAGAAACTCTCCGAACCCATGGGATGATTCCCGATAACGAAGTCACCTACCAGAGTATTCAGGGCGCAAAATATCGATACCGAATAAAACAGTTGGAATCTCAAACATTCTACTGTTCGTGCCCTAGGCGTGAAACCTCTGCGCATCAGACATATATGGGGAAGTGTTATCAAAAGAAAGGGTATCAAGCGGGTCATTCCATTCGTCTGCGATCTCACAAGACAATAATGGTTTCCGTAAGCAGTTCGAACACTGAAGTTGAAGATGGTATCACTGAGAGCGTGGATGACTTCATTCTACAACGGAAAAACGGAGACATATCCTATCATTTAGCAAGTGCGATTGATGACGGTGAACAAATGACCGAAGTGGTTAGAGGAGATGATCTTTTAACAACGACCGGATATCAGATACTCTTGATGAAAAAGCTTGGATTATCTATTCCAAACTACACACACATTCCTTGCCTCAGATTCAAAACTGGTGAGAAACTGTCATCGCAGAACATGGCTCCAGCGCTAGCAAATGATAGGCCCGCAGCGAATCTTCGCAATGCGCTCTGGTATCTTGGTGCAATTCCCCCTACCAACATTCAGTCTGTATCGGGCATTATAAAATGGGGCATCGGTAATCTCTTTTTATCTAAATTACCTGAAATTCTTGTGCCGTTTCAAAATTATGATGTAACGGATGTACATCCACGAACACAGACAATAAAACATTCTGTCTGATAATATTTCCGCTATGGCTGAAATCCTATGCATAACCGATAGTAAAAATTTTCTGAAAGTTCTAACGGATGGATTAGAAGACTTTGGAATTCCAGTTTCCGGATCAACCGGTCAACTCATAGAGAGCCATTCGGTTTATGATATCCTTGTTATAGATTGCCATGTTTTCTTGTCTCCACCAAAAAGAATAGATTTTCAGGGCCCAGTATTCGTATTCAGTAGCGAACCATCAATCAAAGAGGCGGTTGAATGTATAAAAGGTGGCGCTAGAGAATATTTTGACGTCTCGCAAGATATCAGCGAGCTAGTCTCCGCGATAAGAGACGAAATGTCTATTTCGACCAAAGAAAAAATAAGCAACTACAATATTGATGAGATAGTAGGCAACTCTGACGCGATCTCTTCCCTAAGAGAAAAGCTAAAACAAGTTTATAAAAACAGACAGCCGGTCTTTATTTATGGGGAGCTCGGAACAGGGAAGAGTCTCGCTGCAAAAACTATTCATGCAAATGGAGAGCAGTTTGAAGAACCTTTTTTTTCGATTGACTGTTCTTCAGCTTCTCAGGACCTCTTAGAAGCAGAGCTCTTCGGCGATGATGCTTATAACCAACCTGGTTTATTGCGGATCAATGACGGCAGGACCGTGTACCTAAAAGAGATTTCTGCATTAAGCAAATCTGCGCAAGCTCTGCTGAGAAATTACCTTGATCAAAAAAACGGAGATTTGGCGCCGAGACTTATTGTTGGTTCGAGTAGCGCCTTGGAACCCTTAGTAAAGTCAATGAACTTCGACAGCACCTTGTTCCTAAAGCTTAAAGAAAACTGTATATCTATTGCATCGCTCCGCGAGAGAGCGGATGACCCAGTGCTCCTAGCCTGTTATTTATTAGAAAAGAGTCAAAGACGCCTACAAAAAACAGGTCTCAAGTTGTCTGAAGAAGCGAGATCAGCAATTCTTCAATATGAGTGGCCGGGAAACGTTAATGAGCTTGAAAACGCGCTGGATAGAGCGACGATCCTCGCGAAGTCAAACTCGTTAATTTATCCCCAGCAATTAGCAATAGGCTCCAATGGCAATACAAATAAAGAGCCCTTGGATTCGGAGAAAGAGGTTAGCGCGTCACTTGAAAGCTACTTTTTGAGCTTCGTCTTAGACAACCAGGACTCGATGACCGAAACACAACTAGCAGGAAGGCTAGGAATAAGCAGGAAAAGTTTGTGGGAGAGGAGACAACGACTGAACATACCGAGAACAAAAACTCGCAAAAGAGGTCCAAGAATTGAAAGAAACATTATGGAATAAGCCAAATTTTAATAGTGCTTCGTAGACCCAATATGCTTTCAATATTCCTTAATTCATTGCGTTGTGGAAAGCTTAAGATTACGCTGAACTCATGCTGTACGAACAGAAAGAGGTTAGTGACGCTAGACAGCGAAATGATAATCGAGCGCCTGCTAGTGCGCCGAATTTTATAGCAATCGAGGGCCCAATTGGTGTTGGAAAAACGACGTTAGCAAAGCGGCTGGCCGAAACACTCGGTAAACAAGTCCTTCTCGAACCATCTTTCGAAAATCCTTTTTTGGAATCTTTTTATGCCAAAGGTTCTAAATTCGCCCTACCTACTCAGCTTTATTTTCTATTGAATCGTGCCCGTCAGTTAGCGGAAATTCCGCAACCGGGCATTCTAGAGCGACAACTGGTCTCCGACTTTTTATTCGAAAAAGATCGCTTATTTGCCGAACTAACACTCAATAAAGAAGAACTGAAACTTTACGATGAAATTACCTTGAGTCTTTCATTGAACATTCCGAAACCCAATCTGGTTGTATATCTGCAGGCTCCAACGAGTGTCTTGATAGATAGAATCAGAGATAGAGGGTTGTTAGTAGAGAAAAACATCAAGGAAACTTACCTTGGGGGTTTGTCTGAGTCTTACTCAAAATTTTTCCTATACTACGATGACGCCCCGGTGCTTACGGTAAATTCGACATATAGTGATTTCATTAGTAATGAGGAGCATTACTATGGGCTAGTCGAGCAAATTTTATCTATGCGAGGATCTCATCAATTTTTCAGCCCTAATCCCTCGCTCCTAGACTATTGAGATATTTAACCGAGAAAGAATTAGCGGAGTTGCAACTGAATGCGCAGAGTGTACTGGCGTCAGAAAGTGCTCACCAGGTCGAAGATATAGGCCGTAGAGAGCGTTCACATCTGCAAATAGCGGGGTTATCGATTGATCATTCTCGACAACTTGTAAACGATTCAACACTCGATATTCTGCTGAACCTTTATCAGAAATCGGATACCGACAAAATTAAAGCGGGCTACCTAAAAGGAGAGCCAGTCAATTTAACTGAGAATTTGGCCAGCCTTCATATGGCTATGAGAGATGGAATGCCAGAGTTGAATACGCAACTCCGACAGCAGATTTCTTTAGACCGTGAGCGTTGTCTCGAGTTCGCGGAGCGTGTCAGAAGCGGAGCCTTTAGATCATACAATAATAAGATTTTCACTGACATAGTTCATATAGGAATTGGAGGCTCTCATCTAGGCCAAGAATTGGCCGTCGAATGCTTAAAGGATAGTCGTGATAGAGGACCAAACATTCATTTTTTAAGTAACATAGATTCACGACCTTTAATGATTTTACTCCAACGACTAAAACCGGAGACGACGCTCTTCCTTATAGCGTCAAAATCGTTTTCCACGACTGAAACTAAAATCAACTCACTTCGTGCCAAGTCCTGGTTTCTGGAAAGAGTTGGCGACGAGGACGCCATCGCAAAACACTTCTCTGCGTTGACAAGTAATCCTGAAGCAGCGCTGGAATTTGGCGTCTCTGAAAAAATGGTATTTACCATTATGCCGGAGATCGGCGGCAGATTTTCAGTGTGGTCTAGCGCTGGCTTGCCGATAGCGCTCTCGATTGGCTCCAAGAAATATCTTGAGTTTCTTAGGGGCGCTAAAGTCGTCGACGAGCATTTCGTTAGTCAAGATGAACTTTCAAATATTCCACTCTTTACAGCATTAGTAGGCGTTTGGAACTACAATTTTTTACACTGCCACACTCTAGCCATACTTTGTTACGACCAAAGACTTAGGTTGTTACCTCAGTACTTGCAGCAATTATTTATGGAGTGCAACGGAAAATCGGTAACAAGATCGGGAGAAGAATGCGAGTATTCAACGATGCCGATTGTTTGGGGCGGACAAGGGACAGAGGGACAGCACGCTTATCACCAGCTACTTCATCAAGGCACCTCAGCTTTCGCAGCAGATTTTATAGCGATAATAGATGAGAAAGATCCTATTGCTGAACATCGTAATTGGTTAAATGCCCACGCCAGAGCCCAGAGTAAAGTTATGTCGGAGGGGTGGAATCAAAAATCAAACAGTGAAAACTTTAAGAATATTCGAGGGCATCATCCCCACACGAACATTGTGATGGATCAACTTGGAGCATCTGAGCTAGGGTCTCTTTTGGCATATTATGAGCACGTTACGTTTTATTTAGGGGCGCTATGGGACATTAATTCATTCGATCAATGGGGCGTGGAGCGCGGGAAAACCATTGCAAACAGCATTTTCAAAGAACTCAATGAATAAGAATTTGGTAAGAGCTAATGAGCGGGGAAAGAGCCTGCATCTCTTAACCGACTAAAGCTAGGAGATAATTTGATGACAGGAATCATTGAAGCAGGCAATACAGGCCCTCGGAGAAACTTTTTCACCGAAGAAAAGTTTCGACAATCATACGATGACTCTATTGCCAATCCGAATGATTTCTGGGCGAAGCAAGCGATGGAGTTTCTGACTTGGCAACAAACCTGGTCCGAAGTTTCAAGATGTAACATGGCTGGAGGTGAGATTGAGTGGTTTCTTGATGGAAAGCTAAATGCTAGCGAAAACTGCATCGATAGACACTTGGCTAATAGGGCGAACCAAACAGCAATTATTTGGGAGGGCGATGAACCCGGCGATAGCAAAAAGATCAGTTACAGGGATTTATTTGAGGAAGTTTGCAAACTAGCCAATGGACTTAAATCACTAGGGGTCAAAAAAGGAGACCGAGTGTGCATTTATATGCCCATGATACCGGAGGCTGCCTTCGCTATGCTTTCGTGCGCTAGAATTGGCGCCATCCATAGCGTTGTTTTTGGCGGCTTTTCTCCGCAAGCTCTTGAAGACAGAATACTTGACGCCGATTGTCATTTTGTCATAACTGCCAACGAAGGTCTCAGGGGCGGCAAGATAGTACCTTTGAAACTGAACGTGGATAAGGCGCTAGAAAACTGCCCAAATGTAAAATCTGTAATTGTCGCAAAAAGAACCGAAAACGATGTCAATTGGGTGAATGGCCGAGATTTTTGGTACCAAGAAATTACGGAAGCTCAAATGCCATCTTGCCCTCCCCAAATTATGGATTCAGAGGATCCCCTTTTCATACTTTATACCTCTGGATCAACTGGCAAACCGAAAGGTGTTCAACACTCCACTGCAGGCTATCTTTTACACGCTGCTATTACTCACAAATATGTCTTCGATTATCACGATGGAGATATCTATTGGTGTACAGCAGACGTTGGTTGGATAACCGGTCACTCATATATTGTTTACGGGCCACTTACCAACGGCGCTACGACTCTCATGTTTGAAGGGGTCCCAAATTACCCAAGCTCATCCCGCTGCTGGCAGGTCATTGATAAACACAAGGTGAATATTTTCTACACCGCACCTACCGCTATTCGCCAACTAATGTCTGAGGGTGATGAATATGTCAATCAAACGGATCGATCCTCGCTGATAACCCTAGGCACAGTGGGTGAACCAATTAACCCCGAAGCATGGGATTGGTATTATCGAGTGGTGGGCTCGGGACGGTGTCCTATAGTAGACACCTATTGGCAGACTGAAACGGGCGGAATTATGATTTCACCCTTACCTGGAGCCACTGACCTGAAGCCGGGCTCCGCTACAAGACCCTTCTTCGGCATTCGTCCCGGTCTAGTTGACAACGAGGGTGCCCTCATAACGGAGCAAGAGGCCAGCGGCAACTTGGTAATCACTGCTCCATGGCCTGGACAAATACGAACTGTTTATGGAGACCATCAACGAGTCGTTGACACTTATTATTCTGTATATAAAGGCCTTTATTTCACGGGTGATGGAGCCAGACGGGACAAAGATGGATACTATTGGATAACAGGTCGGGTTGATGATGTCATGAATGTATCAGGCCATCGAATTGGAACAGCAGAAGTGGAGAGCGCTCTTGTTCTCCACCCATCGGTCGCAGAAGCCGCTGTGGTCGGTTTCCCTCATGAAATTAAGGGAGAGGGTATCTACGCTTATGTAACTCTAATGAAGGATGCCCAAAGTCCTACGTCAGACAGTGCATTAATAAGGGAACTGGAGGAGTTGGTGCGAGCTGAAATTGGTCCCATAGCAAAGCCGGATAAGATCCAGTGGGCCCCAGGATTACCCAAAACCCGATCGGGTAAGATCATGCGAAGGATTCTAAGGAAAATAGCATCCAAAGATTTCGACAACTTGGGAGATACAAGCACTCTTGCTGATCCATCGGTCGTTGCTAACCTAACCAAAGGACGTTAGCAGAGACATCGATCTAGGTTGTTAAACCTGGTTAGCTAGATCGCTATCTGTAATTTTCTATCTCTTTGATAGATAGCTTTATCCTACCTCTTTGGTCAAGATCAAGAACAACCACTTCTACCTCTTGTCCCTCACTCAAATAGTCAGTGACCGACTCTACTCGCTCATCAGCAATTTGTGATATGTGCAGAAGACCGTCTTTACCCGGGAGGATAGTAACAAATGCCCCAAAATCAACTATTCTCGCCACTTTGCCATCGTAAATCTTACCTACTTCTGCTTCAGCGGTAATTTCTTCTATCTTGTTAACCGCAGCGTCCTTTGAGGATCCATTTTCTGCGTATATTCGTACCAGACCATCGTCATCTATATCCACCTCTGCACCCGTTTCCTCGACTATCGAGCGAATTGTGGCCCCCCCCTTCCCAATGATATCTCTAATTTTATCTGGATGGACTTTCATAGTTACCATAGCCGGCGCGTTCTCGGACAGATTCTCCCGAGACTGGCTTATCACCTTATTCATTTGTTCGAGAATATGCAGCCTCGCTTCATGTGCTTGAGATAATGCAACCTCCATTATCTCCTCTGTAATGCCAGAAATTTTTATATCCATCTGTAAGGCCGTGACCCCTTTCTCTGAACCAGCGACCTTAAAATCCATATCACCAAGATGATCTTCATCACCAAGGATATCGGTTAAGACAGCATACCTATTGCCCTCTTTCACTAACCCCATTGCAACCCCCGCCACAGGCGCTGCCAAGGGCACACCGGCATCCATCAACGCGAGAGATGTACCGCATACACTGGCCATGGAGCTCGATCCGTTCGATTCAGTGATTTCAGAAACGACCCTAAGCGTATAAGGGAATTCATCAGGATCTGGCAGAACCGCGGAAACCCCTCTTCTCGCCAATTTCCCGTGCCCAACCTCCCTGCGCTTTGGCCCTCCCATCATGCCTGTCTCACCGACACTATATGGTGGAAAATTATAATGAAGCATAAACTGGTCTTTGTATGTGCCTTCTAGAGCATCTACTATTGCGGCATCTCTAAGCGTGCCCAACGTCGCCACTACCAATGCCTGCGTCTCTCCTCTCGTAAACAAAGCTGATCCGTGCGTCTTTGGGAGCACACCCACCTCAACATCAACAGCCCTAACCGTTTTCAAATCTCGACCATCTATTCTAGGTTCACCATTAAGCACACGCTCGCGAACTAAGCTTTTTTCAAGCTTGGAAAAGGCAGCGAGGAGATCTCCTTCACTAAGCTCGCCCTCATCGAATAAGGGGCCTGCTAATAATTTCTCTTTTAGAGATTGAACCGCATTCTGTCGCTCGATTTTATCGACTATTTTATAAGCTTCGCCGAGCTCTGTATTCATAAGCTCGTTTACCCGAGCGACTAATTCCAAATTTTCTTGAGGCGCTGTCCACTCTGAATCTTGGGCTCCTACATCCGCTGAAAATTCTCTGATTGATGAGATCACTATTTGCATCTCTTGATGTCCGTAAAGGACGGCCCCGAGCATCTGATCCTCCGATAGTTCTTTTGCCTCAGACTCAACCATTAATACGGCTTCCTCCGTCCCCGCCACCATCATGTTCAAATCCCCATCACTTAGCGCCTCGTAGCCAGGATTTAGTAGATAAGCCCCATCCTTATAGCCAACTCTTGCCGCACCGATTGGTCCTTCAAAAGGTAATCCGGATATCGCTAGCGCAGCCGAAGTTCCTATCATCGCCGCAATATCAGGGTCTTGATCCTTATCGGTCGATAAGACTGTACAAACAACTTGGACCTCGTTCGTGAAACCCTTTGGGAAGAGCGGCCTAATGGGCCTGTCAATTAATCGAGAGGTCAAAGTTTCTTTTTCACTTGGACGACCCTCTCGACGGAAGAACCCACCTGGTATCTTCCCAGCAGCGTAGGCTTTTTCTTGGTAATTCACCGTGAGGGGGAAAAAATCCTGGCCAGGTCTAGCACTTTTTGCCCCTACCACAGTGGTCATCACCACTGTGTCCCCTATCGAAACTAGGGCGGTTCCACTTGTTTGCTTGGCAATTTTGTTTGTCTCGATTACTACTTCACTATTACCGTACACAAAGGTCTTTCTAATAGGGTTCAACTTATTTCTCCGAATAAAATCTCTGTTCTAATTTCTTTCTTGCTTCAACGACCAACAACACTAACGTCTTAGCTCTAATCTCTTGATCAAATCGGAGTACCTATTCGCGTCTTTGTTTTTAAGATAATCCAACAGCTTACGTCTTTGATTCACCATTCTTATCAGGCCTCTCCTAGAGTGATGGTCTTTATGATGTTCCTTAAAGTGCCCTTGCAAATTATTGATATTTTTCGTTAACAGAGCCACTTGTACCTCCGGAGAACCAGTGTCTCCTTCTTTAGTCTGAAACTCCGAAACAACTTCCGATTTCGTCTTCGCTGATAGCGCCATCTTTTTTTTCCTCAATGCGCAAAATTAATCGCAGATGGCCGCGCGCATTTACAGCCCTCCGCTAACCTGAGATTATCTGGAGACGGAGATCATCCTCATCGGCCTAAGAACTCCATTTTCTTTCACTTCTCCCACGCCTATGAAACTTTTATGCGATTCATCTGAGCCCTCGTACAAAACCCGATGACCGTGATTCTCCTTTTTCTTCAACGCCACTTGTTGGCCATTCAACAGCTTCCCGCACTCCTCAGCTTTAAGAAAAAGACTCGGAAGTTGCGATAAGGCACTATCAATAGGACTTAAGAACGAATCCAAACTCTCTGAGTGACTCAGGGTATCGGCCGATACCATATCACGTTCTGAAAATTTCCCAACCTTAGTCCTTCTTAAACTGCCTAAATGAGCCCCGCATCCAAGACTTTTGCCCAAGTCATGCGCTATCGAACGAATATAGGTGCCTTTACTGCACTCGATTTCCAAAGACATTCTGGACCCCTCGAGCTCCAGCAGCTTATTCTTATAAATCTTCACAGGCAACTCTTCTCTTTCTATTTCCTTGCCCTGCCTAGCAAGCTTGTAGAGCCTCTTTCCTTTGATTTTTTTTGCAGAAAACATCGGCGGTTTTTGCAAAATGGCTCCTCGCAAATCGGAAAGCGCCTTTTCTATAGATTCGTTGGTTATTCCTTTAATCGACTTTTTCACTGTTATCTGCCCATCCGCATCGTAGGTGTCCGTAGATTCACCAAGAACTAGCTCGGCAATGTATGCTTTATCTGCTTCTATCAGAAACCGCGAAAATTTGGTGGCCTGGCCTATACAAAGAAGAAGCAGACCAGTAGCCATCGGATCAAGTGTTCCTACGTGGCCGATTTTTGGCAGTCCATATCTCTTTTTCAAGTCCTGAATGATTGCATTCGAGGTTGGACCCTTGGGCTTATCTAACGCTATAAACCCGTCGATTTTATTTTGGGACTGAAACATATGTGCTCATACGAGATAATTAGGACTGCAGAGAATCGGCACTTAAATTTGTGAAGATTCAGCTAAAAGACTTTCCAATCGCGCAACGCGTTCATTTGTATCATCATAATGGAACCTCAACTTCGGCGTACTCCTTATTTTATGTGTCCTTGAGAGCATCGTTCGAATAAAACCAGAAGCCCCGTTCAAGGAAAGTATGAGGTCTTGTTTTTGATCTTCGCTCTGCGTCTCAAAGCTGGAGACGTAGACATCCGCAAAGGCCAAATCCTTTGCAACGCTCACTTCGTTGACAGATATGATTTTGGCCAACCGGGGGTCGCGCAATTTTTTTTGAATAATCGTAGCAATCTCGTCTCTAAACAAATCCCCTATTTTTTCTAAACGAGACATATCTGAGGTGTTACAGTAACGACCGAGCAACCTCTTTGGAGTCGTAAACCTCAATCAAGTCGCCCGATTTGACGTCATTATAATTTCTCACGCCAATTCCACATTCCGTGCCGTTTCTCACCTCATTAACATCATCTTTAAACCTTCTTAAGGACTCCAGTTCACCTTCGTAAATGACAATGTTATCTCTCAGGACCCTGATAGGCTTGCTTCTTAAAACAGATCCTTCGGTGACCATGCAACCAGCTACCTGACCAAAACGAGGAGAATTAAATACGTCTCTGACCTCCGCGATTCCAATTATCTCTTCTCTTACCTCGGGGGCCAACATTCCGCTCAGAGCAACCTTCAAATCATCTAATAATTCATAGATGACTCCATAATATCTTACTTCAATTCCATCTTTTTCTAATAGAGCCTTGGCCCTGCTATCTGCTCTGACATTAAATCCAAATATGGCCGCTCCATATGTCGTAGCCATGGTAACGTCAGATTCCGATATCCCCCCAACACCCGAACCGAGCACCTTTACTGCGACTTCTTCATTACCCAGATCTGCTACAGCCTGCGCTATAGCCTCTAAACTGCCCCTGACGTCGGCTTTCACGACTATGTTCAAAACTTTTTTCTTGCCCTCGTCTATCCCTGCGAAAACATTTTCTAATTTTGAGGCCTGTTGTATCGCTTGCAGGCGTTCTTGGCTCTTTCCTTTCCTAAATTCGGCCAATTCCCTTGCTGCTTTCTCATCTACCGCCACAGCAAACTCGTCTCCCGCCTCTGGCGTGCCGTTAAGTCCCAGCAATTCAATAGCAGCCGAGGGACCCACTATACGCTGAGACTCACCAACGTGATCAAGCATAGCCCTGACCCGACCAAAATATTCGCCAGCCAGAATCACATTCCCCTGCTCAAGACTGCCATTTTGTATAAGCACCGTTGCGACCGGGCCGCGCCCCTTATCGAGCCTAGATTCTATAACCACACCTTGAGCAGGAGCCTCTCGCATTGCTTTCAACTCCAACAGCTCTGCTTGGAGTAAAATGGCATCCAAAAGGTCGTCTATCCCTTCACCAGAGACTGCGGATACTTTGATGAACTGTGTATCCCCTCCCCATTCCTCGGGGATTACTTCGTTCGCAGATAACTCATTCGTAACCTTTTCTGGGTCACTCGCCTCTAAATCAATTTTGTTGATCGCAACAATGATCGGCACATCGGCAGCCTTTGAATGCTGAATAGCTTCTAATGTTTGTGGCATAACCCCATCATCAGCAGCAACCACGAGAACAACAATGTCGGTTACTCTTGCCCCTCTCGCACGCATAGCAGAGAAAGCAGCGTGACCTGGAGTGTCGATAAAAGTGATGCTCTCATCATCGCGATCCACGCTATAGGCCCCGATGTGTTGAGTAATCCCTCCTTCTTCTCCACTTGTTACTCTAGTCTGGCGAATATAGTCCAGTAGTGACGTTTTACCATGATCTACATGCCCCATTATTGTTACCACAGGGGCTCGTTTCTCCGTATTTCCCTCTATGACTAAAGACGCTTCGAGTTGCTCTTCCAGAACGTCTTCACTAATCAGCTTCACCCTATGCCCAAGATCCTCCACCACGAGCGTCGCTGTGTCAGTGTCTATAGTTTGGTTAATAGTTGCCATAACGCCTAAATTCATCAGGACTTTTATGACCTCACCAGCCTTGACCGCCATTCTCTGCGCTAACTCACCAACAGCTACAAACTCCCCTACTTCAACTTCTCTTGATATAAACTCTGTTGGCTTGAATTCCCCGCCTTGTTGATCAACTTTTAACGGCCCCTCTTTTACAGTAAGCGCCCTCTTTCTTGATTTCCTGCTCGACTTGAGACTCAGTTCCCTTCGCCTATCTAGGAAATCATGATCTTTTTTATTTTCAGAAGATTCTTTTTCCTTGCTCCTGCCCTTTTTGTTCGGGCGGCCTGCTGATATTTCTTTAGCTTGCAAATCAGCGGCCGTTACCTCGGCCACTTCTTTATCTTTCTTCTTGGCGTCCTCGTTTTTCGGTTTTAGCTCAATG
>CACOYI010000017.1 GCA_902631405.1 K189A clade bacterium | reverse complement strand
GCGGCGCTATAGCCACCAACGAAGAGGTAATATTGGCAAAACCAAGACATGGGACAATCGCCGCCACTAAAATGCTCTTTCACATAGCCGAGGCAAATCAATCTCTAACGAGAGAAACTTTCAAAAGAATCAGCGCACCAGAGGCGGCTGCTGATCTTTTAAATCTCAGCAAGCAACGGTTCAAGATTGTAATAATTAGCGATTTTCAAGGTTTCCCGAACGATTGGGAGGAGATCGTAAAGCGTCTTGCTCGTAAGAACTCTCTTGATTTAGTCCATATCTTTGACCCGATCGAAGAAACCTTGCCGCCACCAGGTCGTTACACGGTCTCGGATGGAAAAGAAAATGCGATTTTTTCTTCGAGAGATTCGACCCTCAGCGAAGAATATGAAGAGGCTTTCAATCAGAAGAAGTCCCGGCTTTCTCAGCTCGCCAAGCTGAGCTCTGTTAACTATCGGAATATTTCGACCGATACTCAGTCGATCTAACCACGTGTACTCGATGATCGGAAACCCTTTAATCGACCTACGTGATATTCATACTCCACTGGAGCCATCCTGGTGGCCACCTGCACCGGGGTGGTGGTTGCTTGTTATTTTGACTGCGACACTTATCGCATGTGCAACAGTGGCTCTCTACAAAAGAAACAAACTACTGCGACCGAGGCGCGAAGCGGAGCGATTAATCATTGAGCTTTACCAAGCGACTCTGACAAAAGGCGCTTCTAACGGGGACTATGTCAGGGGAACTAACGAAATCCTCAAACGCCTAATCGTCAACGTCCTCGGTAGGAGAGATCTCGCCCCGACATCTGCAGCGTCCTGGTTGCAGGCGCTCGACGAAATGAGTGGAACCATCGAATTCACCCAGGGAGCAGGAGCGGTTTTTGGCATATCCAGATATAGTCGAAATCCGCCAGAGGTCGACCTATCTGAACTGCACAAGCTTGTTATTTCCTTGGTCTCGAGAATCAAGATCCACAAGAAAATTCGAACCAAAATCGAGAATCACTAATGATTGAATGGATTTGGCCATTAGCATTCTCACTTCTGCCATTGCCTTGGCTAGTGCGACGCTTTCTGAAAGAGGCTAAACAAGACAGGCCGGCCCTCATAGTACCCTCTTTGGAACCCTTTATTGGTGGCGCAAAAGACGAGGTCGCTGAGTGGAAATACATGAACCTAAAGATTTTGCTACTTTGGTTGATATGGGTCTCCCTGATAGTGGCTTTGGCGCGTCCCCAATGGACGGGCGATCCCGTTAGTCTGCCAACCACAGGAAGGGATCTAATGCTCGCGGTGGACATTTCGGGAAGCATGGCAACAGAAGATATGGTGATAAACGGGGATTACGTGGATCGTTTAACTGCTGTAAAACTGGTCGTCTCCGATTTCGTGTCGAGACGCATCGGGGATAGAGTTGGTCTAATTCTGTTTGGAACAAATGCCTATCTGCAAGCGCCACTCACTTTCGACCTGAAGACTTTGGACCGTTTTCTGCTCGAGGCCCCAGTCGGGATCGCGGGCGGCAAAACAGCTATTGGTGACGCGATCGGTCTTGCAGTCAAACGACTCCGGCAGAGACCTCAGCAAGACAAAGTAATCATCTTGCTTACAGACGGTGCGAACAATGTGGGAGAAGTTGAACCTCGGAAAGCATCCGAACTTGCAGCAAACGATAAAATCAAAATCTATACTATTGGCGTCGGTGCAGACGAGATGAGATTGCCAAGTATTTTTGGTGCTTTTGGCAATAGAGTTACAAATCCATCGGCCGACTTGGATGAAAGGACACTTAAAGAAATCGCGGAGACAACATCGGGAGCCTATTTTCGGGCCAAGGACCCCGTTAAGCTCGCGGAAATATACAGCTTAATTGACGAATTAGAGCCAGTGGATCAAGAAGCGGAGGTCTTCAGGCCAAGAAAAGCTCTATCTTTTTGGGCTCTTGGTGCTGCTATCCTGGCCGCATTTGTGTTTTTTCTTATTGACCTCTATCGGCGCCCAATCGCCCTGCGAGGGTGACCCGACTCCCGTGATTCTAGAGAACTTCCATTTGATAAGACCTTACTGGCTTTTGTTATTGCTGCCTGCCCTCGTTTTATCGTTTCTTTGGATGAGATCGACCATTCAAGAGAAAGCATGGAAGGAAGTGATGAGCGCGGAGCTTTACCAAGCTCTAGTAAGCGGCGGTTCTAAACGAAAACGCTCACTGATAGCCCTCACTACCAACCTGCTACTAGTTTTCGCCATTCTTGGCGCGGCGGGCCCGACATGGGAGAAACGACCACAACCTGTCGAGAAACAAAATGATGCACTTGTAATAGTATTAGATTTGTCCCTTTCAATGATGGCAGAGGACATAAAGCCATCGAGAATCATCAGGGCTAAGCAAAAAATAACCGACATTCTCAGATATAGAAAAGAGGGTAGCACCGCTCTAGTCGCTTATGCAGGAGATGCGCATACTGTCGCACCGTTGACCGACGATTCTGGGACAATCGAAAATCTCCTCAGCTCCCTTGAACCTGCGATGATGCCGGTTCTCGGAAGCGCGCCTGCGCACGCGATGGAAATCGCTACCGAACTAATCAGGAATTCTGCACTTACTCGAGGAAGAATCCTGTTCTTAACAGACGGCGTAACCGAGGTAGAGCAAGTGGCTAGGATGGCCAGTCCAGCGATACCAATTTCGATAATCGGCTTCGGCAGTGATTCAGGGGTGCCAATTCCGCTCAACTCCGATCGCCAAAAAAGGCGCCTCCTCAAGGACAATCAAGGCAAACCGGTCATCACGAAAATCAACGAAGACGCGTTAAAAAACCTGGCTGAAGCAGGCTATGGCGCCTATGCTCGAGTGAGCTATGATGATTCTGATTTCAAAGAAGTTCTTGCCGAAAGTCTTTTCAACGATATCGAAGCTATCGATGCGGAGCGAGACTTCGATACCTGGTACGACCAAGGATACTGGATAGCTGTCTTGCTCGTTCCCATCGTTCTTTTAGGCTTCAGGAAAGGTTTATTGATATCGCTTACCGGGTTCCTACTGACGCTTCAACCCAGCGAAACCGTGGCGGAACAGCCTAACAGTCAAAATGAGACATCTTCAGAAACCGAGATCAATCTATGGGACCGCCTCTGGTATCGTGACGACCAGCTAGCCTTTGAACTGCTCGAGAAGGGCGATGCCGAGAAAGCCGCTCAACTTTTCCAAGATCAAAAATGGAAATCTATCGCCAACTACCGAAATAGAGAATGGGGTCCAGCGCTAAATGGATTCGCAAACGACTTGTCAGCCGACGGCTTTTACAACCAAGCAAATAGCCTGGCACAGCTAGGCTCTCTCAACGAAGCGATCGAGAAATATGATCGCGCTTTAGAACTTAACCCCAAAGACGATGACGCCCAATTCAACCGAAATCTAATCAAAGAATTACTTCAAAAGCAGCAAGAGCAACAAAACGAAGAAACAAAAGACAATGCGGGACAACAATCCGAGTCACCTAATCAAAGTGATCAAGACAAAGGCGAGGAAGCAGATGACCCTTCCTCCGATGCGCCCTACGAAGAGAATCAGCAACAACAAACCGAAGGCGCTAATCCCGAGGAAAAAGATAAAGGCCAATCTGAGGGAGAATTTACTAAAGATGAGCAACTTGCCTTAAATGAGGAGGAACAAAAACAGGCGCTGGAGCAATGGTTGAGGAGAGTGCCGGACAACCCGGGTGGTCTTCTTAAACGAAAATTTAGATACGAAACCGAGCAGCGATTACGAAAGGGAGATTACAGATACCGGCAGGGCGATGAGCCGTGGTGAGGAAGCTGGGGATTAAATGCTGCATCACGATTCTCTCACTTGGACTGAGTGTGAATTTTAACTTCGTCTTGGCACAAGACGAAATACGTGCGGAACTTTCGGATATTGAGATCGATGAACTAGAAACCGTTAGACTTTCTATAAAAGCATTCAATACCCGAGAAACAGAGCGCCTCGATCTCAGTGCCCTGGAAGAAGATTTCCAGGTTATGGGTACGAACACCAACAGCCAATATAGATATGTCAACGGCAGATCCGAGAGCTGGGTTGAGTACGCAATTACACTCCAACCAAAGAAAACTGGCACTCTACGAATTCCTCCGATACCCGTGGGTGGGAAATTTTCTGGCGAGCTTTCCTTGTTTGTTAAACCTCTCTCATTGGCAGCTCGTGAGAAAATGAAGAAGCAAGTTTTTTACGAAATTGAATTATCGACAAATCGGGCGTTCGTTCAAAGCCAGATTCTGGTCAAAAGAACTCTTTTCTACGCCAACGGCGTAAAGCTTTATGGAAAACAGTTAGGGCCGCCCAACATTAAGGGCGCCAGCGTGTTCCGACTGGGTGAAAACATATCAGGCGAAGTGACGAGGAACGGCAATTACTATGGTTATCTCCAGCAGCGGTTCGCTGTTTTCCCTGAGCAAAGCGGAACCATTGTCGTACCTGCAGAAATCACGACGGCGAGCGTGCCATTTGTTGAGCGCGGTCGTTTTTCTCGAAGAGGAGTACAGGTAGAAACTCCTGAAAAGACAATACAGATATTACCAATTCCAGACGAATACCCTAAGGATCAAGCCTGGATACCTGCGGAAAAACTGACTATATCGCAGACTTTTTCTGGAATACCCGACGGAGAAATCTTGGGTCCTGGAGACTCGATTACACAAGAAATCAAAGCCACTTTTTGGGGCAATACCTCTGCAATCAGCGACAACTTGCTACCGCCATTAGATTTAAACTCATTCAGAGAGTATCCAGAGCCTCCGACCCTCGAAGATAACGCACTGGGAGAAACTCTGGTCGGCCAGAGAATAGAGCGACGCGCAATACAACCAAAACAAAACGGATTAATTGTCATCCCCGATTTAACTATCGTTTGGTGGGACACTGCTCAAAATAGAGTCCGTGAAACTAGGGCCCTAGGACAACAATTTACGGCCGAGAGTCTAGAAGCCATCGAACAAAACTCAAATATAAAGAGCTTTGACAAGACTGACCCTATGTCTGAGAGATTTGAACCAAATTCTTTGAAACCTTCAACGGCATCAACGGACCAAATTAGCACGGACGAATATGAGCTCTCTTCATCAAGTTGGTTCGGTTCAAGAGAAATCCTCATCCTTGCCATTCTGTTTA
This sequence comes from K189A clade bacterium, assembly GCA_902631405.1. Lineage (GTDB taxonomy): Bacteria > Pseudomonadota > Gammaproteobacteria > Pseudomonadales > Azotimanducaceae > UBA4421. Next base: position 28,923 of record CACOYI010000017.1, on the reverse strand, counting down.
CGATGATTGGCGCCTACGTTATGACGAGGCACATAAAAAGAAGAAAAGCTATTTCATTGCAAAGCAAATCCCTGAAACGGAAAAAACAGGAACTGCTGCAAGCCATTCGATCAGAGGACCCGCATAAAGCGAGAGAAGCCCTCTATAACTGGCTACGAAAAACTGCAAAAGACGACATGCAAAACGTAGTTGAGAAATTCGCCAAGCAAAGGGACAGTCAACGAAAATTGGTCCTTCTGCTTAATTCGACCTCTTTTTCTCAGGAACGTCGCCCTCTGAGCAGAGAAGAAAAACTATTTGCTATTGATGTCATTGAAAAGGCCTCCGCTCAACAGAGCATCGAGAAAAGAACCAATGCTCTGCCTCCACTTTATCCGACAATGAGCTCCAGCTAGTAAAACTCCTTGCAATCCTCTGCGAACAAATCAAAGACTTTTACTGACGATTTCGTACAAGTCTTTAGATACCTCTTTAGTCTCGGAGAGCCTCTTCAATTCTCGTCGCATTAAGTTCGATCTCCTCTCGTCGAGTTTAGTCCAGCGAGTTAGAGGTGAGCAAAGCCTCGAGGCGATTTGCGGATTAATAGAATCCAATTTTTCGACCGCTCGACCCAAGAACTCATACCCCGAGCCACTCTCATGATGGAAATTTCTTAAGTTGAGCATACCGAACGCACCGTAGATTGATCTCGCCCGATTTGGGTTTTTTACATCGAAATCGCTGTGTGACTCCAACTCGATAATTTCTTCAATCGAATAATTAGGACTCTGAGCTTGAATATTGAACCATAGATCAAGCACCAGAGCATATGCTTTCCATTTTGAATAAAAGTCAGACAAGATTTTTGCTCGAAATTCTCTTGGAATTCCTCTGAGATGGCACACCAAAGCTAGAACATTACGTCGGACTGTCAAATTATTAGATTTGCGATACCGGGTATCTATCAGATCAACAACATCACTTTCTTTACCTTTGGCAAGAAGGCCTCTTATCAAATAATTAAAAGACAAGTTTGCCAGCGTTCTGTCTGCAACGGCATCCGCTTCTGCCGAAAAAGTCCTATCACTCTCATAGGTTTCGTAGAGCTGCAGCCACGTATCTTGATTATCGATCGCTAACTTTCGTAGGAGACCATCTCTCTGATTAAGTGTTCTATCGAGATCGATATCTCTTAATTGCTCGAGAAGATACAACTCGCTGGGAACAGAAAGCATATTTGCTCTCAAGAGTTTTTGTTCGGCGTTTTTTGCTTTCAGCGCCTCAATCGCCGTTTCTTGAACAACTTCACAAGGTGCTTCCTCCAACGTCGGATCATCGAACGCCGCCAACCACAGGGTCTGCATCGCATCCCAGCGTACAAAACCATCCTGATCATTTCGGGCTATAAATTGTGTCTCTTCCTTTTCTCTCTGATAGTTGAGTTTGACAGGCGCAGAAAACGCCCTCAGAAAGCTAACAACGGGTTTTCTATCAAAACTTGAAAATTCGATCTCAGTTGCATCTTCCCGCAACTCCAGGAGTAGACTTCGATTGTTGTCTCGAAGGCTAGTATCCATTGAACAACGCAATTCTGTTTTACTTAAGTCGAGCTCATGTCCGGTTTCATCGAGTAATCCCAAAACAATCGGCACATGAAATGGCAGCTTCTGTTCTTGGCCGGGTGTTGGCTCACACGACTGTTCGATTCGCAGGATAAGTTTTTTATCTTCGAAGACTTCGGAAATCTCAAGAAGCGGGGTACCGGCCTGCTCGTACCAACGCCTAAATTGTACTAAATCGCGTCCGCCAATCTCTGCCATTGTCTCCCTAAAGTCATCAGTAGTGGCGGCTTTTCCATCGAACCTATCAAAGTACGCGTCCGTGGCCATTCTAAAGGTTTCCTGTCCGAGTAGTGTCTGATACATACGTACAACCTCGGCACCCTTTTCATAAATCGTGGTCGTATAGAAGTTCGAGATTTCCATATACGAATTCGGCATAACCGGATGTGCCAAAGGACTTGCATCTTCGGCAAACTGAATTGACCGCAGAAATCCGACATCTTCTATGCGCTTCACCGATCTTGAATGGGTATCCGCCGTGAATTCGGCGTCTCTGAAAACAGTAAAGCCTTCCTTGAGGCTTAGCTGAAACCAGTCTCGACAGGTAACTCTGTTTCCTGACCAATTATGGAAATACTCGTGCGCGACTACTGCCTCGACTCGTTGAAAACCATCATCCGTAGCTGTGTCGGGCGACGCCAGAACACAAGAGGTGTTGAAAATATTCAACCCCTTATTTTCCATCGCCCCCATATTAAAGTCCTCGACGGCAACTATCATAAAGATATCGAGATCATACTCACGGCCGAACCGTTCCTCGTCCCACCTCATTGATCGTTTCAATGCATCCATCGCAAACTCACACTGATCAATGTTGTGAGGCTCTGAATATATCTTTAGTTCTACTGAGCGACCGCTCATCGTCAGGAATTCGTCTTCGAGCACCGCTAAATTTCCAGCAACAAGAGCGAACAAATAACTCGGTTTGGGGAAAGGATCTTCCCAGACTGCCTTTCTTCTACCGCCCTCCAGCATCTCTTCTGCTATAAGATTACCGTTCGACAATAGAGTCGGATATTCATTGTTATCGGCGATAATAGTCGTCGTAAATTTCGATAGCACATCAGGCCGATCTTGATAAAAAGTAATGTTTCGGAAACCTTCTGCTTCACACTGAGTGCAGTACATACCGCTTGACTTGTAGAGCCCCTCCAAGGATGTGTTTTTCTCCGGACAAATTGATGTTTCTATTTCGATGATGCTCTTATCCGAAAGGCCAGAAATCCTCAATCCTTCCTCAGACAATTCGTATTCATTGCCCAGCAAAACACGCCCATCAAGTTTGACGGCTCTTAGGTCAGCTTGATTGCCGGATAAGAAAATTTCGGAATCATCAGCTTTGGTTCTCTCGACTTTCAGCGAAGAATAAACTCTGGTCTCACCCGCCTTGATATCGAAGATTAGATCAGTCTCGCGAGTCACATAGCCGGGGGCTTCGTAATCAACTAAGCGTATCGTCTTGGGTTGTCCTTCTTTCACAAAATCACCCTTCAATTTTTAATGTTAAATTTTTCGAATTCATATTCAGCGTCGCGTGTTGATTATCCACATAAGAGACAACGGATTGAATAGGTGAAGGCTTAAACACCTTTACTTTGAAAATGAAGTAACATAGAAGTGTATTGGTCCAAAACAACGAAGATGGAAGCACTTAATAAAGAAGTCTTAAAGACCCTCGATCTATGGCTTTCCGATAATAAAAAGTGCTGGCTTGCCACGGTCGTGAAAACGTGGGGGTCGTCACCTAGGCCAGAGGGATCGCTTTTTGCCTGTACATCGGGAAGAGAGACAGTTGGATCATTGTCTGGCGGGTGTGTGGAAGAGGACCTCATTGAAAAATTGATTGAAAGATCAATTGCTTCCAAAGGGCCGGCATTTCACCGCTATGGCGAGACTTCAGAAGAGGCAGAGAGGTTTAATCTCCCCTGTGGTGGCAGCCTTGATATCGTCATCGAACCACTCGAGAATTCGAAAACCGAACTTGCAGAAATAAATCAAATTCTAGACCGTCTGGACAAACGAAGCTGGGTTACCAGACGTGTAGAGCTAAAAAGAGGCAAGAGAGCGATAAATCACAGTGAGATTCCTCAATCCCTCCAATGGGATGAGGAAAGCATGACGATGGAACACACAATCGGTCCTATGAATCAACTCTTTATTATAGGCGCAGGAGCAGTAAGTGTTTATGTGGCAGAGATCGCAAAAATGCTCGATTATGGCGTGATCCTATGTGATCCACGCGAGGAAGTATTGAACAGCGTGAAAATAGAAGGAGTCCGCAAAGTCTGCGAAATGCCCGATGACGCTATTGAGCAATATGTGAAAGACGAAGGTTGCGCAATCGTAGCGCTAACCCATGACCCCAGAATCGACGATATGGGATTAATCGAGGCTTTCAACACCCCAGCTTTCTACATAGGTGCTATGGGCTCAGAGAGAACTTCCGCAAAACGCAGAGACCGGCTGAATGAATTAGGCGTGCCGCAAGAGTCCATCGAGAGACTCCATGCCCCGATTGGAATCTCCATCAGCAGCAAAACACCTGCCGAGATTGCTGTCTCCGTCATGGCAGAAATCACTTATGAACGCGGGCGCTCGGCGAAAAAAGCAGCGCCACCCGACACCACTCAAATAGCAGTTTACTCATAGATTGATATTTCATTGTGGATGTTGGAGTAGTTTTAGCCGGGGCTGGTTTTTCAAAACGCTTCGGTAAAGACAAGAGAGTTACAGAGCTCGGAGGGAACACTCTAGCCGGAACAACAATCAACCTCTATCAAATGGCTTTTGATCGTTTAAGAATTGTTATTAGGCCGGACGATGAACTCGAAAAACTAGCGCCTAGCTTTCGCGCTCGTGAGCAAGACGAGGTTATTCGGTTCGAAAAGGCTGAACTTGGCATGGGTCATACTATAGCTCGTGGATTCTCGAGCCTGGGTTGGGACTTCGGGTTTCTAGGTTTTCTGGATATGCCTTTCATTCAGCAGAAAACTTTGGATGAGCTCGTTCGAGTTGCCATTTTGGAAAAACCTAAGATTCTGCGACCTGTTTTAAAGTCGGAATTGAAAACCATTTCAGAAGCTGAAAACCGACCGGCTGCCGGACATCCGGTTGGATTCTCGAAAGATCTTTTCCCTCTTCTTGGTTCCATCCAGGGCGACCTTGGGGCGAAAGCGATAATTTCCAGCCACGCGAGGGATGTCAAAAATATCACGGTTGATGACTACGGGATCGTTATGGACATAGATAGTCCCCAAGATTTAGCTTATTCACGAAATTAGCTGTTTTTGGAGCGGTCCCCGAGTCGACTTCCCCAATCTAACTTGCTTCTGCACGCTTCATAAAAATTGTGCTCCCTCGGATATAAGAGCCTCAGCGGTTCAGTTAGCCTTCGTACTACGAGCTCGTCACCTGATACCAGAGGCACGTGCACCTGCGAATCACAACTGACTTGTGGCTCGTCGTCCACACTTTCCAAAAGCTTTACTCTGAGGGTCTTGTCGCTGGGCACAACAAGAGGCCTAGACGTCAAAGTATGTGGAAACATCGGAACGATTACGAGAGCATCTAGGGAGGGGTGCATTATTGGGCCTCCTGCCGAGAGAGAGTAGGCCGTCGACCCCGTCGGGGTGGCGATAATTAACCCGTCTGACTTTTGGTTATAAACATAAGCATCGTCTATCCACAGTTCAAACTCTAACATGCGAGCAGACCGACCAGTATCTAACACAACATCATTCAGGGCTGTCTGGCACGCGACGATTTCTCCTGCTCTTACAACTTCAGCCTGGATTAAAAAATGCTCTTCTACCAGATAATCGCCTGCAAGTATCTCCGCAAATTTTTCTTCTATCTGATCGGGAGAAATAGCGGCTAAGAATCCCAAACCGCCCCTGTTTACCCCTACCACTGGTGTTGAATCGGCGGAAAGTGCCCTCCCGTAACCTAAGATACTCCCGTCACCGCCAACAACGACAACCAAATCCATTTCTCCAAGCTGTTCGGTTGATAGTCGCTCAGTGGTTAGACCGGGGAATAGAGTAGCAGTTGGATCATCCAGATAAACCGAGACCCCATGGGAGGAGAGATGCTTTGACACTAAGACAATGCTGTCTTTTATTATCATGCTGCTTCGGCTCGCCACGACAGCAACTTTTGAAAAAAACCCGCTCACCTTATTTCTCGCCTCTAGACCTATTTGATTCCAGACTTTCTGAGATTTTAGGCTACTTTCTCCAGAACTCTACGCAAAATTTGAGATAAAGTTTCCGCGCTTTGTGTGCCAGGAATCACGTAACGATTATCAAGTAAAAAGCCAGGTACCCCAGAAATACCAAAATCCTCGGCTCGCTCTCGTTGGTTCACCAGCTCCTTTTTGTGAACTGGGGATACTATTGCCCCAATGACATCCTCCGAAGTCAAACCAATACTAGTTCCAATATCTATCAACAACTGGTCCTCCCTGAGATCAAGGCCCGAAGAGAAGTAAGCCTCAAAAAAAAGATCGACAAGTTCGTTTGCGCGGTCAATCTGACGCGCTCGCTCTATGAGCAAATGAACGTTTTCTGTGTTTGGAACATAGCGGATATTTTCATAGTTGAACTCAATTCCCTCTTCACTCGCCTCTTGAAACAAGTGTTCAGGCATCCCAGCTGAATCGTGGGTGTCACCATCACGAGTTTTCGTAGCTTGCCGACGTTCCCGGCCTTCCTTGGGAAGCCTTGGAGATAATTGGTATGGCCTGTGGATGATCTCTATGCCGTCTAGCATTTCATCATGAATGACTCTTCTTATCCGTTTACTGCCAATAAAACACCAGGGACAAATTACGTCTGAGAAGATCTCTATCTTTAACATTGGAACACGCCGCACTTTTTACGTCGCAGCCTAGCATAAGACGTTTGCTGGAAATTTTTTCTTGTTCAAAAATTTATATAAGTTCCCTATGCTTGAGACAAAGCCGACAGTGCGTTTTCGATATGTTTACAAAAGGCCTTTTAGGTGCCCTATCGATCATATTCTTTATCACAGGTGTAGTGGCTATCTTCTTACCCTTCTCGCCGAGCATAGTTTTCTTTGCAATTTCTGCGTTGTGCCTTTTGAAAGTGTCTCCCAAGTTTGAGAATCAACTGAGAGATTATCCTCGTCTGTATTCACTAATATCAGAGATTCGTAACAGTAGAATCGTGCCATGGAGAAAAAGGCCGAATTACCTCGCTAAAGCAGTCAAGCGCGTGCTCAATGAAAAAAAAGCGTGACCGGACTGAAAAAATAGCGGTGCTAGGGTCCATCGCATATGACCAAATTTCCACTACTCGTAGCATGGGGAAGGTTGAGACTAAAAATTCATTGAATCTAAAGATAACTGCACCAATCAGCAGATTTGGGGGATGCGGCGCAAATATAGCCATCGGACTGTCATCTTTCGGCATAGCTTCTACTCTCTTAAGCATATCTGGTAAGCAAGACGATGCACCTTACTTGGATCGTCTTGGATCAAAGGGAGTACCCTTGAATGGGATTATCCGCGTGCGAGGAAAGACATCTCGTGGCTTTGTGATAACAGACCCACAGGGCGAACAGTTCACCGCGTTCTATCCTGGACCTTCGATTAGAGCAAAAACCTGGGAGCGACACCTCTTATCTTTGCAAGAAAAGTTGAAAAATGTGGAAATCCTGATTTGCGCCCCCTTCCCGCATACTCTTACGAAAATCACGCTCGCTTATTTCAAAAAGCTTAAAAGACGTCCCCTTATAATCTGGAATCCAGGCCAATATTTAGACCAACTCTCTCAAAATGAGATTGGTGAGTTATCGGATTCCTGGGATTGGTTTATCGGCAACGCTTACGAAGCAAAATTCATGAGTCGCGAAATATCAGAGAAAAAGACGATCATCGTTACGGATGGAGAAAAGCCAATAACGGTTAGGGTTGGAGGCGCTACAAGCCGATACTCTTTTAGTTTCAACAGAGAGACAAAAGACCCCACCGGTTGTGGGGACGCTTTCAACGCTGGACTAGTTCAATCCCTGGTTAGATTACCGATGAGGAAACGAATTATTAGCCGGAAGCATATCAATCAGGGAATCAAAGCTGCTCAGAATTGTATAACCCGCCTCGGTGCGCAACTCTAAGCCGAAAACTCGAGACGCGAGCAATGACCAAAACTTCAATGGAGCAGAAAAAAAATAGAGAACGCATGGCAGAGCACTGGAGCAGTAACTTGTCCAGGAAGCAACTTGGATTCTGGCCTACACCGCTAGAATCTCTTGATCGATTAAGCAGCGAGCTTAACGGTCCCAGGATTTGGATCAAACGGGATGACTGCTCGGGACTTGCTACCGGCGGTAATAAAACAAGAAAGCTCGAATTCCTCCTAGCAGACGCGATAGCAAAAAATGCAGAGGCAATCATTACCTATGGAGCCGTACAATCTAATCACGCGAGGCAAACCGCGGCGGCCTGCGCTAAATTCGGAATCGATTGCCACCTGCTGTTAACTGAGAGAGTTAGAAACTCCACGACCAACTATCGAGCCAATGGCAACATTCTTTTAAATGAAATCTTGGGCGCAAATTTAACGATTGTCCCAATAGATGAGCTCGAAAAGAGTCGAGACGAAACTATAGAGCTGCTTAATAAAGAGGGCAAAATCTTCTATGAAATTCCACCCGGAGGATCAAGTCCGATAGGGGCCATGGGCTATGCCCACGCATTTCAAGAAATTACAGATCAGGCTGATTTTTATGTGACCGATATTGTGCATGCGTCTGCTAGCGCGGCAACGCAAGCAGGCTTGATATTTGGCGCAGAGCTTCTAGAACACAATGCAAAAATTCTTGGTACAAACGTGTTCCATGAAAACCCTTCAGCCCTGAAATCTCGTATTTCGGGCATTCTTGAGAAAATGCGGGAACTTTTCCCCTCTAAAAACCGACCTCTGGATCAGGATAGTATTTTGGTCAATCACGCCTACTTCGGCGAGGGCTATGGAATTCCCAACGAAGAAACATTCGATGCAATTCGGCTCTTTGCGAGCCTGGAGGGTATTTTATTAGACCCCGTTTACTCCGGCAAAGCCGCCGCCTGCCTCATCGACCAAATCAATATTGGCTCCTTCGATGAATCGAGCGATGTTGTTTTCTTGCACACCGGAGGCCAGGCAAGTCTCAGCGCCTATCAGGACGATTTCAAGACTAACTGACGTTCATTCCACCATTTGGGAAAAGCGTTTGGCCTGTGAAATAGCTGGATTCCTCGCACGCCAAAAATAATACTGCATTGGCAATCTCATTCGGTTGACCGAATCGCTGCATTGGAGTCAACTGCATCACCATCTCCTGCCACTCAGGTGACTGCCTGATACTCGCAGTCATCGGAGTTTCAATGAAGCCAGGTCCGACCGCATTAACCCTGACTTTTGTGGAGGCAAGTTCCGTTGCAAAAACTTTAGTTAGCATCACCACGCCGGATTTCGAGACACAGTAGTCCGCCGCTCCAGCCAACGGAACATGCGCCGCTATTGAGGCGATGTTTACAATGCAGCCCCCTCTGTCTAATCGCAACATGTGATTCGCCGCAAGCTTGTCCGTTATAGCGACACCGGTGAGATTCACATCAATAACTCTCTGCCAATCCGATAAAGGGCGATTAATAAGAAAGTTTTCCTCTGGATCCTCCCCGACCGGCCTTACCTCTCCGCTCACATAGTTTGCGGATGAAATTCCTGCAGCAGCAACCACGATGTCGAGGCTTTGATACCTATCGACAACTTGCTCAAAAAGCTCAGATTGGCTGGATTCACTTGCGACATCAGCCTTGATAAATTCAAGATCAGCCCCGCGGGATTTAAATTCTTCTTGTACTGAAGACCCCCGATCAGCGTTAATATCGGATACAACAACTCTTGCGCCTTCAGCTAGAAATCTTTCAGCGGTTGATCTACCAATACCACTAATACCTCCAGTGATCACTGCGACCTTGCCTTCTAATTTTCCCATATCAGGCTCCTCCCTTCTTATTCGATTGTAATGCCTCCGCGAAACCAGGATATTTGGGTTGATCTATCGCGATTTGATTGACGACGGTCGAACGGAGATGGAACTGCAACAGTTCTTGGTCAAGAGCCTTATAATCGTCACGCAAACGATAGACTAAATCCCATCTCAGATCGTTAAGTAATCGCTGATCTGAATCCTCATTGAGCAGTATCTTTAATCGCTCATATTCTTTTTCAAGCGCTATTGCGCCGAGCTGTTTTTCTCGAAGCACTATGTCAAGGGAATTTGCCGCTACTCGTGACAAGAAACGATTCCTTCCTTCAGTCGCAGACATAACTTCACCACGAAGAAAATCAACAACACTTTTTAAAAGCTCCTCGCTAGAGGGCATCTGATCAGGTTCCTCGGTCCTTGAATTAGTAACCACGTCAGCAAACCCCGGAATTAGCAAATTAACGCAATCAATCTGACATTCCGAACTTCTTCGGCCGATTGCCGGGCGTTCAACGGTTTTGTCTGGACCCGTCCGATAATGCTCAGCCATAGACAAGCATCCAACGGCCCACCAAAACGAGCCAAAGACTTGCCAGAATAATAAGGCCTCCGGATCAACTTTGGTCCCGGAAACAGATTCATAACCGGAGACAAAATCATCTATCTGACCAACTCCTCCAACCGGTAATTCCGACCTACCAAATCGCCAGGAATGACATAACATCCAACCAAGGTCCCTCATTGGGTCACCAATGTGCGCGACTTCCCAATCAAGAACCGCCACAACACCACTTTCGTCAACCATGATGTTGCCATTCCGATAATCGTTGTGAACCAGAGATGGGGAATAATCAGCCGGAATATTCTCAAGCAACCATCTCGCTGTAAAATCGATCATCGGTTGTGCAGTCCCGAATGCCTTATATCTATCCCAGGTTTGTTCAACGTACTCGCGCGGACTCACGAACTGTAGGTGATTTTTCAGGCCCGTTTTCTCGACATCAATCCCATGGATTCGAGCTAAAGTCTCGCCAAAAAGAAAAGCGAGTTTTGGTCGAATTACCTGAAGCTCTGGCGCCTTAACTATTTGCGCCCCGAGCGTAAAACCATCGAGCCAGCTCATAATAAAACCATCACCTAAGCTATCTTCGGGCTTAAGCACATATAGAATCTCAGGCTCGGGGACACCTGCAGCTGACGCTGTGCGCATCAACAGCGCCTCCGTTGCTAGCCCTGGATACTGTGCCGATATTTCTCGTTGCTCGCCACCGCTAGCCCGCCGCATCGCCAATTTCAACGTACCGTCTTGAGTTAATAACTCGATACAATATGTTTCTTGACTAGCACCCCCCGAGAGTCTGTCCAGCGAACGCAATTCCGAAAATTCTGGTATCTCACGAGTGAGGACAGTTTTTAAAAGATCGAAGATTGCTTCAGAGCGCCCAGTATTCCCTGAGCTGGAATTCTTCTGTTCCATAACCATTGCTATGGTTTTACTCGTCCACCCCTTTAGGAGCACGCTGATTCATAAAACCAAACAGGTAGCCAGCGACCCTCCTCATCTGGATTTCCTCTGCTCCTTCCGTTATGCGGTATCGCCTGTGGTGCCTGTAAATATGTTCAAACGGTTTATGTCTTGAGTAACCCAAGCCGCCATGTACTTGCATAGCACGATCCGCAGACTCACAGCAAAGGCGATTAGACCAGTAATTGCACATTGAAACCTTATCCGAGACCGAAAAGGCCCCGTATTCGTCCATCTGCCACGCGGTCTTGTGAATCAAAGCCCTTAACATTTCACATTGGGTTTGGAGCTCTACCAAAGGAAACTGGATCCCTTGATTTGTTGATAAAGGCTTTCCAAAAGGCGCTCTATGTTTCGCGTACTCGATAGATTCATTAATGCAAAACTGCGCAGCACCTAAGGAAGAGGCCGCCTGCCTAATTCGGTTCTCGTTAAAGAAATGCTGTACGACTTGCAGTCCTTTTCCTTCACCCCCAAAGATAGCTGAATGCGGCACGCGAACATCCTTTAGAGAAATACGGCCATGATCAGTGGGCATATTAAAAGTCCACATCATTTCCTCTATCTTAAAGCCCTCGCTATCCGTAGGCGTTAGAAATGCCGTGATGCCTTTACCATCCCCTGCTTTACCGTCAGTCCGAGCAAAAATTAGATCGTATTTCGCTTTATGAATACCGGTGTTCCACGTCTTTGCTCCATTAATCACCCACTCATCACCATCTCTCTCAGCGTGAGTTTCCATGTGAGTCGCATCAGAGCCGTGTTCAGGCTCGGTGATCCCAAACGCAAAACCTGCTTTGCTTTCAGCTAGAGCGTCAATCCACTCTTTTTTCTGCTCATCGGTCCCATACTCGATCATCAACAGTAAACCGACATTGTTGCCGACAATGGAATGTTCATTTTGCAAATCATTGTGAAGGCCCAATCCTTTTACTGCCAAATGCTCTCGAATGATAGCCATATCGAGATTAGTGCCTTCCTTTCCGCCGTACTCCTTTGGGAAAGGATATCTGTAGTGGCCCGCAGCGTCCGCTAGCCGCTTTGCTTTAACGAGTAACTCCTCCCACTCCTCGTTGGGTAATCCATTCCTTTCCCAATCTGTTCTTGCGTCCTCTCGCCGGTGGTCAAAAAAACGAATATTGTCGTCTTGGTTCTCTAAAGGCTTTATATCTGATTTGATAAAATCGTCGAGCTCACTCAGATAAGATTGCAACCTGGGTGGTATGTCAAAATCCATGCTCTCTCCCCTTAAATCCTGTTTAACTCTTCCCTACCAGCCAGAGGATACTATTTCTAATAAAAATCTTGAACTCCGGCTCATCATAGGTGGCGGTTGTGTGGCCCAATGCACTGTATAGGACCCGCCCCTCACCTACTTGATGCCACCATACCATTGGGTGGTCCTCACCCATTGGGCTTTTTTCAGGATCATATGTAGATTCATCAATTCTTATGAGCACGTTTGTTCTCGCTCTCGGACTCTCGGCAAAGTTGTACCACTCGTCAGCCCTTCGCCAGACCTGAGGAAGTCCTGATAAAACCGGGTGAGAGGGTTTCTCGAGAATCAGAGAGGCTGGTTGTATATGATTAACCATCGGATGGTCGACGAATTGAGCTCTGATGAGTTCATCTCTATACCAATTCCAGTCGTATCCGTTGTCTCCTCCAGCTGCGTGCTGCGCAAAGACACGTCCACCTTCTTCCAAATAATTTCTGAGAGCCACTCTTTGATCCTTTGTCCAAACTGTTCCGCTTTTATGGTTTAAAAAAACCAATGCGAAACGTTCTAAATTTTCAGGTAAGAAGAATCCAGAATCTTCAGTATGAAAAAAAGACCAATTGTTTTCACGACCCAGGCCATCCAGAAATCCCTTGCTCTTCGCGATACTGTCGTGGTGCCTATAACCATTTGTTTTAGAGAAACTCAGTATAGCGATCTCACCCAAGTCATCTTTTATGAGTTTGGGCTGAGGGTCTAGTTGGGGTTCTCGGAACAATTGAGGCTGGTGATAAACGATCCTCAGAAGGTCCCAGTAGATATAGGCAGCAGCACCCACGCCAAGCAAGAATACTAGAAGAATTGAAAGGCCAACTTTTTTTGTCACAACTTAGATATCGCCTGCCTGCAAGCGTTTGACGGCATAATCTGCCGCTCTAGCCGTCAGCGCCATGTAAGTTAACGAGGGGTTTACACAAGAGGCTGAAGTCATACACGCGCCATCCGTAACGAAAACGTTTTCCGCTGCATGTACTTGATTATATTCATTCACTACCGATTCTCTCGGGTCTCGACCCATACGCGCCGTTCCCATCTCATGTATTGCCGCGCCCCCGATCATCTCATCATTATACGATTGAATTTGCGAGGCTCCAGCCGCCTCAAGCATTTTAACACCCTGCTCTACTAAATCTTTCCTGTGTCTTCGTTCATTTTCACCAAACTCAAATTTAAAAGTTACTTGCGGAATTCCGAATCTATCTTGCTTTTTTGGATGAAGGCGCATGGTGTTTTCTGCGTACGGCAATATTTCCCCGAAACCACCCAAGCTCATGTACCAAGGACCAGGTATTCTCAGTTCTCGTTTGAAGTCCGCCCCAAAGCCTGGTTTTTTTAATCTCTCCCCCCAACCTATCCGGCCAGCGCCACCTTGGTAACCATAGCCCCTCGAAAAACCTAACCCTTCATCACCCGATAAATTACGAAACCTAGGAATATAGATGCCATTCGGTCGATAGCCGTAAGGGTAATATTCCTCAAAACCAGGTATGATGCCGCGGGCACCAGCCTTGTATGTGTGATCCATCATATAACGCCCTAGGGCATCACTATCGTTAGCGAAACTTCGATCTTCTCCATCTGCGAAAGAGTTTAATAAAATTTGCGTCGACCCGATTGTTGAAGCACAAAGAAAAACCAGTCTGGATCGATATACATTTTTTTCTTTAGTCTTGGTGTCGATTGTTCTTACGCCCGTCACTTTCTGAGAGGCCGCGTCGTATTCCAAGCTTTCAACCAAAGAGTTTGCCATAAGCGACAGATTACCAGTCGACTCTGCCGCCGGGAGAGTGCTGCTCAATGAACTGAAATAAGACCCTCCAGAACAGCCTCTGTGACATGGCCCACAATAGTGGCAGGGCGCGCGACCGTGAAGCGGTTCAGTTAGCGTCGCAACGCGACCTATGAACATTTTTCTCCCCGGGAAAGCATTAGAGATCTTTTTCGCAACGTGCTTCTCAACGACGTTCATTTCCATCGGTTTTTGAAATTCACCGTCGGGCAGCTCTGGCAAACCCTGAACGTCGCCGCTAACACCGACAAACCTCTCCACATAAGAATACCAAGGTGCTATGTCTCGGTACCTAATAGGCCAATCAATCGCGATCCCCTCTCGTTGGTTTGCTTCAAAGTCGAGATCGCTCCAGCGGTAACTCTGCCTTGCCCACAAGAGCGAACGTCCTCCCACCACGTCGGTTCTGAGCCAATGGAACGGTTTGTCCTCCCTAAAGTCATAGGGATTTTCCGCATCGTTATTCCAGAAATGCCTAGTGGTTTCATCAAACGCATAAGAGGTGGACTGAATTGGATACTCAGAGTCGTATAGATCTCTTGGTCTAAGCCCCATGTTTGCGCGTTCCCAGGGCGGCTGGTGCTCACCTATATAATCAATCCCATGTGTAATTGGCTTGCCTCTTTCTAAAAGGAGTACCGATAGGCCTTTCTCTGTAAGCTCTTTGGCGGCCCAACCACCACTAATCCCGGAGCCCACCACAATCGCATCGTACCCTCCGTCTCTCGCTAACTTGCCCACTGCTTTCCTACTTGATCAAAACGGAAAAAACCATCGTATTTTCCAGGCATTGGAACATAGGCCCTTTCAGCCCGCAGCCCAATTTCCGAGGTGTAGTAACCAACGACCGTTAGCTCTTTTAATTTCAAAAACGAGGAATACGCCAGCTTATCTTTTCTGCTCGGCCGGTTTTCGGAGCCATTTGCCTCGATTTGATTCAATAACTCTATCCTTTCCGCCTCTGACAAAGATAAAAAAACGTTTTCATATTTCTTCCGGCTAAGCCTGTTAATTTCATCCAGGCCTCGTAGAAATTTTTTTCTTTCTTCTTTCGTAAACCATGAATTGACAACGAAATCAATGAAATCTCCAACTCCCACTTGCAAGGCACTTGGTGTCTCAGTCTGCGGCATAATTAATTCTGCGCAGATGTGAGTAATTTCCCTTTGATCATGAGTCCAAGACCCTTCTAACTTATTTGCCTTCGGCTTGAAACTTAGTGCTGCCGCCTCGATCGAGGGCGTAAGACTCGCTCCCAAGGAAATGCTCAGCAGTTTTAAGATTTCTCGACGATTCATACTCAATTCAGCTCGTTATTCGTTCACTGCCGCTTTGGCATTCTCTCGAGCCCAAAGTAGACCGAAAATCGGCAGCAAAATAAGAGGAATGAATGCAACAATCTGAAAGGATTCTACAGACGCAACTCGGATTACCTCAGTTACTTGATCATCATTAAGAGCGTTAAAAGCATCCAACCCGCCAGCAGCCTTTAGCTTTGCTTGATCAAACAAAGCGCCCATCCACGGGAGCAGAGAGTAACTGGCTAATCCCCCAGCGAAGCCCATCAATCCTATCATTAGGGCGCCCCCCTCCGGATATCTCTCTGCGACCGCACCCAACATGGTGGGATAAAAGTAGCAAATGCCAATTGCCCAAAGAGTGGCAGCAAAAAATGCGAACAATGGCGTTTCGGCGATCGATAGCAAATAAAGACCCGGGGCAGCTAAGAGACAACCTAAGAAGAGGAGACCCGGTGTCGAGAATCTGCTGACGAGAGATCCTGCGAAATGGCGGCCCGCAAAAATTATCGAGTTCACATAAATTAGAACCCAGATACCTGACATGCCTACAATATTAGTTAAAGCCAGGTCCACCCATTGGCTCGGAGCCAACTCTGCTGTGACGGTCCCCATCATACAAAAAAACCAGATAAAAAAGCCTGGCGAGCGAAGGAGCTGATGGAACATCTCTTTATAGGAAACACCCATCTCTACTCTCTCGGTCACCGGAAATTCGGCCCGCCTGACCAATACGAGCAGTAGAACTGCTGGAATCATCAGAACAATAAGATTCGCTTTCCAACTAATATCTAAAGTTGTCAGTAGAATTCCAACTAGGCCACCCATCACTATCCCAGCCGGCCACCAGGCGTGTAGTATGTTTAGCCGATGCGTTTTTTCTTCTTTGTAGATGGTAGCTACTAACGGGTTGGTGGCGACCTCAACGCCTCCCCAGCCCAAACCCGTTAATAAAAACCCGGCATAGACCAACTGATAAGTAAGTCGTGAGGGATCAATTATGGTAGCCATTAAAACAAAAATACTGCCGACGACGTATCCTAATGCAGATAGGATTAGGACCGACCGCATACCGACCAAATCCACAATCGCCGAACCAAATAATAGCGTGATAGCGAATCCCGCGAATGTGGCGGCTAAAACTTCGCCAACCATTGTGGCCGATCGAGCTACATCTATCTGATCGAATAAGTCCGCTTGTAAATCGCCCGCAATAGATGCTCTTACCGCAAGGCCAAGGCCGATCGTAAAAATCGCCAAGTTAGATAGAACAAAAAGCAGCCGCCGGTTAGTGTCAGAATATACTGATCCTGTCATAACCCCCCTCCTTCACCACATTATGCCAATTTGCTGTAAAAAATCTCTCGGATTTCACTGACGATTTATTTGGAAGATCTTTCGCGTCCAGACGGATTGGAAAAGAGGATCAATCCATCGATACAGGCGACCAGAAACTTGGATGCTCCTGCCTTTCTCTACTGCTCGCAACCCTTCCTGAACGACTGTCTGAGCTGAGTACCAAATAAATTTTGGAGTTTTCTCTTTCATCTCTTCTAAATCTCCAACTTGATGGAAATCAGTATGGGTAAATCCCGGACAAAGCGCAGAGACGTTGACCCCATGATACTGAGTGGATGCATTCAGGGCTTCAGACAGAGCCACCAAATAAGCTTTCATGGGCCCATAATGACAGTCGCCCGCTCTTGATATTCTGCCCGCGACTGAGGATACATTTATGACTCGTCCAAACTTCTTGCTTAGCATTTTAGGTATAAAGCGATGACACATCTCCGCGACACTGGTTTGCATCAACGTCATATAGTTCAGATGTTCTTCCCACGGAATTTCGTCAAAAAAGTCCGGGCCAGCAGATCCGGCGTTGTTAATTAGGTAATTCGGCGAAATACCCAAATCCGACAATTCGTCGAAAATCTCTCGTGGTGCCGAAGGTTTCGATAAATCAGCCTTGATACTGGTAATCGAGGTACCGGGCCAGCTCTCGACAATCTCAGTTGCAATGTTCTCCAGAAGATTCTCACGTCTAGCCACAAGAACAAGATCACACCCCTGTCCCGCAAGCTGTTTAGCAAATTCTCGCCCCAAACCCGCGGATGCGCCGGTAATGAGCGCCACCTTTTTCATTTTGTTCATCTAGAAAATCAACTCATAAAACCGAAGTTAGCCGCAATATAAGAAAGTAGGCATCTCTACGTCAAAGCGTTATAAAGGGTCGGGGTAACTTACCTTTGGGGGAGTGATGACACTTATTATGACATTTATTAAGAGAAGCCTATTTTTCTTCGGGGCTATAGCCCTCGCAATTACGGTTTTTCTTTTCGGCATGAGATTCGCAGACGGCCCGTGGATAGTCGTATCCGGAGGCCCCTTCACTACGGGCACGGTAGTCAGCGAAGAGCCTGATTGGTCCTTCATTAAGGATAGGCAAGAAGTCGAATTTCAGCTTTTGGAGCCAGAGAGCTCCCGAATTACTTGGATCGTCGAGCACAACGGCAGAATATTTATACCGAGCGGTTATATGACAACTTGGTGGGGGAAGATTTGGAAACAATGGCCAATTCATGCGCTGGAGGACGGTCGGGCAATCCTGAGGGTGGATGGCAAGCTATATCCCAGACAATTGGTTCGGATCGAAGACGATCCAGATATGCCGCATATCCTCTCCGAACTCGCTAGAAAATACCCTCTCGGGCCGCAGGACCAAGAATTTTCTTTTGAGGAAGCCTACCCAATTGTGAGTAGCGGGTATCTTTGGATTTTTGAATTAACGCCAAGATAGGGTTAAGAATGGCTAGCGAGGTACAAGCACTAACGGGCATGCGCATTATCGATTTCAGCGCAGTTTTGGCTGGCCCCTTCGCGACTCAGCAACTTGCTCAACTGGGCGCAGACGTAATAAAGATTGAGCAACCAGAGACAGGCGATATGACCAGGGGACTGATGGCGTCAACGAGCGACGGCATGGCTCCGTCCTTTCTCACCTGCAATTTAGGTAAACGCTCAATCACAATCGACCTAAAACACACCAGTGCGAAAAAAATAGTTTATGAGCTTGTTAAAACAGCAGACGTAGTAGTTGAGAATTTTAAACCAGGCACCATAGACCGGCTGGGATTCGGCTACGAATCTCTCAAGGCAATAAATCCAAATCTGATTTACGCTTCGATATCTGGATACGGGCAGAGCGGACCTAAATCAGAGTTACCAGCTTTTGATGGAGCAATTCAAGCCTCTTCCGGAATGATGAGCATAAGTGGTCACAACGAGACAGGACCGACCAGGGCGGGTTATTTTGCGGTGGATATGAGCACCTCTCTTAATGCTGCCTTCGCTATCACAGCAGCTCTTCTCAGACGTCATGTCACTGGCGAAGGTCAACGGGTAGATATATCAATGATGGATAGCGCTGTAATGATGCAAGCACCACAGTTTGGCAACTACTTCTTGACCAAAAATCTTCCTGATCTGACCGGAAACCACTCGCCAACAAAACAACCAACAGCCAATGTTTTTGGAACTTCTGACGGATTTGTTCAAATAATCGCGCTCAAGGAATCCCACGTCCAGGGGTTGTTCGAATTGGTGGGCCAAGGGCAGGCCTACGCCCGGTTTTCCGATCCTGAGGTGAGGTTGAAGAATGCGACTGAAATCGAAGAGCTGCTCAAGCCAGCTATAAAACGGCACGATACTGAATTTTGGCTTGACTCACTCAGTCAATCCGGCATTCCATCAGCGCCGATAAGAAGCCTGAGTCAGGTTGCAGAGGATAGTCAGTTTGATCACCGACTCACATTTACCGAAATAGAGAAACCAGGATCACCGGAAGATAAATTAAGGGTAGTCAGTGC
Source organism: K189A clade bacterium (assembly GCA_902631405.1). Taxonomy (GTDB): domain Bacteria; phylum Pseudomonadota; class Gammaproteobacteria; order Pseudomonadales; family Azotimanducaceae; genus UBA4421. The sequence goes on along the minus strand of CACOYI010000017.1, from coordinate 9,570 downwards.
GAGTCATTTGACTCACCCGGCTCCACCGAGCGTTCAACGAGACCCGCCTCAATTGGGTCAACATACAGTCGAAATATTGGACGAGCTGGGGTTTAGCATCGATGAAATAAGGAGCTTTCAAGATCAAAAAATTGTGTGATCCTTATCTCGGAGAAGCTGCATTCACCTAGGATTGAAGGGCCTCTCGATAATTTCGATCGATCAATTAAGATAACTGATTTTTAAGTATTTCAATGGCAGATAACGAGCATTCATCTCTAATCGTAATAGGGTCCGGTCCTGCTGGTTATACGGCCGCTCTTTATGCAGCGAGAGCCAACCTTCGACCCACTTTGATCACAGGTGTCGAGGTGGGTGGACAGTTGACAACCACCACAGAGGTCGAGAATTGGCCTGGTGGTCATGCCGAACTTCAGGGTCCAGAACTGATGATGCAAATGGCGGAACACGTTGAAAGATTTGAGGCCAAAATCGTCAACGACCACATACACACCGTTGATTTGAATGACGGTGGCTTACATAAACTAATCGGAGACGATAAATCCTACACCTGTGATGCTCTGATTATCGCGACTGGAGCATCGGCAAAGTATTTGGGGCTGGATAGTGAAGAAAACTTCAAAGGAAAAGGGGTTAGCGCATGTGCAACGTGCGACGGTTTTTTCTTTAGAAACCAAGATGTCGCGGTAATCGGAGGAGGCAACACTGCCGTAGAAGAGGCGTTGTATCTATCGAATATCGTAAAAAAAGTGTATTTCGTTCACCGCAGGGACGAACTGCGAGCAGAAAAAATCCTGCAAGATCGATTATTCGCTAAAGACAACATCGAGTTCATATGGAATCACGAACTGTGCGAGGTGACTGGAGACGAGTCGGGTGTCACGGGAATGAGGGTGAAGAGCAAATCTGGGGAAGTGGAGTCCATTTCCGTTTCTGGAATATTTATAGCGATAGGACACACCCCAAATACGACCATCTTTGCGAACCAGCTGGCAATGTCAGATGGCTATATTGAAATAAAGAGCGGGAGTGAAGGAAACGCCACCTCAACAAGCGTTGCGGGAGTTTTTGCCGCAGGTGACGTCGCTGATCATATCTACCGCCAAGCCATAACCAGCGCGGGTTTCGGGTGCATGGCGGCCCTGGATGCAGAGAAGTATCTAGACAATAAACAAAATTAGTGTTGAGTTGATTTGAACAACTTTTTTACTCACCCGATCTTCATAAAGTCGAGACGAACCTCGTTCTCAACCAAGAGCCAAAGTTCTATTCTCTGGTATAGAAAGTTTCTCGCTCGTCAAACATATTGAATAAGACCTAGGTCACCACTATAGATCCAAGCAGCAAAATTCAGTCTTCTGTAGCACCACTAAAAATAACCTCGGCGTTCAGCAGGGTCTTTATATAGCTTTGATCGAAATCAAGCGATTCTAGTATCGATATGGTGTCAGCCCCTATATCTGGTGCCCTCGAAGGCCTTTTTTTGACTTCTTCTAATATTGATAAAGGGCTGTTTATTGTTTTGACATAGTCACCCTCTGCCTCACCCGTATCAACGATTATGTCGTTTTCTTTCAACTGAGGATCTTCTAGCACCTGAGCCATGGTTTGTGCGGGGCCAAAAGTAATGCCGGCCTCTTCCAGCGCTTCTGATATGGTTGTCGAAGAGTGCTTTATAAATTCTTTCTTAAGTTCAGTTTGCAAATCCTCTCTGTTTCGCATCGCTAACCTAATCGTTAAGAATCGTTCATCCTCTAAAATATCAGGCCTACCAATGGCCTCACATAATTTAGGAAATTCGCGCTCCGTGTTAATGATCGCGAGCACAATATAATTTCCATCAGCACATTGGTAACAAGCGCTTAGAGGATTTATCCATCCGGTCTTTTGACGATATTCACCGATATCGTTTCCAGCAATCGTACCCTGGAGAGCCATCCCGTTGGACCAAACACCGTTTGCTACTAACGAGGTCGAGACGAAACAACCCACTCCCGTCTTTTCTCGGCGGTAAAGTCCTGTCATGATTGCTCCAAATAGCGCGGTCGAGGTCGCGTGGTCACCCATGCCAGGAGCAGGCGCCAAAGGCGTTTGCTCGGGGTCGCGGATGAACTCCATGAGGCCAGATCGCGCCCACCAAGCTGTCGTATCGAAAGCTCTGCGCTCGGCATCTTCACCCTTCAATCCGTAACCGCTGATATGTGCGAATATGATTCTTGGATTGATGGTCTTAACGGTTTCATATTCAAGCTCGTATTTCTTTAACTGTGTTGCTAGAAAATTTGACGTCAGTACATCAGCTTTTTCGAGAATCTTATGAACCAAGGCTCTGCCCGCGTCTTTGTTTAGGTCAACGGCCAAGCTTTTTTTATTGCGGGAAGTAAGTAACCAGTGGTACGGCACGGGATAACGGCCCACAAGACTTCTATACCCGTCTCCAGATGGCGGCTCAATTTTTATGACATTAGCGCCATAATCAGCCAAGATCGTTGCGGCTCCAGGCCCCGCAAGAAAAGTCGCAGCGTCAACAACCGTTATATCCTCGAGCAAATACTCCACACTTCCTCTCCCTTTCTCTCTACCTCGATTCACACATCGTCTTCATGAGACGCACGCACGTAAAAATCGTCCCCATCGATTACGATTTCCATCTCTATCGGCCTACAACAAACAAAACAGTCCTCAACATATCGGTGCGTCCCCTGACTTGAATCTACGATTATCTCGATCGATTCGCCGCAATAAGGACAATAAACATCTGTCTGCTCGGTATGTAATTTCAATCGCTCTCTCTACTAATTTCGAAAATCGTGCTAGTGTCCAACGCTTTGCCGCAGGAGCACCCAAATTGGAAGATAAACCCTTTTGGTTTGACAGGGCAATCAATTACCCAAGTGAAAATTCAATCGTGAAGGTAGATGGGGCACCAATTCACTTCACCACCTGGGGCGAAAAAGGCCTTCCCGGCGTAATTCTTATTCACGGGAGCAACGCTCATAAAGAATGGTGGCGATTTACAGCGCCTTTTTTAGCAGAAAACTTTCGCATCGCGGCGTTGGACCTCTCAGGCAATGGAGACAGCGGTTGGCGTGAAAAATATACGAAGGAGAACTTCGCCAACGAGGTTTGGAAAGTCTGCGAAGCTGCCGAACTTGGAGAGAAGCCTTTTGTAGTAGGACATAGTTTCGGCGGTTTCGTGGCTCTCGAGACTGGTGACCTTTATGGCGATCTCTTGGGTGGAATACTATTTATGGACTTCACAGTGGCCCCGCCGGAAGAGTATGTCGAATGGGGTTTGCGCGTAGAGAGAGAGGGCGTAAAACCTGGGAGAAAACTTAGGATATACGAAGATAGAGAAACAGCGATTGGTAGATTCCGATTTATTCCGGAGCAACCTGGCGTCCACCCCTTAGTCCTCAGACACATGGCTGAATTTGGACTGAGACAGGTTGAGGGTGGATGGACATGGAAGTTTGACCCAACCCTTTTCGATTATCTGGAGATGGGGGCCGATCAGAATATCAAATTTCTAAACTTACCTTGTAGAGCGGCTCTAATGCTCGGAGAAAACAGTGAAGACGAAGGAGCTCTCTATGGGGACTATATGCTAAAGGCCACTAACAATATGCTCCCAACTATTACAATACCGGGGACTTATCATCATTTAATGTTCGATCAACCGTTGGCAGTGGCGATGAGTATGAAAATGCTTCTTCTTGAATGGAGGAGATTAAACTCCCTATCGTCCTAGCTGACCTCGTAAATTATCATGCATCTTCTTGTCCAGAGGATAAAACCACGCTAATGCGATAAGCGGCACCATTATCGCAGCTGGAGCGAGAGTGAACATCGTTTGTATGCCATTTAACGTTTCAGGAGTCTGCGGTTGATTCGCTACATAACCGACCACGCCCAATCCCAACGCTACTCCAGAACCACCGACTGCTTTCGCTATCTTTTGGAAGAGACTAGACATCGAATAGACGCTACCGTCGGCGCGAACACCCAACTTTTCTTCCGCGTACTCAATTGTGTCTGGCATCATCGCCCAGCCCATTACAGCGATAGGAGTACCACCCAGGGCTACCAAAATTCCCCATAGAAAAACCCATCCGACGGACGTCGGTTCTGTGAAATAGAAGCCGAAACTAGAAAGGATAGTAATCCCCGCACCAATAAAAAGAGCTCCATCTTTCCCGAACCTGCTGGCGATCAAGGGCACGGCCGCAAGGCCCAGAATCATCAAACCTAAAGTGCTCGCGAAAAAAAACGGGACTAAATCCGGCTGTCCGACATTATATTTAAAATAGTAAAAAGCGAGTGATTGCCTGACCGTGAAACTGAACATGCCACAGCAAAATATGCCTATAACGATCAATAGAGGAGGATTAGAAAAAACTGAAGAGACGCTTTGCTTCAACGTGATCTTCTGTCCTTCTCGCGGCAGCACTTCTTCCTCTGTCGTCCAGAACGAAATGAAGAGAACACCCGAGGCAATAAGCGCAAATATTACCAGCAAGACTTGCCATCCGAGAATTTGATCCTCACCAAACATGCCAACAAAAGGTTGAGCGCCGACCGAGACTATCCATCCTCCACCGAACGCACAGGCCATTCTTAGTGTGGACAGCTTCGTGCGAAAATCATAATCAGGAGATATCGAGGCTGTTAATGCCGAGTAGGGGATCGTGACTACGGTATAGATAACGCCGAATAAAACATATGTTACATACGCCCAAATAATCTTCCCGTTCATATCCGTGTCCGGACTAGAAAAAGTCAGAACAGCAATGAAACCTAGCGGCAAAGTGCCAAACAATAACCAAGGCCTCATTCGACCCCACCGTGATTGCGTACGCTCCGCCAATAAACCAATCAATGGATCTGTGAACGCATCAATGAGGCGAGCAACAAAGAAAATACCGGCAACAACGAACGGAGCTAGGCCAACTACGTCGGTATAAAAAGCCATCAGCCAGGTCATCGTCGATATAAAGTAAAGATTTATACCAAAGTCTCCGACGGCGTAACCGAAGGCACTTTTATCCTGGGTCAAGATACGGCGCCTTCTTCGCGAAACCTTTCTATCTCGCTATCTTCAAATCCAAACCCGTATAAGATCTCCAACCCATTTTCCCCGGGGTCGGGCGCCGAACGATCGAACCGATCTGGATGCGGAAATAAGGACAAGTTGATCGGAGTTCTTATCAGACTAATTGAATCTTGAGTTTTAGCTGGAGCCGGTTTCGCCATTTTCAAATGCTTAACCTGCTCATCTTCGAACGCCTGACCAATATTGTTAATGGGCCCGCAAGGAACACCGGCAGAATTCAGCCTCTCGACCAATTCAGAAACAGAAAAATTAACAGTGACAGAATTCATATCTCGTTTGACGTCATCTTTATACCTCATTCGATCTTTAACATTTAGATATCTCGAGTCTGCAAATAATTCGTTCGCGCCGAGGGCTTCACAAAACCTACCCCACATTCGATCACCGAACGCCGCGATATTGACGTGACCGTCCTTTGCTAAAAAGGTACCCATGGGGACTTGAGTAGGATGATCATTTCCCTGCTGTTCTGCGACCTCCCCGCTCATCGTATATCGAGCACCTTGAAAATCTAATTTACACAGCATGGACTCGAGAAGAGACGTATGAACCCATTGACCCTCGCCAGTTCTCTCCCTGTGAAATAGTGCGAGCAGGATTCCCTGCCCTAAAAACATCCCTGCCGACGTGTCCGATATTGCGACGCCAACCCTCATCGGTCCACGACCGGGCTCGCCAGTCACAGACATCAAGCCGCTCATACCCTGAATAATTTGGTCTACCCCAGGTCGATTACTATAGGGACCATCTTGACCGAAACCAGAAATACTCGCATAGACTAGGCGCGGATTTATCTTCGATAAGGTTTCATAGTCAACATTAAGACGATACTTCACATCGGCGCGAAAATTCTCAACGACCACATCAGCCTCTTTGACCATTTTGTGAAAAAGCATCTTTCCAGCATCCATTTTTAAATTAATGGAGATAGAGCGCTTATTCCGATGTAGATTTTGTTCATCAGGGCCGCGACGCGCGCCTGTTACAGAATTTCCTGATGAATCTTTTTGAGGAATCGGCTCAACTTTCACGACGTCCGCTCCCCAATCCGATAGCAGTCTGACTGCTGTTGGACCCGCTCTCGCAATAGTCAAGTCCAAAACTCTCAATCCCTTCAAAGGCCCTTCCATCAATCAACCTCCCAATCCGAACGATTTGACCCTTTCCTTCGTTGAGCATACCGCTATCATTTGGAAAAAGCAGGAGCCCCAAATGCCAATAAGAATCGAGACAGAGATACCTCACAAAGCGGAAAAAGTCTGGGCAGTAGTCGGAACTCCCGATCGAATAGATTGGGTAAACGGAGTCGAGTCGTGTGTGTACAGTAATGGAATACGCCGATTTAAAATGGACGGAGCGGGCGATCTCGCAGAGAAGATACTGTTAAGAGACGATGATTCTTTTCGACTCGAATATTCTGTTGTCGAATCGACTCCAAAATTAGCTGCACACAAGGCATCTATTCAGTTAATCCGAAACGAGAGCGGCACCATCTTCATCTGGGAAACAGAGGTAGACCCTGCGGCGGTCGAACCATTCATTCAACAGGGGATGGAAACTTCCTTGGAACGTTTGAGAGAGGTCTTAGCTAAAGAAAACTAAGTCTGATAACCAAGCGAATTAGCGGAGGTTAAATTTGTCTCTTTACCCCGCATAGGGTCACGGGGAATTAGCTGCGATGCGATCAAAGACAAGAAGGCGAACATGGCACCAAAGTAGAAAACCAGGGCATGCGACCACAACCATACCAACCCTAATGCAGCCGGAATAACCACCGCAGCAATGTGGTTGATAGTGAATGATACACCGGCACTGCTCGCCATATCGGCGGGGTCAGCTATCTTCTGAAAATATGTTTTTATACCTATAGCCAACGCAAAGAACATATGGTCAATCACATATAGGCATGCCGCTAACGTCGCGTTCTCGACTAAACCATAGGCCACGAATACGAAAACAAGTCCCGTATATTCCAACGTAAGGGCTCGCCTCTCGCCAATGCGGCCTATCAACTGACCGATTTTTTCTGCGAAAAGCCAATTGAAGGCGTAGTTGACCAAGAAGAGCAAAGTGACTTCGGACACGGAATAACCAAACTTTTCGACCATCAGGAAAGCCGCGAATACAACAAATATCTGACGCCTTGCTCCCGACAAAAAAGTGAGTAAATAGTAGAGCCAATAACGTTTCCGCAATACTATCGATTTGTTCTGCTGTGACTTTTCTTCAAAGCTTGGGAAATACATTCCCATAAATATTGCCAAGCCGAGGCAGATTCCTCCTGAAACTAAGAAGTTTACTAAGAAAGACGCCTGGAAAATCTCGATAAAAAACCACAGTAGTGAATAGACGGTTAGAGACGTTACCGAGCCGATTGCTATAAGACGCCCGAGGATTTGAGGAGCCTCTTCTTTCTTCAACCACTGCAGACTAAGAGATTGCTTCACGGCCTCAAAATAATGGAACCCTATACTCATTATTACCGTCGTAAAATAGAGCCCATACTCCGTTGGGAAAAATCCTGTCATCGCCACTCCCAGCCCTAGAAGAGCGAGCGATAGGACTGCAAAAGTTTGTTCGCGCAAAATTAGTAGGACAAACACTGTAGTGAAAGCCAAAAAGCCTGGCACCTCTCTAAGGCTTTGTAGAATTCCAATTTCTACACCCGTAAAATTTGCGGCCTCCACCACAAAGTTATTTAACTGCGCGGACCAAGCATTGAAGGCGATCGGCATTGTTATCGACATCAGGATAAGCAATCCTATCGGTGATTTTCGCCGAACCTCGGAAAGTACGCTGGCTTTAATCTCGATCACCTAAGACTTGAAATAGGAAAGACCCGGTCGCGATTGTTCTTTCGTCTTGATCAATCACTCTCCCTGCGAAGGTCATAAGCTTGGCGCTTTGCGTTTGGAGTTCCGCAACCGCCAAAAGGCGGTCTCCCACCTTGGTCCCCTTCGTATAGTTCACATTTCCGTTTATTGTTACTGCGAGCTTGTTAAGAGATGCACTTGCATAAGCACAGGCGCTGTCCATAATCGCGTAAGCGACGCTGCCATGCGTGTACCCGGCAGCGTTTATCCAATCTGACAGGACATTCATTTCTATCTCGCATTTGCCCTCTGACGCTTTCTTAACAGAGAAACCGTATTTACTCCGAACTGAACCGTCCCCTTCCATCACCTTGGCAGCTGCAGGGTGAATCATATCTAAGCCCGTTCCCGTTTAACTAATCCGGAAGCCCGAGCACTCTTTTGGCGATTATGTTCAGTTGCACTTCCGAGGTGCCGCCCTCAATCGAATTTGCCTTCGACCTCAACCAAGCTCTTGTGGTGCCGAGTTCATCATCGGTGAAGTCGTCACCGGACCAACCCAGAGACTGCGTACCAAGAATATCTAGCAGCAGCTCATATTTGCCCTTATTCTGTTCCGTTCCATAGTATTTAAACATCGAAGAAAGCGCTCCGGGCGAAGCTCCCGTTTTCGATTCGTCCACACTTCTCTGCATCGTCAACGAAAACGCTTTGTCATTAATCCGATGGGCCAAGACATTGTCTCGAACACTAGCATTATCGATTTTCCCATCTGTGGTTTTGCCGAGGTACTTCAGAGCATATTCCTCTATTGAAGTCGTTTTTTGACCGCCTCCAATGCCACCTATCGAGGATCTTTCATGCTGTAAGAGCCTCTTGCCGACAGTCCAGCCTTTGTTCAGCTCATGGACTAAGTTACGTTTTGGAACTCTAACATTGTCGAAAAATGTTTCGCAGAACGGCGAATAACCGCTTATTAATTTTATCGGCTTTACACTTATGCCTGGCGTTTCCATATCAAAAAGAACAAATGAGATACCATCATGCTTTGGTGCATCAAAATCCGTTCTCACCAAGCAGAACATCCAGTCTGCCTGGTCAGCCCCAGAGGTCCAGATCTTTTGCCCATTAATGATGAAATCGTCCCCATCCTCCACGGCTGAAGTTCGCAAACTCGCGAGATCAGATCCTGAACCGGGCTCACTGTAACCCTGACACCACCAGATATCCCCACGAGCAATTTTTGGCAGGTGCTCTTTTTTTTGCTCCTCGGTTCCGTAGTCTAGTAACGCTGGTCCGATCATGCTCAATCCCATTCCAACGAGCGGTGGACGCGCATTTATCTCCCTCATCTCTCTCTGGAAGACGACTACTTCCTCTTTACTTAAGCCGCCTCCACCGTATTCCTTCGGCCAAGAGGGGACCGTATAGCCCTTTTCAGCACAACGCTCCAACCACAATTTCGTATCGGGATTTTTATACTCGGCTCTTCTGCCTCCACCAGGGTACTCATCAGCCGCCATCGGCGTCTGTATTGACTTGGGGCAGTTATCTTGTAGCCAACCTCGGATCTCCTCTCGAAAAGTATTCAGTTCCGTCATTGTTACCTCTTCAACATGTCGCTTAATTATAGGCTCGCGAGCT